>CAJUES010000059.1 GCA_910585765.1 uncultured Lachnospiraceae bacterium | reverse complement strand
GGGGGCTATCCCATTCCACCAGCTGAGCTGGTGGTTGGGCCTTTCGGCGGTGAATGGTTCTATGTGGTGAATTATGAAGAAACCGATGAAGGTGTATTTCAAAAGTGGTATTTCAAAGGAATAGTATTCAGGTTCGAAAATTTATATTTATGGAGATTCTTTACATTATGAAAACACATCAGAAGATACAGTGTCTACGGTTGATAGACAAGTTATCCAATGCAGGGCGTTATATTTTTGCATTTATGGCTGCGATCGCGCTCTCGTCCAAGGCAGTCGTTCTGGAAAATTATCAGAGCAGCAGCCCACTTGGAAAAATAATCGAATTGGCAGCGGCACAGTTTGGCGGAAGTACGATCCTGACTGCATTTCTGTGTATTGTGCTGGTTTATTTAGGAACCACGAGGGTCGCGATAAGAGGGTCTAAGGTCAGTATTGATATTTTGGCGGTGGTATTTGCCGCTTTTTGTATTACAGGAAAGAGTTTTGCGGCAAATAATAATCTCAAGTATATAGTCGGCAATCCGTATCAATTTGGATTTGCAGTTTTTGGTTTTTGTGGATATATATGGTTTTTTCGTATATGTATCGATTATCTAATGGATGTGATAGAAGCTGGTCGACCTGATAATACCTATATATTCAACAATGGTATCGATCAAAAATTAATGGGAAAAGAGAATAAGGCATTATTTTTTCTTTTTATCCTGTGCTGGCTGCCGTATCTCGTGATTTTTTATCCTGGCAGTGTGCCGTATGACGGATATTTGCAGTTAAATATGTTTTATGGTATCGATCCGGCAACCAATCACCATCCATGGTTTTCGACTCTGGTCATGGGGAGTTTACACTGGATCGGAGGGCATGTATCGGACAATTTTGGAGTTTTTGTGGTTATCCTGGCGCAATCTTTCTTTTGTGCATTTGTATTTTCACGTATCTGCAAAAAAATAATAAGCTATCAAATATCAAAAAGGGTTAAGATCTGTTCTGTATTGTTTTACGCAATTGTTCCGACATGGGGAGCTTACGCACAAGCATTGATAAAAGATACGGTATATTATGGTCTGTTTGGCTTGTTTATGATATACTATATCGAGATGATCGAGACAAAGAAATATTCCGACAAAAGACATCTGCTTTTATTTCTTATGGTATCTTGTGCGGCAGAACTATACAGAAATGAAGCGGTATATATTTTGATCCCGTCGATCATGAGCCTGATGATCATCATGGCTAAGAAGGAATACAAAAAAATAATCCTGTCTTTGACTGTCGTGCTGCTTGTCCATATAGGGTTCAAACAGGTTATTTTTCCGATATTTGATGTGCGGGAAGGCTCGGTGAAGGAAATGCTGAGTGTGCCTTTTCAGCAGACGGCGCGGTATGTCATAAAACATGAGGAAGAACTGACAGATGATGAGATAGAGACGATCGATCAGGTGTTGTCATATCAGACAATAAAGGAAAAGTATGACCCTAACATCTCAGATCCTGTTAAAAGCACATATAGGAATCCGCATAGGGAAATCTTGATCAAGTATTTTAGATTATGGATAAAACAATTTACAAAGGATCCTAACTGTTATATCGAGGCGGCATTGAATCACTGTTTCGGCTACTATTATCCCGAATTTATAAGTAAGAAAATGGGTAACATGCAGTTTTATATCAAGGGAGAACCTTTGGCAACCGGGGATTTGGATATTTTTTATGTACATAGTGAAGAACTGAGAAACAATATGAACAAATTTTCACATCTTTGGCTGAAACTGCCGGTGCTATCACTGTTAATGTATCCGGCGACCTATACATGGATCTTGCTTTTTCTGACTACATTGATGATAAGAAAAAACAAGTGGCAGGATTTGACAGCTTGTGTACCAATGTTTCTAACGATTGCAATCTGTGCGATTTCACCTGTCAACGGATATATGAGATACATGCTGCCTGTCATGGCAGCAACACCGCTGTTAGCAGGATTTTGTTTAAATGCGGTAAAAACTAAAGAGGAGTGATCAAATGTTCGAGCAACATTGTGGACCGCACAAGAAGAGAAACAGGAGCTTTTATATACTGTCACTTCTGATACCTGCATTGATAGTGTGCACCGTGATGATCCTGCAGGAAATATTTCCGTTTGGGGATAAGACGGTTCTCGTCTGGGATCTGGAAATTCAGTATTGGAAGCTGTACAGTTGGTTTCATGACTTGTTACATGGGGAAACAGGGCTCTTTTACTCCTTTTCCCAGGCGCTTGGCGGAAATATGTATGCACCAGCGGCATATCATGTGCTTTGCTGTCCGTTTAACTGGCTTGTCTATTTTTTTGACACGGCGCATATAGCAGCGTTTTTTTCGATCATTACAATATTGAAGATCGCAACTTGCGGTCTGGCTTTTTATATTTACGGCACAAAGCGTTTTCAGATAGGACATAACTGTTTCCTGCTGTTGTTTTCAACAGCATATGCCCTGATGGAATATAATGTATCGCTGTGCAGTAATATTCATTTCATCGACGCTATCTATATATTGCCCATTGTGGCGCTAGGGGTCTATTATCTGGTAAATCACGGAAAGAAAATGCTTTTTTATCTGGCTGCGCTCTATGCGATCGCAGTGAACTGGTATACGGGATATATGGTATGCCTGTTTTCTGTATTTTATTGTATTTTTGAATTGTTCCTGCACTTTCAAATGAAATACAAGTGGAAGGATTGCTTAAAAGGTTTTCTCCGTTATTGTGCTGTTATTGCTCTAAGTACCTGTACCAGCGCAGTGATCCTGTTTCCCAGCATACTGGCGTCTATGAGCGGGAAAGGCAAACTGGAACTGCAATATTTGAAACCTCATTTCCATTGTGATCCGCTATATATCCTGAGAAGTCTTTTTATCACAAGTGAGGGCAATGTTACGTATGAGCAGCCTGCAATCTATGTGAGTGCCCTGGTTTTAGTGTTTGTCCTGATGATGTATATTGACAAAAGATTTGATAAGCGAAAGAAACTTGCCTGTTTTCTGATGTCGCTGTTCATCTTTGTCAGTTTTTCTTTTGTTCCCCTGGAAGTCATGTGGACCATATTAAAGAAAACATATTCTTTTCACTTCCGGTATGCCTTTGTTTTTAGTTTTTTGTTAGTCATGTCAGCATGTTTCTATCTGGAGGAATTAGAGTATAAAAGGTACAGTTTATCCTGGAAATTGTGTATGGGAGCAGCCGGCTGTATCGGACTATATTTTTGGATCCAAAATATGGTGGAACCGTTTCGGGGACATAAAAATACGATATATTATTGTGTCGTCCTGTTGCTTTGCTTTGGGGCGGCACTTTATCATACCAAATATGGGAATCAGCGCGTCAATAGCAGGATCATATTGATTTATATTGGCATTTTGGTACTATATGAGCAGGTTTACAATGTAAATCATACCTTTTCAAAATACTGTATCAGCAACGAAGCCTTTATAGCGTATGTATCAAATACGGACAGGGCGATTTCGAAAATCAAAAGTGACAATATGGATGATGCATTCAGGTTGGAAAAAACCTTTTCCGAAATGACGCAGAGACGGGCACCGAGTGTCCCGACAGCTTCGGAGGGACTTGCCTTTGCCTATAACGGAATTTCATACTATCATTCTATATATGACGCAAAGGTAAATGATTTCTTAGCTTATACAGGATATTGTAAGTTGAATGCAATGGCAACTAATTATGTTGACACAAATCTGCTGATGGATTCCCTGTTGGGAATCAAGTATGTTATGACCGAGCATGATTGTCCCTCAGTATATGAAAAAACAGACAGTGAAGATCTTCCGGAAGGAGTGAATGTTTATAAGAATGAGCAGGCATTATCTTTTGGAACAGTCGTTGACAAAAATGTTTCTGATTTTGAGTGGAGTAACGATAACAGCAGTTTTTCCAACCAGCAAAGGATAATTCGGCTGATAACAGGGCAGAATGAGGCTGGACAGGTTTTGGAGAAGCAGGAATATGACGAACAGTTCAGAGACGGGAAGAGGATATGGAATATAACAGTCATCGCTGATGGACCGTTGTATTGTTATTGGAAAGTCGGACATGAGGAAACTTCTGTATATGTAAACAATACGTTCAAACAACGCTATTTCTCAAGATTTTATAAAAATGTTATATATCTTGGCGAGTATAAAAAAGGCGAGCATGTTACCGTCTCAATCGATGACACGGAAGATTGTTCGAAAAAACATGGTTTTGAGGCATACACGGTCAACCTTTCTTTATTTTATGATATATTGGACGAGCTGGGACAAAATTCCTTGCGGCAAGTGGTTGTTGACGGCAGCACATTGACTGGAAAAATATCTGTTGAAAAGGCGGGCGTCCTATGGTTGTCTGTGCCTTATGATACAGGCTGGAATATCTGGCTAAATGGCAAAAAGGTTGAGTATAAACAAATCCTGAACTGCTTTATAGGAATAGACGTGAACGCTGGAGATTATGATCTAACGATGAAGTATACACCTCCATATTTCAGGAGTTCCCTTATGGTGACACTCATTTCGGTGACAATATTGATTGTCTGGAACAAAAAGACAATCAAAAAATAAAACCCCCGCAACCGATCAAAAATATTTCCTTCTTTTAAAGTAAGGGGGAATACATATAACGCCCGCACCAGACAAAGGAGGACATCGCTTTGGAAGACAATGAGATCATCGAATTATTCTGGCAGCGCTCACAGCGCGCGATCGCGGAGACAGATCAAAAATATGGGGGACGGCTCCAAACGCTGTCCATGAATATCCTGCATGACAGGCAGGATGCGGAGGAGTGTGTGAATGACACATACCACGCGACGTGGAATACGCTGCCGCCGGAGAGGCCAAATTACTTTTTTGCTTACCTGGCAAAACTCGCGCGAAACTTTTCTTTTGGAAAATATGATTATTACCATGCGCAGAAACGCTGCGTGACAGTTGTGGAACTGAGCGACGAGATCGAGAATTGCATTCCGGCGCCCAATGACCTGGAACAAAAATTGGACAGCAAGGAGATCGGGCGCATTATCAGTACGTTTTTGTATGAACAGTCATCGGAGATGCGGGCAGTGTTTGTGCGCCGCTATTGGTATATGGATCCTATAAAGGACATCGCAGAGATGTTCCAGATCAGTGAGAGCAAGGTGAAGTCAATCCTATTCCGCATGAGGAACAAACTGCGCGAACATCTCGAGGAGGAGGACATTCATCTATGAGAGGAAAAGATTTGTTGGAATGTATGGAATACATAGACGACGCGCTTGTCGAGGAGGCTCTGCAGCCGGCAGCATTTCCGCACAGAAACCGTGTCGTGGCGAAGTGGGGCATGATGGCGGCATGTGCTGCCGTGATCGGAATTTCTGCAACAGCCTTCTGGTTCCATCAGAACATAAAGGAAGCGCGCATTGAGAGTCAGGTAGAAGGAACTGCTGCGGCGGCAGATGACAGCGCAGACGATGCAAAGGATCAGACGACGGCTGCCGGAGCCGGTGATGGCATGGCAGGCGGCGTGGACTCCGGTGATAGTTCAGCAGGCAGCACGGACTCCGGTGATAGTTCGGCAGACAGCACGGACTCCGGCAGTATGGACACTTTTACGCAGGGTACTATTGAGGATAGCGCGGCACCTGTCGAACAAAATGCCGGGGCGGAGGCCGGGCGCCAGGAAGGAGCAATAGAAAGCGCAAAGGAAGGGGAGCTTACGGAAGCAAAACAATGTTCATACAAAGTCATCAGTGACTATTACGGCGAGAAAGACGGATCCGCATATGACGATCTGGTTCCTGAGCAGGGAAAATCCTCCTGCAGTCAGTACCTGCAGGAGACAATGAACTACTATGAAGACCGGGAAAATACAGATAGGACCACAGACAGTCCGATTTACGCATATGATGTTGTGGTCGATCTTTACGGAGAGAGTGAGGGGGCGTTCATACACCGCGATTCTGACAACGGCAGTGAGGTGATTGAGCAGGAGTACCGGCGATTGGCAGCACTTGGATATGCGGTGAGACTCTCCGAAGATTTCCAGCTCACAGGAACATTTACAAAGGTGGAGATCGAAACATTTCAGGCATCGCCGGAGTACGGTTATACATTCCGATTTGCGAGTGAATATTAGGAGATGGGACAGGATGTTTAAAATTAGAGAACTGCTGTTTTTTATCGGCAGTTTGGACGATCCGAGAGGAGGATGATCATGAGAAGAAAAAAAATATTGGCAACATCTGCGGTGGTAGCAGCCGCATGTCTTTTCGGGGCATGTGGAAAGAAGGACAGCAAGAGTTCGCTCCCGTTGCAGCCGCATCAGAGCGAACAGCTTGTAACATCTTACGAGAGTGTGCAAAAATTCGGATACAGCCTGTTCGCGCAGTGCATACAGGACAAAAATCCCGTTCTCTCGCCCGTGTCGGCATACCTTGCGCTTTCCATGGCGGGCTGCGGGGCAGGGCACACGACCAGGGAGGAATTTGACAGCGTGCTCGGAAGGGATATGATGGCATTGTCCGGCGATATGATGGACACCCTTCCGGCAAAGGGGGATCTATTGAATCTATCCATCGCGGACGCTGCCTGGATCAACGATGATTTTGTCGTGGATGACACATGGCTTGGCACCGTGAATGCCCTGATGGACGCGGAGGTGTTTCGGCGAGATCTCTCCACCGAGAAGACCATGCGTGAAATCAATCAGTGGATCGATGACAGGACATATGGACTGATCGACAAAATGCTGGAAAAACCGCTGGATGAGTCGGCGCAGCTCGCACTGATCAACACCATATATTTCAAAGGAAAGTGGGAGATCCCCTTCGAGGCGAACGATACACGCAGGGAGGACTTCTACCTGAACAGAGAACAGCAAGTTTCCGTGCAGGCAGATATGATGAATCTATATTTGACCGAATTGGATTACATAGCAAATGACTTTGCCGAGGGAGTCATTCTGCCATATCAGAAAAATAGTGACAGCAGCGGCGGAAATCTGGCATTTATCGCATTGAAGCCGACCGGAAATGAGGAAGTGCGCGACCTGTACGAGAAATTGACCAGTGAGGTCATAGCTGACATTCTGGTCAATAAGCAGACTGGAATGGTCAATCTGAAACTCCCGAAGTTTGCGATCACTTTTGACAAGATCCTGAATGCTGTTTTGTCCCGTATGGGATTGTCAGCGTGCTTTGACATGAATCAGGCTGATTTTGACCAGATGGGCAGGACGGAGAGCGGTGACAATCTCTATATCAGCATGGTGCGTCAGAAGGCAAAGATCATCGTGGATGAGGAGGGGACAGAGGCTGCTGCCGCGACAGAGGTTATAATGGATGCAGGAGGTGTGATTGAGCCGCCGCAGGAACTGTATTTTAATGAACCTTTTCTCTATATGATCATGGATCTGGATCAAGAGATCCCGTTATTTATCGGAATCCTGGATGATCCGGTATCATAAAAGATTTTATACTTTAGCTATTCAAATTTCCCGGATTTTCTGATAAAATAGGAAGATCAGGAATCTTGAGTTTAGGAGGAATCAATATATGGCAGTGATCAGGCCGTTTCAGGCGTACAGACCAAAGGAAGAATCCGCGGAGAAGATCGCAGCGCTTCCGTATGATGTCTACAACAGGGAGGAGGCGTGCGAAGCCGTGAAGGGCAATCCGCTCTCCTTTCTGAACATTGACAGGGCGGAGACACAGTTTGACAGCAGTGTTGATACATACGCCGATGAAGTTTATCAGAAAGCCCACGATCTGCTGTGGGAAATGATCCGAAATGGCACGTTTGTCCAGGAGGATAAGCCTGTCTATTACATCTATGAGCTCACGATGGACGGGCGCGTGCAGACAGGCATCGTGGCGTGTGCGAGCGTCGACGACTATCAGGACCAGGTGATCAAAAAGCACGAGAATACGCGTGCGGACAAGGAGCTTGACCGCATCCGCCATGTGGAGGTCTGCGAGGCTCAGACGGGTCCTATTTTCCTGGCATACAGGGCGAACGACACGCTCCGGGAGATCATCGCAAGGACTAAGAGAGAACAGGCGCTCTATGATTTTGTATCGGATGACAACATCACGCACAGGGTATGGTGCATCAGTGCCGATCCGGATATCGATGCGATCCGGCATGCATTTGAGGGGATCTCACAGATCTATATTGCCGACGGACATCACCGCTGCGCATCGGCTGTCAAGGTGGGGCTGAAAAAACGTGCGGAAAATCCCGGGTACACGGGTGAGGAGGAATTTAATTATTTCCTGTCCGTTTTATTTGCCGACGAGGAACTGATGATCATGGATTACAACAGGGTTGTGAAAGACCTGAACGGACTTACGACGGCACAGTTTCTGGAGGACATCAGCAAAGTGTACCACCTTGTATCAAAGAGCGCCGTATGCCAAAAACCCGTTCGCAAGGGGCAGGTTGCTTTGCTGGTTGACGATGCCTGGTATCTGCTGGAAGTGAAAGACGAATATCAGAGCGCCGACCCTGTGGCGGGGCTTGACGTGGCGGTGCTCCAGGATCATGTGCTGGCGCCGATCCTTGGCATTGCGGATCCCAAGACAGACAAGCGCATTGATTTCGTGGGCGGGATCCGCGGGATCGAGGAGCTCGAGCGCAGAGTGAAAACGGACTGCAGGGCGGCATTTGCGATGTATCCGACCTCCATACACGAACTTTTCAGCGTTGCCGATGCCAATATGCTGATGCCGCCAAAGTCCACATGGTTTGAGCCAAAGCTCAGGAGCGGACTGTTCATACATACGATCAGACAGTAGCACACCTGCCGTTGCCGGAAGCGTGAACTATGTTACAGAGGACATTCCGGGAGATTGATAGTTTTCAGAGCATGTTCAAACATGCTCTGAAACAGCGGGACATATAATATACGAATGGATGTGAAAGAAATGCTGTTAAATGAGATGGAGTTAGATATTGACCAGATCACCGAAAATCTGAACGCATTTGAAAAATTCCTCGATACGCTGCCGGAGAAAGCGCTCGGGCTTGGCGTGCGGGTGCTGTTTGCGGCGCTTTTGTTTTTCGTGGGATCCAAGCTGATCAAATTCATACGCAGGATAACAAAGAAGTCTCTCCAGCGCGCCAATGTGGAAACAGGCATCATACAGTTTCTCGACGGTCTGATCAAGGCATGTCTGTACGGTTTGCTGGTGCTTGTCATCGCGGGGAACTTCGGCTTTGACGCCACAAGCGTCGTAGCGCTTGTCGGCTCCGCCGGCGTGACGGTCGGTCTCGCGATGCAGGGGAGTCTCAGCAATCTTGCGGGGGGTGTGCTGATACTGCTCCTGAAACCTTTCCGGGTAGGCGATTTCATCATGGAGTCCGGTCACGGGACGGAGGGCACTGTCAAGGAGATCGGTATCTTTTACACAAAGCTTACCACGACAGACGGCAAAGTGGTCGTGCTGCCAAACGGAAACCTGGCAAACAGCCCCATCACGAACGCGACGGACTCTCCGATCAGACGGATCGACCTTGCAGTCGGCATATCGTATGACGCCGATATCAGGGAGGCGAAAGAAGTGCTGCACAGCGTGATGGACAGCGATGCGGATGTGCTGCACAGCGAGCCGGTCCTTGTGTATGTCGGCGCACTCGCCGACAGCGCGGTGGAGCTCGGCATGCGCTGTTACTGTGAAAATCCCGTGTATTGGGATGCGCGCTGGCGGCTGTTGGAAAATGCGAAGAACGCGCTGGATGATGCCGGCATCGAGATCCCGTACCAGCAGGTTTCGCTGCACATGAGGACTGACAAAAAAGCGGAAAATGACGGCTCAGGCGTGGCACTTGTAAAAAAGTGAAGAATTTCGTGAAATTTTTTACAAAAAATGCTTTACAAAACAGAAAAAATTATGTATAATAGTTTTCGTGGTTGACAGACCAGGCTTCCATAGCGCAGTTGGTAGCGCAACTGATTCGTAATCAGTAGGTCGAGGGTTCGAGTCCCTTTGGAAGCTTTTATATCAGAGACGCGGATTTGACCGCGTTTCTTTTTTGCGCGTCCCCGTGCACACGTTCCACTGCCCGATCGCACAGGGACGGGCAGTCGCGAAGTGAGGAACAAACGGATGAAGATCCTATACGGAACGGGCAATTCCGCGAAATTGTCAGCGATGAAGAGCAGACTGGAAAGTCTGAATCAGAAATACAACATAGAGCTCATCGGTCTGAAGGATCTGGAGCTGGAGATCCCCAAAGTGCCTGAAGACGGCAGTACGCCGCTGGAGAATGCGCATCAGAAGGCAGTGGCGTATTACGAGGCGTTTCACATGCCGGTGTTCTCGTGTGATTCGGGGCTGTACTTTGACAATGTGCCTGATGCAGACCAGCCGGGTGTCCATGTGCGGACAGTCCATGGCAGGTATCTCACAGATGAGGAGATGAGAGCGCATTATTCGGGGCTTGCCCGGAAATACGGAGATCTGACGGCCAGATATAAAAATGCCGTCTGCTTTGTGTACGATGAGGCGCGGCTGTTCGAGGCGATGGAGCCCTCCATGGAAAGTGCGAAGTTCCTGATCACTGCAGAGCCGCACTCCGGGATCCGCAGGAAAGGTTTTCCGCTGGACAGTCTGTCCATTGACCTTCGGACCGGAAAATATTTTTATGATCTGCCGGAATCGGAATTGGAGCAGGTGGCGGTGGAGGACGGATTTCTGCAGTTTTTTGAGCAGGTTTTCGAAAATCTTTCAATCAGAGGTGGGAATTGTTTATGAAAAAGATACTGTGCGGCGCGGTCATAGCTTTCATCGGTACGCTTTATTCAATTGCTTTTATTGTAATGGCTACGATAAACAATGTATGTGCTAACGGTGATACCGGTGTGTGGGGATTGTTGCAAGGTTATGGAGCTGTTCTGCCGTTGGGCGTATCATTGGCTGCGGTTTTGATCGGAATTGCGGTCTGTATTTACGGCGCATTTGAAAAAACATCATAAGATAAAAAAAGATAAAAAGGAGATGTGAAAATGGGAACAAATATCCTGAATTTACTTGACAACAAAAATGTGGAGATCGTGAGTGAGAATGAGCAGGCAGGCGTAACCATCATAAAGATGATCCGGGATCTGTCGCTTGGCAAGGCGGAGGCAATGACAGAGTACTACGCGTCCAGAATGAATGTCTGCAAGAGACAGGTGATCATCAGTCTGAACAACAACAGGTGGACGGTCAGTGCGGGCGCGATGCAGGTGATGGTCGGCAATGTGTCTGTAGAGACCGGGGTAAAGAGCGCGGGCGACCTTGTGAGGAAAGCTTTCGGCGGCGCGGTCACGGGAGAGAGAGGGATCAAACCGGAATACACAGGCGACGGCGTGCTGATCCTGGAACCTACATATAAGCATCTGATCATCGAGGATATCCGCGAGTGGGGCGGCGCGATGGTGATGAATGACGGATTTTACTATGCGAGCATGGGACTCACGCTCAAGACGATACCCATCAATTCCGTGAGCGGCGCTTTGATGGGCGGGGAGGGACTGTTCAACCTCAGCGTACAGGGAAATGGGATCTGCTTGCTGGAATCGCCCTGTCCGAGAGAAGAACTTGTGACAGTCGAGCTTGACAATGACGTTCTGAAGATTGACGGAAACTATGCCGTGTGCTGGTCTCCGAGCCTGAGCTTTACAGTTGAGCGGACGACGAAAACGCTTGTCGGTTCTGCCGCATCGGGTGAGGGCCTTGTAAATGTCTACAGGGGAACCGGCAGAGTCATGATGGCATTGGTATGATGATCCGGCGTGCGGGGAATGAACAGGATTCTCTGCACGCCGGATAAAATTTTTCTACAGTATTTTAATAACTGATCTTCTTTTCCAGCAGATTCAGCAGCCCGTAGATCACCATGGCGATCACGCAGAGGATCACGATGCTCATGAGCACCAGATCGAGCTTAAAAACCTGGCTGCCGTAGATGATCAAATACCCGAGCCCCTTTCTTCCGGCAAGAAATTCCCCGATGATGACACCGACGAGCGCAAGTCCGATGTTGACTTTTGACAGGGAGATGAACGTGGGGATGTTTCCTGGAAATACTACTTTTGTAAAGGCCTGAAGCTTTGTGCCGCCCAGTGTCTCGATCAGTTTCAGCCTTTCCGGATCCGTCTGTTCAAAGGACTGGTACAGATTGAGGATACATCCAAAGATCCCGACCGATATCCCGCACAGGATGATCGTGCGGGGTCCCGTCCCGAGCCAGACAATGATCAGCGGTGCAAGCGCGGACTTTGGAAGGCTGTTCAACACGATCAGAAAGGGTTCGAACATTTTTCCCAGGGAAGGATAAAACCAGAAAAATGTTGCGATCAGTACGGAACACACGATGATCAGCACAAAGCTGATACCGGATTCCAGCAGCGTGATGCCAATATGGATCAGCAGGGATCTGTCTGCGATATCGTTCCAGAACAATTGGGAGATGGCAGTCGGTGAGCTGAAATAAAAACTGTCGATCCACCCGAAATCGGCAGATATCTGCCACAGCATCAAAAAGGCGATAAAGATCAGTATCCGGCTCCAGAAGATATATAGCTTCTGCAGCTTCTGGTGACGCAGATATTTTTTCTGCCCTGTGGTAACTGCCGAAGACTGTATGTCTGTTTCCTGGTTATTTTTCTGTGTTTTCATCCTGCATTTCCCTCCATATCTTATCAAAATAATCCTGAAAAAGACTTGATTTTCGAATATCCTCCCGCCGGATCCCATTGGCTTCAAACTCGATCGGAATGACATCCTTTATCGTGCAGGGAGATTTCGTGAGTACATAGACGACATCCGCCATGGAGATCGCTTCGGAGATGTCATGTGTCACAAGGATCGCAGTCTTTTGTTCGGACTTGATGATATCGTGCACGTCCTTTGACACATTGAGCCGCGTCTGGTAGTCGAGCGCGCTGAACGGTTCGTCGAGCAGAAGCAGGTCCGGGCGGATCGCAAGTGTGCGGATCAGCGCGATCCGCTGACGCATGCCGCCGGAAAGAGCAGATGGTTTCTGGTTCCTGACATGTGACAGATGATACTTTTCGAGCAGGCTGTCGACCAGTGCCAGGTCTTCCCTTGTTTTCCTGTTCTGTATCTCAAGACCGAGTGTTATGTTCTGGTAGACATTCCTCCATTCCAGCAAATGGTCATGCTGGAGCATATATCCGATACGCGGAGCGTTAAAGTCCTCTGAATAAAAGGTTATGTACCCGCCCACCGGCTTGAGCAGATCCGCGATCAGGGAGAGGATCGTGGATTTGCCGCATCCGCTCGGACCGACCAGCGCCGCAAAGGCGCCCTTCTCGATGGAGAGACTGATATCGTTCAAAACGTTTACTTCGCCGAGATTACTGTAGTACGAGAAGTTTACGTGATCCAGACGGAGAAATGGTTTTCTGTTATGACTTTGAGACATTTCGTAACCGCCGCCTTTCTTGCCAAAATGTATCGATGTATAGAATAGTATATGTCAGAATTTGTCAAAAGTGATGGGATCCCAATAACATGGCTATTGTATTTGTCTGAGAAATATATTATACTGAATAGGAGAGGCGGGGAAGACACCCATAACAAAAAACGCAGGCCTTTTACAAGTGCATGACAAAATCGAAGCAAGGGGGAAGACACCCATGACAAAAAACATTATTGTGGTCGATGAAAATGGCAAAAAATACGGGACGACTTACCTAAAAAGGGCTAAGGGACTCGTGAAACAGGGCAGGGCACGCTTTCTGGCGCGGAATATGCTATGCCTTGCGTGTCCGCCAGAGCAGAATTTGGAGGATAACGATATGTCAGAGCAGACAATTGAAAATAAAATGATGGAAAATGAGATCGTCGGGAATGGCACAGTGGATGAGGTACCGGTAAATACTGGGGCAGATATTCACGCCGCAGGCGGACAGTCAAAATATACGATGGAATACTGTCTGGAACAGATCGAGCGGATCGGACAGCAGACAGCGTATCTGAACCAGGTAATCTCGGAGCTGCGTCAGATGGAACCTAACGGCGACGGCGCCCGTACGAAAGCGATAGCGCTGGGCGACATCGTAAAATGCAGGGAGACGACCAACCAGCAGTTGCTGCAGTTTTACGGGAAGATGTATGACGATCTCAAAGAACCGGGGGCAGTCGACGTGGTTTCCCAGAAAACCCGTCTCCAGGAGCAACTGTTAAAGATTATGGACAAGACGCTTGAAAACAATGGGGAACTTTCATCAGACGATATTTCGAATATGTTCAACGGGGCATATGATGCGATCCGTCATATTAATGACTGAAAAAAGGGAGCGAAAGCTCCCTTTTTTGTTGACAAACATCTTCGGCAAGTGTAGAATATAAACATATTCTACACTTGCCGAAGATGTTTGTGTTTTATATGCAAAAGTGTGTGAAATATGCAAAATATATTTGGGATCAGGAAGGAGCACGGACAATGAAACGTTTGCCAGATTCAGAGTTGGAGATCATGATGATCATATGGGACATGGATAAGCCGGTGACAAGGTCGGAGATCGAGGCACGGCTGGATCGTGAGCGAAAGCTGTCGCCCACAACGGTCCTTTCTTTTCTGTCAAGACTGCAGGAAAAAGGATTCCTCGAGGTACAGAAGTCAGGAAAGAACAATGTATACATCGCACGGATCGACAAATCAAGTTACATGCAGATGGAGAGCCGTAGTATTCTGAAACGCCTGTATCAGAACTCCGCCAAAAATTTCCTGGCGGCGCTGTACGATGGAAACAGTTTGTCGGAGGACGAGCTTCGGGAGCTTGAGGACTACATTACCGTCAAAAGAAAGGGGAAATAGGCATATGCGGGAAATATTGACCAATTTGTTTCTGGATCTGCTGGAGGTCAACATTGTGGCGGCTGTCGTCATTCTGTCCCTGAGCTTTTTGGGCGGAAAACTCAGAAAAAGATACGGTTCCGGATGGATGAAGATCATGTGGATCCTGCTCGCAGTCCGACTGCTGATCCCCTACAATTTTTCCATCGTACCCCTTGCCGGGATTTCCTTTGCGGGCGCTGCGCCGTCGGACAGCTGGAATGCCGGGACGGACGCGGCTGTGCATTTAGATCTGTCCCAGGCGGCAGACGGCAGCAGCCAGCAGGATATATCAGCCGGTATTCCGCAAAGCGATGCCGCCCAGATGATCCATGGACAGCCATTCAGGGAAAACGCTGACCACCCTGGCGGACAGCAGGAATCGACAGATCAGATCGTTTCAGGAAAAAAGTCCGGCCGGGGTAAGGTATTTCATTATACATATGTAGAAATACTTTCAGCAGTCTGGATCATGGGCGTGTTTGCATGCGCGTTTTATACAATTGCCGGGTATGTGATGTTTTTGCATTTATATCATAAGAGCCTGTGCCCTGTCACGGACGAAAGGATGAGGGAAGTGATGTCCAGAACAGGAAACCGCGTGGCAGTCTGTCAGAGCCGGCAGATCAAAAGCCCGATGCTGGTCGGGATTGTGCACCCGAAGCTGGTCATTCCGTCCGTTTCGAAGCAGTGGACGGCAGCAGAACTTGAGCTGGTCGTGGAACATGAATTCTGCCACTATCGAAAAAGAGATCTTCTGTCAAAACTGCTGATGACGGCTGTCTGCTGTGTAAATTGGATGAATCCGGCCGTATACCTCATGAGAAAGCAGTTTTTTTATGATATTGAGCTTGCGTGTGACGAGGCGACCCTGCGCGGGCGGGATCTGGAGGAACGGGAACTGTATGCGCGCATGATGCTCTTTTTGGCAGGAAACAAGACATCCGAAAAAAAGTCCTCTGTGTTTTCCAGCAGCTTTCTGGAAGACAGGATACAGCTAAAAGGGCGGATTGACAACATGTTTGATCAGGGAATAAAGAAAAGGGGATTTGTGAGCGCCGCAGTGATCTGTATCGCCGTCCCAGTCATGGGACTTGCCGTCTCCTGCGGGTATCAGTCAGAGGACATCGCTCCGATCGATACCAGTATTCGCGAAATCGTGACCGCTGAGACCGAATCCGGTGAAAAAGATCCCGACACAGACAACCGCTTTGACTACAACAATGAATACAACAAGATTGCCCGTGTTTATAGGAATGATGTCTATCTGGCAAGAGAAGACGGGATTTACTGCTTCAAGGATGGTACGGGTGACGGAGAGCTCCTTTACCACGATGACTACAGACTCCGCAGAGGAATGGAAATCGATCGGAATTTCCTGTATTTCTGCGGTCTGGCGCCAAGGGGCGATACATATGGGGCGACCATTTACCGGATGGACCTGGATACGCGCGAGGTGGTCGACGCGCTCGCGGCATTCAGCAATAAATTCGAATCCCTGTACCATATCTCAATCTACGAGGGGAAATTATATGCTGCATGCGATAACGGCTCCAGGATCGGTTTTGAGCTGGATCAGGACGGCGGGATCGGAAGACAGCTTGACGACAGGGCAGACGATTTTTTATATAGAGAATACAACGACTATGTGGAGCTGCAGTGGAAGAGAGATCAAAACACAACATATGATTCCGAAGAATACTGGAAGCTGACAGAACAGCTGACACAGAAATATATGCCTGCCATGGATGTGGGAGCGTGCAAAAAGATGTTGGATGGCAGCCAGATCGTCAGCAGATACAAAAACGAGGCGGAGAGGAGCTTTTACATTGAAAAGGATGATGGCATCTATGAACCGTTGTGCGATGCCGGCTATTTTTCGACGATCATCACAGAAGGCGGAATGTACTACAAGGATGAAAGAAACCGGATCTGGTATGTGGATCTGGCGGCCGGACAGCCGGAACTGTTTTATGAGAATCCGTCAAGAGAACTGTATGAAATAGAGCTGGTCAATTATGATGCAGAATATGTCTATGCGACACAGGAGCGGACCATCGGCTATATGGCAGATGGTTACGGGGTGGCGGAAACATATCTGATCCGTATCCCGAGGGCGGGCGGTGACACACAGAAGGTGTATCGCTTTGAATATCCCGGGATACCTGGGCGCGGTCTGTACAACCACTGTGCCGTGTACGATGGCAGGATGTATCTGGAACAGCAGGAAATCATCTCACTGGATCCTGATGCAAACGGTATGCAGAGGATCAACAGGAATGAACCCTGTGAGGATGCCGTCGAGATGCGGAGGACCGCGGAGGCCTTCGCGGCAGCGTATTTTGAAAACGATGAGGCCGTACTCAGATCGCTTTTGTCAGAAGATTTTGACGGGACTGTCGATCTGTACAGTGATCCTGAAAATGCGGCGCAGATCAGGGAAAACGATCTGGCAGGACTGCCCGACGACAACATAGAAAACGGTGTCACTTGCTGGCTGTCCTATAGTATCGCCGGACATGTGGAGGCAGATGGGGTTTACGCTTACCTGAGTATGGAGGTCACCAAGACACCGGAAGGATTTCGGATCAGCTCATATGGACTCGAGCAGTAAATTATTATTGCAACTCTCATAAATCTATGCTATTGTATTCAAGAGAATATTTGCGGATCTATCATTTAGGAACTTTGAGCGATCGAAAGGAGACAGAAGATGGCACAGCTTTGGGGCGGCAGATTTACCAAGGAGACAGACAAGCTTGTATACAATTTCAATGCGTCGATTTCATTTGACCAGAAGTTTTTCCGCGAGGATGTGGAGGGCAGCATGGCGCATGTGAAAATGCTTGCCAGACAGGGGATTCTGACAGAAGATGAGCGCGATCAGATCACCAAAGGACTGGAAAGCATACTGAGAGATGTCGAGACAGGAGCGTTGGCGATCACCGATGAATACGAGGACATTCACAGCTTTGTGGAGGCGAATCTGATACAGAGAATCGGCGATGCAGGCAAAAAGCTTCATACCGGCAGGAGCAGGAACGATCAGGTAGCGCTCGACATGAAACTTTATACAAGGAATGAGGTCACAGCGATCAATGACCTATTAAAGGGATTGCTCGAGACGATCCTGTCGATCATGGAGAAGCATACAGAGACGTATATGCCCGGATTTACGCATCTGCAGAAAGCGCAGCCGATCACGCTGGCGCATCACATGGGAGCGTATTTCGAGATGTTCAGGCGCGACAGACAGCGCCTTGACGATATATATAACAGGATGAATTACTGTCCGCTGGGGTCGGGCGCGCTGGCGGGGACGACTTATCCGCTGGACAGGGAATACACTGCACAGCTGCTTGGATTTGACGGACCGACACTGAACAGCATGGATTCCGTGGCGGACAGGGATTATGTGATCGAGCTATTGGCCGCACTGTCCACGATCATGATGCACCTGAGCCGTTTCTGCGAGGAGATCATCATATGGAACTCCAACGAGTACCGTTTCGTGGAGATCGACGATGCGTACTCGACCGGAAGCAGCATCATGCCGCAGAAAAAGAACCCCGATATCGCGGAACTTGTCCGCGGCAAGACAGGGCGTGTGTACGGCGCGCTGGTGTCGATCCTGACGACGATGAAGGGGATCCCGCTCGCCTACAATAAAGACATGCAGGAGGATAAAGAACTGACCTTCGATGCGATCGATACTGTCAAGGGGTGCGTGGCGCTGTTTACAGGCATGCTCAGGACCATGCGGTTCAACACAGATGTCATGAAGATGAGTGCCATGAAGGGATTCACGAACGCCACGGATGCGGCGGACTATCTGGTGAATCACGGCGTGCCGTTCCGGGATGCGCACGGCATTATCGGAAGGCTTGTGCTGTATTGCATCGAGAAGGATAAGGCGATCGATGATCTGTCCCTCGAGGAGTTAAAGGCGGTCAGTCCCGTGTTTGAGGAGGATCTGTTCGAGGCAGTCAGCCTCGAGACCTGTGTTGATAAGCGCACGACGATCGGCGCGCCGGGTCCGGACGCGATGCGGGAGGTCATTCGGATCAATCGGGAGTATCTGGGAATTTAGTACGCGAAAATGATTACATGTTGATATCGATCAGCAGAATGGAGGACAAAAATGAGTGAAAAATTAAAAGTAGGTATCCTTGGCGGTACAGGTATGGTAGGTCAGCGGTTCATATCGCTGCTGGAGAATCACCCCTGGTTTGAGGTGACAACGATCGCCGCAAGCCCGCGCTCCGCAGGAAAGACTTACGCGGAGGCAGTCGGTGACAGATGGAAGATGACGACACCGATGCCGGAGGCAGTGAAAGATATCGTGGTCATGAATGTCAATGAAGTGGAGCAAGTGGCTTCTGAGGTTGATTTTGTGTTCTCCGCTGTGGACATGACAAAAGAGGAGATCAAGAAGATCGAGGAGGATTACGCAAAGACAGAGACGCCTGTCGTCAGCAACAATTCTGCGCACAGATGGACGCCCGACGTGCCGATGGTCGTACCTGAGATCAACCCTGAACACATGAAGGTGATCGATTTCCAGAGAAAGCGCCTTGGCACGACGAGAGGTTTTGTCGCTGTGAAGCCTAACTGCTCGATCCAGAGCTACGCGCCTGTCCTGACCGCGTGGAAAGAGTTTGAACCCTACGAGGTCGTTGCGACGACGTATCAGGCGATCTCCGGCGCGGGCAAGACGTTTAAGGACTGGCCGGAGATGGAAGGAAACATCATTCCGTACATCGGCGGCGAGGAGGAGAAGAGCGAGAAGGAACCGCTCAGGATCTGGGGCGAGATCAGGGACGGCGTGATCGTACCGGCGGAATCACCTGTCATTACCTGTCAGTGTATCCGTGTGCCGGTGCTGAACGGCCACACGGCAGCCGTGTTCGTGAAGTTCAGAAAACAGCCTACAAAGGAGCAGCTCATCGAGAAATTAGTGAACTTCAAGGGCATTCCGCAGGAGCTGGAGCTTCCGAGTGCGCCCAAGCAGTTCATCCAGTATCTCGAGGAGGACAACAGACCGCAGGTAACCCTTGATGTTGACTATGAGAACGGCATGGGCGTCTCCGTCGGACGGATCCGCGAGGACAGTATATATGACTGGAAGTTCGTCGGACTTTCACACAATACCGTGCGCGGTGCCGCGGGCGGCGCGGTGCTCTGTGCAGAGCTCCTCAAGGCGCAAGGGTATATCACGAAGAAATAAAATTTTTGTTTTGATTGAAAGAGCAGTGTATTGCTGCTCTTTCTGAATTGTGGTTATCAGATCGATCACTGCGGTGAACGGTGAGCTCATAGAAGATTATGATACCGATATCGCACCGGAACATGCCGGTATGGTTGATGTGTGGCTGCTATAGTGTTATAGAAGGAGAGGATGCAGTGGGAAAGAAAGTGTTATTGATCGGCGGAACCGGTCTTGTCGGGCGCGCCATAAAAGACAGCCTGTCGCAGGAGTATCACGTTACCGTCACAGCGGGACACCACGAAGTGGAGGGCGGCTATCAGCTGCCGGCGGAGGACACGGACACTCTGATCAGCATTTTGGAGAAAGAGAACCCCGATATCGTGATCTCTTCCATGCGGGGAGATTTTCAGGCACAATACCGATTCCACGAGACACTGGCTGACTGGCTGGGCGGAAAAGCAAAAAGGCTGTTGTTCATAT
>CAJUES010000058.1 GCA_910585765.1 uncultured Lachnospiraceae bacterium | reverse complement strand
GAGATCTACACTCTTTCCCTACACGACGCTCTTCCGATCTCAAATATCTGTTTTACTCGTTCTGCGGCGCGTACATGGCGCTCTTTGGGCTGTATTTTCTGTACCAGTATGATGCCGGTGCAGCCGGTTTTGTGCCGGGCGGTTCCTTTGACATGGCAGCCGTTGCCGCGTCAGGAAACATGGGGATGTGTCTGACTGCGGTGTTTCTGATGATCGTCGGGTTCGGCGTGAAAGCGGGGTGCTTTCCGCTCCATGCATGGCTGCCGACTGCGCATCCTGTGGCGCCGGCGCCGGCATCGGCGTTTCTGTCGGGCATCATCGTGAAGGGCGGTGTCCTCGCGATCATCAGGACAGTGTACTACTGCGTCGGCGCGGATTTCCTGCGGGGGACGTGGGTGCAGACGGCGTGGGCGGTCCTCGCGGTGGTGACGCTCCTGATGGGATCCTCGCTTGCCTTCAAGGAAAAGGTGCTGAAAAAGCGGCTTGCGTACTCGACGGTGTCAAACCTCTCGTATATATTGCTGGGGCTCGCCATGCTGAATGCGACGGCGTTTGTGGGCAGCCTGCTGCACGTGGTGTTCCACGCGGTCATCAAGAGTGGTCTGTTCCTGACGGCAGGCGCGCTGATCTTCAAGACCGGCAGGACAAAGGTCAATGACTTTATGGGGCTTGGCAGGAAGATGCCGATCCTATTCTGGTCGTACACGGTCGTCTCGCTGGGGCTGATCGGCATTCCGCCGACGAGCGGCGTCATCAGCAAGTGGTATCTGGCGACGGGGTGTCTGGAGAGCGGGTTGACGGGACTTTCATGGGTTGGCCCTGCGGCGCTGCTGGTCTCTGCGCTCCTGACGGCGGGGTATCTGCTGCCCCTTTCCATCCGCGGTTTCCTGATGGAGCCGGATCATGAAGCAGTGCGGGGCGACTACAGGGAGCCGGGGGCGCTGATGCTCGCGGCGGTCGTGACACTGGCTGCCATCACGCTCGCGCTCGGGCTGTTTCCCACGCCCTTGATCCGGCTGATCCAGGATGGCATCACTGTCGGTTTATTTTGAGGAAAGGAGTAGATTATCATGATTTTTGACCTGATGCTTACGGTGATACTGCTCCCTTTTGCGGGCGGTGTGCTGCTGCAGTTTTTGAGATTCAGGGACAAGGGACAGAAGCAGCGCTATATTTTTGCGTACGTGCTGCTCAACACACTGCTGACGTATGTGCTGTTGTGGCAGGGGCCGACGGAGTTGATCCGGGTGATCAATTTTGCCGGCGCAAAGCTCGACTTTTCACTGAAACTGGACGGTTTGGGCATTGTCTTTGCGGGACTTGTCTCCACGCTCTGGCCGCTTGCGGTGCTCTATTCATTCCCTTACATGGAACATGAGCACAACGGGCGCGTCCACGAGAATATCTTCTATCTGTTTTATACGGCGACGTACGGGGTGACGCTCGGCATCGCGATGTCGGGCAACATGCTGACGATGTACTGTTTTTATGAGCTGCTGACGCTCGTCACGGTTCCGCTCGTGATGCATACGCTCACGAAGGAGGCGGTGCTTGCGAGCCGGAAGTATTTCTACTACTCGCTTGGCGGCGCGGCGTTTGCGTTTATCGGCCTGATCTTTCTGGTGGTGTACGGCGACAGCCTCGCCTTTCTGTACGGCGGTGTGCTGAACCTTTCCCAGGTCGGGGACAAGAAGGATCTGATGCTGTTCATCTATGTGCTGGCATTTATGGGATTCGGCGTCAAGGCGGCGGTCTGTCCGTTCAACTCCTGGCTCCCGCAGGCGGGAGTGGCGCCGACTCCGGTCACGGCGCTGCTGCATGCGGTCGCGGTCGTGAAGTCCGGTGCGTTTGCGATCATCCGCCTGACGTACTACAGTTTCGGGACCGACTTTCTGCGGGGGACATGGGCGCAGTATCTGCTGCTCGGCATCGTCATTTTTACGATCGTCTACGGGTGCAGCATGGCGGTGCGGGAGACACACATCAAGCGAAGGCTTGCGTTCTCGACGATCTCCAACCTGTCGTATATATTGTTTGGCGTCCTGATCATGACACCGCTCGGGCTGGCGGGGGCGCTGTGCCACATGGTGTTCCACGGTGTGATGAAGATCTGCTCCTTCTTCTGTGCCGGAGCGATGATCACGCAGGCGCATGCAGACTATGTGCACCAGATCGACGGCATGGCGAAAAAAATGCCGAAGATTTTTGCGATCTTTACGGTCTCTGCGCTCGCGCTGATGGGCGTGCCGGGGCTGTGCGGCTTTGTGTCGAAGTGGCACCTTGCCAAGGCGGCGTTTGCGAGCGATAACGTACTGGCGGTTGTCGGTGTGGGCGGTCTGCTGGTCTCCGCGCTCCTGACAGCGATCTACATGCTGAGTATCGTGATCAGGGCATATTTTCCGGGGAATGATTTTGACTACGGGAAGCTGCACGGCGAGATCTGCGATCCGGACTGGCGCATGCTCCTGCCGCTGTCGCTGTTCGTGGTGCTGATGGTGGTGATCGGTGTGTACAGTGCGCCGTTTGTGGCGTTCTTTTCGTCCGTAGCCGGCGGAATGATATAGGAAGGGGGAGATTGGATCATGAGGGATGGCTTTTGGATGACGCTTTTTCCTTTTGTGATGTGTGCCCTTGTGTGGTTTGTCTCGCGTGTGAGGGCAAAGGACAGGAAGAAAGTCTGCGCACTGATCATGATTCTCACCAGCGCGGTGGAGCTTGCGGCTGCGCTGAATCTGATGGTCTGTGACCTTCGGGGGATATCGGTCGGCGTCTTTGAGGTTCCCGGCGTGGGCGGGCTTGGATTGCATTTCATGTACTCGGGATTTCGGGGGATCTTTGGCGTGCTGACGGCGTTTGCGTGGTTCGTGACGGCGCTGTTCTCGTATGACTATATGAAAAATGACACGAATGTCATCAAATACGATATGTTCAATTTGATGACGCTCGGCGCGACGATGGGCATTTTTTACGCGGCGGATCTGTTCACGCTGTTCTTTTTCTTTGAGATCATGTCCTTTACGTCGTTTGTGTGGGTGTCGCACAGGCAGACGCGGGAGGCGCTGTACGCGGCAGGAACGTATCTTGGCATCGCTGTCGCCGGCGGCATGGCGATCCTGATGGGGATCTTCATCGTGCACGGCTGGCTTGGAACGATCTCGTTTGACAGGATTTACGAATGTGCTGTGGTCATGATGACCAGCGGCAGCAAAACCGATAGGACATGGCTGTACGTGGCAGCAGGCTGTATGTTTGTGGGATTCGGCGCGAAGGCGGGCGCTTTTCCGGTGCATGTGTGGCTGCCGCTGTCCTACACGGAGGCGCCCGCGCCCGCGACGGCACTCCTGTCAGCGATCCTGAGCAAGACGGGCATCTTCGGCATTCTGCTGGTGACGCTCGACGTGCTGCCGATGCAGGGCAGCTGGGGCGCGTTTATCCTGATGACCGGCATCGTGACGATGGTGCTCGGCGGGCTCCGCGGGGTGATGAGCGGCAATCTGAAGACGACGCTTGCGTACTCGTCCATGTCACAGATCGGCTTCATATTGACGGGTGTGGGTATGCAGTCGCTGCTTGCGGAGTATCTGTTGATGGCGGCAGGCGCGGCGCAGACAGGGACGTGGGCCGTTGAGGGTGAAGCTGCCGCAGAGATCGCGAAGGCGTTTGGCATGGCGGTCAACGGCACGCTCCTCCATATGCTGAACCATTCGCTGGTGAAGCTTGTACTCTTTATGGCGGCGGGCGTGATCTTTGCGCAGGTGGGAAGCTACGAGCTGAACCAGGTGCGCGGTTTCGGGCGCAGGAAACCGTTCCTGCTTGCGACATTTGTGCTGGCGGCGGCAGGTGTCGGCGGGATCCCGTTTCTGAACGGGTATGTGAGCAAGACGCTCCTGCATGAGAGTATCGCTGAGTACGGCGCCCTGCTGGCGCTTGCGGAGAGAGGATCCATTCAGTCTGTGTTTGCGGCGACATCTGCCATGATGAGGGTGGTTGAAGTATTATTTCTGTTTTCGGGCGGATTGACGGTCGCCTATATGACCAAACTTTTTGTCGTTCTTTTTGTTGAAAAGAACAGTGATAAGAAAGTGCAGGAGGCGTATGAGGCAAAGAAGGAATATGCCGCGCCGGGGAGCAAACTGGCGATCGGAGTCTGCGCGCTGCCGATCCCCTTTATCGGAGTGCTGCCGGATCTGGTGGCAGGACCGGTTGCAAAATACGGACTTGTGCAGTTCGGACTGAGCGATCTGCTGGAGGATCAGCTTGGAAATATCCGTTACTATTCACTCAAGAATATAGCAGGCGCGCTGATCTCCATCGCGGTGGGCGCTGCGGTGTACTTTATCGTGGTGCGGCTGCTGATGTTAAGGGGGATATCGTCCGGGAGGAAGGCGGAGGGCTACCATGATATCTTCCCGGCGTGGATCGACATGGAGAAATATGTGTACAGGGCAGTGTTCTACACAGCGGTGCCGTTTGTTTTGGGGATTATTTCAAGGATTTTGGACAGCATTGTGGATACGGCGGTCGTCCTGCTGCGAAAGACGCTCTACAGAGACAGGCCGCTGCCGTATGAACTGCCGGAGGGAAACCGCGTGACGCACCGCATCGGGTCCGGTATGGAGCGCGTGCGGCTGCTGTATTATGCCATTATGCAAAAAGAGGGGTACGAGCCGAAAAACTATGAGCATAAGCTTGCGATGAAGGGGACGGATCTCTTTGAGAATCTCCGCATCATCGAGCGCAGTCTGTCGTTTGGGCTGTTTATGTTCTGCATGGGACTGGGGCTCACGATGATCTATCTGCTGCTGGTGAACTAGAAATTGGAAGGAGGACAGCGTATGCTGGAAAATTGGAACAAACCACACAGACCGGAAAAAGAGGAACTCGAGGAGCGGCTGAAGGCGGCAAACGAGAAGCTTTTCTGCCAGCAGATGATGATCAAGGAGCGCAGTCTGCCGGTGCTGGTGCTATTTGAGGGCTGGGGGACAGCGGGGAAGGGGAGCGTGCTGGGCAAGGTGATCCGCAATATCGATCCGCGCTTTTTCAAGGTCGCGGCGATGGATGTGCCGACGCAGGAGGAGCAAAGAAAGCCCTTTCTCTACCGATATTTTGTCAAGATCCCAGAGGCAGGGAAGTTCATGTTTCTGGATTCCGGCTGGATGGACGAAGTGACCGGGGCGTGTCTTGACGGCACACTGAACGAAAAGGATTACAAGAAAAAGATCGAGAGTGTCAGGCGGTTTGAGCGCCAGCTGACCGACAACGGTTATCTTGTGATGAAGTTCTTTTTCCAGATCAGCCGCAAGGAGCAGAAAAAGAGGATCGACGCGCTGAGATCCGACAAGGATACGAGCTGGCGCGTGGGGGAGAAGGACAGCTGGCAGAACAGCCACTATGACAAGTGCCTCGCCGTGTTTGACCGCTATCTGAACGACACCAACGCGCCCGCGGATCCGTGGTACATCATCGATGCGAAGAGCAGGAAATGGGCGCAGCTCCAGGTGCTGGAGACGCTGGTTGGCGGGATCGACACCGCGCTCGGGAACAGTGCGATGGCGGTGCCCCTGCTGCAGAATGTATTTCCGCTGGAAAAGATGCCGAAACTCGACGAGATCGATCTCGACAGGGCTGTCACACAGGAGGAGTACCGCGTGGAGCTGGACCGGCTCCAGGAGAAGCTGGGACATCTCCACAACAAGCTGTACCGCAAAAAAGTGCCTGTCATCATCGCATACGAAGGCTGGGATGCGGCGGGAAAGGGCGGCAATATCAAGCGGATCACGGAGGCGCTCGACCCGAGGGGGTTTGAGGTGCACCCGATCGCAAGCCCCGAGCCGCACGAGAAGGCGAGACATTATCTGTGGCGCTTCTGGAACCGTCTGCCAAAGACCGGACATATCGCGGTCTTTGACAGAACCTGGTATGGCAGGGTCATGGTGGAGCGCCTGGAGGGTTTCTGCAGGGAGAATGACTGGCAGCGGGCGTACAATGAGATCAATGAGTTTGAGCGGGAGCTCGCCGACTGGGGTGCGGTCATCATCAAATTCTGGGTGCAGATCGACAAGGACACACAGCTGGCGCGCTTCAACGAGCGTCAGAACACGCCTGCAAAGCAGTGGAAGATCACCGAGGAGGACTGGCGCAACCGCGAGAAGTGGGATTTGTACGAGGGCGCGGTGAACGAGATGCTGCAGAAGACGAACACATCGTACGCGCCCTGGCATATACTGGAATCCAATGACAAGCGGTACGCGCGCCTGAAAGCGCTCAGGATCGTGATCGAGGCGCTCGAGAAAGCCCTGGATTAGTATGTCATTGCGCTGACGACTTCCCTCATCGTCTGCACCGGCACGTGTCCCTGCAGTGTATATAGGTTGATTTATTAATCTTTTTTGCTAGAGCATTTTTCAAACACGCTCTAGCAGGGCGCTAATCGCCCTGTGGTGTTGGTCTGAATGTTGTCGCCCATTGTTCCCTGTTAATGGCAAAAAATAGAGCATATAGATTTCAATTCCTATATGCTCTAACGCTGTTACTATATTTGATTTTGATTGATACGAGTGATTACGCCAACTGCATAACTTCGGCTTCAAGTTCTTTCGCATCTTCTAATGTTAATTTAGGAAAAAAACTTGGTATTTCTTCTACTGTAATTCTTCCATTTTTTAACATTATCCTTGCATTTTCTCTTGCTTCACTATTTTTAATATCTTCTGCATATGCTTCCAAAACCTGCTCATCATCAAACAATGTCATCATAATGTCTACAACCTCCTGTTCTTTACTCTCGAGATATTCTTTTAACACGTTTCGATTTTTACAAATGCGGATTGTTTCCGTTACAGCCTTCTTTGTTTGCCCATATTTCTTTCTCTGTTCATTATACACTTTACAGAAAATAATATACTGTCCGATTATGTTGTCCTCGTCCTCTTGATAAAGTACCTTGATTTCTGCGTCTACCGCTATCTTTTCACCGTCAAAAAAGTCTTTTGAAAGCGAAATGGTGTCGGGCGGATTTTTCGTTTTTTCACCCGTAAATATCACATACAGTTCAGGTTTTGGCATATTTACTTTTTTAGAACCATATAAATTTTGCTTGGTACGCTTGAAGAAATCGTGATATGTTTGTATCAGATACATCAGTGCACGTATTACAATATTCAATGTCCATGTTGACTGACTTTCAATCAAAATGACAAGTCTGCCGTCAACCGAAAATCCAAGGTCATTATAGTCTGCATCTACCAGTATGTGCTTGATAGTTACATCTTTTATATCTTCTTCTGTTACATTACCGTCCTCTGGGTGAAGTGCCTTATACAGTCGGAGCAGATACTTTTTGTCTTGAAATAAATTTGTGAACACGCTGTCTTTTATTTTACGCTTTGGCGTGTTTTGTGCCATTTTACCACCTCGCTATATTCAGCAGAAGATACAATACAACTTGCTCCTACCGTATCTCTATTATACAAAAAAGCGCCTGTGTTTTACAATAAAATTAACATTGAATTTCTTTCTCCCTCCGTTTCGTTCTGCTCTGATCTTCCCCGATAAATTCATAGGATTTTTTAATGAAATCAAACTCATTATCTGCCTTTTTGAATAACGTATCAGCCAATAGAAGGGAAAAATAGCTATCTCATTAGCCACTCCCGTTACAGCTCTATGATGGCGCTTCACTTTTGTCTCAATTGCGCTTCGAGGCTGGCGATCCGGGCGTCTTTTTCGGCGAGCTCATTATTTTTTATGGCAAGCTCTTTGTCCTTCTCGGCAAGCTGGTTCTTGTACGTCCGCAGGATGCGCTCCCCGTCTTCGCGGGCTTCACACCAGTAGCGGATCGCGTCGTCCTGATTGAGGCGGAAGATCGTTTCACAAGTCGCTTCCAGCATGTCCGTGTCTGTATTGTTGTCTGTCGCTAACATCTTTAAATCCTCCCATGTCTTTGCTTTGAAGAGTTTTGCCCAGTGATCGATCCCGTAGGCTTTGTCCTCGTCGGTTGCCAGGTGTATCTGATTCAAGTCTAACACATGAAGGGTGAAGTTGTCATTATAAATATAATGCTTCTTCACGTTGATCATTTTGCTGGTGGCATAAAACTCCGGATGCGCTGGAAACCTTGATATCGAGAACAAAGGCTCTGTCGTCAACTGCCTTGACAGGTTCGATCGGATTGAGGATAACAATCCTGCAGTACGGCGCGGAACATATAATCGTTTGTCATGGTGTAGTCTATTTTTCCTGTCGCATTTCTGAAAGAGGTCGCTTGTGCTGGATTCATTAAACGTTTTATCTTTTCGCGTGTGATACATTTATGTATTAGCCTATACCCTATCAGAATAGGAGTTTCCTGTCAAATCGAAATGTAATAATTCGCTTGAAATGTAAAAAATAGCACAATTCGTAATATTGCCGTGCTCAATACTTCACAATGACTTGACATATATAGATTACCGATATATAATGTACATATCCTATATATCGATAATCTATATATAAAAAGCTGCCTATAAGATCACAAATCAGAAAAAGAAAGGACGAGAACGGAAAAGCTGAAAATTAAAAAGTTAAAAAAGGAAAGAGCCGAAAATAAGCAAAGCAAAACAAAACAAAGGATAACCTAAAATAACTTAAACTAAAAAAGAAAGGAATGGTCGATCATGGCAATCAACAAGTCACTGATCTCGGGCAGTACCTCCATGCTGATCCTGCGTCTGCTGGAGGACAAGGACATGTACGGCTACGAGATGATCGAGACGCTCGAGGCGAAATCGAACAATGTATTCACACTAAAGGCAGGGACGCTTTACCCGCTGCTGCACTCCCTCGAGGAGAAGGACTTGCTGACCTCGTACGAGAGTGAGGTCAACGGGAAGATACGCAAATATTACAGTATCACGAAGGGCGGCAAGAGGTATCTGAGATCCAGGAAGGAGGAGTGGCAGGAGTATCAGACTGCCGTCGTGAATGTGCTCGGTATGGCGTAAGGAAGGATTACAGATCAGGCGGAGACCGTATCGGGATCTGTCAGACAAAGGAAGGATTACAAATCAGGCGGAGACCGTATCGGGATCTGTCTGACAAAGGAAAGATTACAGATCAGGTGGAGACCGTATCGGGATCTGTCTGACAAAGGAAGGATTACAGATCAGGCGGAGACCGTTTCGGGACCGTCTTGTAATAGGAGAGATGAAAATGGAAGAATTTATAAAGATTTTGACGGATCAGATCCGCTGTGCGAAGGCGCGCGACGGCGTGGCGCGCGAACTGTCCAGCCATATCCTGGATCAGGCGCAGGCGTATGAGCAGTCGGGGATGGCGCACGACAAGGCGGTCACAAAGGCGGTGCGCGAGATGGGCGATCCGGTGGAGATCGGAGTCCTGATGGACAGGATCCACCGCCCGCAGTTCAACTGGAGAATGCTTCTGGTGACATTTGTGCTGAGTGTCATGGGGATGCTGTGCCTGATACCGGTCTATGGTGTTGAGCGTGGCTGCAGGCAGGGACTGTTCATGCTTGCGGGTTTTGCGGTCATTGCCGCCGTGTATTTTGTGGACTACAGTGTCATCGGGCGGATCAGCGCGGCAGCTTACCTTGTCATGACGATCGTACTGTTTATCGGCAGATACTGTATGGCGACAGTCAACGGCAGGATTCCGGTGATGTCCATACTGGTGTACCTGTACGTGCCGGTTTTTGCGGGCATTTTGTACCAGCTTCGCATGGGAGGCTGCAGGGCAGTGGGTGAGGCGATCGCGGTGAGTGTTATCACGTTTGTGCTGTGCACATACTTCTCGTCGACGATGCCTGCATCGTTCAATATTTTGCTGATCATGATCATCATGGTGTTTGCGGCGATCCAAAAAGGTGTGTTTGGCAAGGGCAGAAAGCGTATGACGGCGGTCGCCGCTGCAGCCGTGCTTCTGCCGTCGGCAGCGTTTTTGGGGTATTTGATCGCGGGCGGGGCAGGTTTCCGAGTGATGCGCATCAAGGCATTTTTTCAGCGGGACCAGTACCGGGACACGTACAACTATATATACACGGTGATCGATGATATCCTGAGAAATGCGAGGTTTGTGGGCAGGGGCGGCTCGGAAATGGACGGCATGCAGTATGCCACCTTCACAGGGGCGGAGGGGCTTGTGCCACTCGCAGCGATGCATGTCTATGGTTTTATCGCCGGGATCCTGCTGGTGGTCATGATAATCGCGCTTGTCCTGCACGCGGTGAAGATCGTCCGCGGGCAGAAAAACCAGCTCGGCTTTCTGGTATCGATGGGGTGTATGCTGGTTCTTTTGTTGAACTGCCTGGAAGGGATCCTGGTCAATGTCGGGCTGTTCCCCGCCACGACGGTTGTGATCCCGTTCCTGACTTACGGGGGCGGGGCGGCATTTGTGTACGCAGTACTGATAGGACTGCTGCTCAGCGTACACCGGTATGAGAAGGTGTACGCGAGGGAGACCTATGCCTGCAAGCCGAGATGGAAAGTGGATCTAAAGATCGAAAAGCGGTAATTTTTGTGCCGGACGCCTTTCAATCAGAGGGGAAAATATATCGTTTGCCCATAGCGCGGACAATCTCAAAATAGCAGATATAGAAAACGACAATACACGCCCCGAACGCGCCGGTCAGCTTGAGCAGAATGTTATGCAAAGAATCCGGCAATATGCAGTTCATCTTGGCATTCAGCAGCGGTGCACAGCACGAAATGATCAATATAGCCATGATCATTGGAGCGGTCAATCTGATTGCGATCTGCCGGTGCACAAGCCGCTCGATCTGCCGGGTGCTTTTTCCCAGACAGCGCACGATCTGATCGCCCTTTGCATGTTGCCGGATCTCCATGAGCTGCTGCAAAGATAATACCGAAAAGTAAATGACCAGAAACACGATACAGATACTGATCTGTGAAGTGCCCATCCACTGCTGCACAACCGCGTCAAAAAGCTGAAATTCCGGCTGCAGCATCAGTATTCCGGTCACAAAAGAACCTCCGGCGAATAAAAGGCATATGCAAAAAACAGCATTGACCACAGCAGCCGTTTTGAGATCGGATGTCACAGCCGCCGCGATATACAGCCTGTCTTTCTGATAAAACCAACTGGATTTCTTTTGCCTGCACGCATATAAGCAGCCAAACACCCATTTGTAAAAGGCAAAGACAGAGAGCAGCAGCGGTATTACCACGACAGATACAGGATAAACAATGCAGACGTCCGGCAGAAAAACAATGCCGCAGACACAGCCGATCAGACACACAAAACACAGGCAGAAGAGAATGCCCCATGTTTTATAGTTTCCTGCATCTTTTGCGCCCTGACTGCGGTTTCTCTCCTGCATCAGCTCCCGTATCTGCAGCTTGTATAACCGCTGCCTTAACCAGATAGAACACACCGTTTCGATCAGGCAAAAAGACAGAAACGTATAAAACATGCTTTTGCCATAGAGCGATCCGAAATGAATCCTCTCATGCAGCGGATCGCGGAAATACCAAAATCCATATACCGAAAATCCCAATGTTGTCCCTGCCAGACAGCAGCAAAATCCGATCAACAGGACTTCGCACAGGAACAGCCGGATCAACCGCTTTCTTTCCATGCCCAGCAGCAAGTAGCTTGCCAGTTCTTTTGCCCGCTGCTTTAGCATGAAAGTGTCTATATATCCGACAAGAACGATCTGGATGACTGCGATCAGCAAAGGCAGGGAGATCACTTGAAAACCGGCTGATCCTCCGACAATGGTGATACAGTTAGATACCTCTATGATCGCCAGAAGGACGGTCATGGCAGCGGCATACAAAAGATAATTGATAAAAGACCGCCTGGCATTACGGATTGACAATTTCAAGTACAGCATGGCTTTCTCCCTCGATCCATTCTATCTTTTTCAAAATATCAGCGAAAAAGGTCTGTTTGTTTTTCTGTTCCCGGTCTAAGGCAGCTTTTATTTCACCGTCTTTCATAAACAGGATCCTGTCACAGTAACTGGCTGCCATGACGTCATGTGTGACCATCAGTATCGTTGCGCCATACTCCCTGCAGAGCATGGAGAGGGTGTCTAAAAGCTGCCTGGCGGCATGGGAATCCAGTGCCCCGGTGGGCTCGTCCGCAAGTATAATATCCGGATCTGCCACGATAGCACGGGCGCAGGCGCACCGCTGCCGCTGTCCTCCCGACACCTCATATGGATATTTGTCTAATATTGCCGATATATCCAGCTTTTCAGAGATCCTTTGGACCATCGGGCGTATGTTTTCTTTGGGGACTGATTTCATCGTCAAAGGAAGCGCGATATTTTCATAGAGCGTCAGCGTTTCGAGCAGGTTGTATTCCTGGAAGACAAAACCTAAATGACTGCGGCGGAATTCTGCGGCAGCTTCGTCCGGGATATCTACGATATTCTGTCCGCTGATCCGTATCGCCCCACTCGTCGGCTTGTCTATGGTGGCTATCAACTGAAGCAAAGTAGTTTTCCCGGAACCGGAAGCGCCCATGATGGCGACAAGGCTGCCGTGCGCTATCTGAAAACTGACGTTGTTTACAGCTAATACAGCGTTGTCTTCTGTCCCATGTCCTGCCGATGCAGTTTCATACAGCTTGGAAACATTTTCGACGTCCAAAACAGTTTGGGATGCCGGGTCACATGCTGTTGATTCCTGCGGATCGCGTCCTAACCAATTGGTGATCACGTCCATGAGGACCTCGTCTGCTTTCGCTCTCAACGTCTCCGCCGCAATGCACTCGCCAGCGAACAGTTCGTTCAAAGTGACCTCTAAAAGAGTACATAGCGGCATAAACAGAGATAGATCCGGCATCGACCGCCCTGTCTCCCATTTTGAGACAGCCTTATCGGTTATCTCGAGTTTTTCTGCCAGCTGGCTTTGCGTCCAGCCTTTCGCTTTGCGGCGCTCGGCGATAAAAGCGCCAATCCTGACTTGATCCATCATTCAACCCTCCTGATTGCTTCAATTCAGACCTTATGACACCCTAATCATCATATAAAACCGGCATAAAAATGAACACCTACCAACGGTAGAGTTGGATAACACAGGGCTTTTTGCCGAAAAAACGAAACAAATCTGCGCAGATGAGGATCCGTCATCAACGGAACAGGTTTCTCTGGTCATTGAGCTTTACGAAAGCGTAGGAACACAGGATCAAAAGAATGGTTGCCGCTATATTGCCTGCTATATTGTCGTTGATGACATATATCCCCGACAAAGAATTTGCGATGCAGTGAAACAAGACGCAGAGCCATACACTGCCGGTATTTTTTCTGATGCCTGCCAATGCAAAGCTTAGACCCAACACATTGAATCCAAATGCAATATAATTTTGTCCGTATTGGGAGACACCCTGTATGTAAAACAGGGGCAGGTGCCACAACCACCAGATGATACTGACTGCGAGCGTTGCTATCGTGAACGAATACTTTTTCTCCAACTCTGTCTGGAGGATATAGCGCCAGCCTGCCTCTTCCAATCCCCCGCCGAGCAGCATCATGGGGATCATGAAAATGATCGCAAAAAAGGGCGCTCCGTTTTCATACCCGGAAATCAGGCACTGCGGCAAAATAAATAAAACTGCCATAACCACCACCATGCCGTATGAAAAGACATTGTGTCTGAGATCAAATATATTTTTTGCCCAGTCTCTGACACCTGTAACGCTGTTGCTTTTCTTTAATGACAGATACGATGCGATCGTGGGGGACAAGCCGCCCAACAGGTACGGAATCAATAGCAGTTTATGATCGCTCAGCGAGATATCGTTAAAGCTGCATAGTACACACGTTCCCCAACAGACCAGCATGATCAGAAAAGTATAGCTCAGATAAGTTTTGCTCAGTTTACTCATATTTATGATCTCCTCAATCCCTGATATGTCTTTGATAGTACATTGTTATTATATATCCATTTCCGGCAAAATGAAATAGATTTTGGACCTTTAATATCGCTTGTCTTTTTCCGATAGCATCATTCAAAAATCGGTTACATTGCCCACTATGCGCCTGATTTTTGAGCGGCACTCTCAAAAAAGTCCTACAGGCTATTTAAAAGTTATTTCTTAACAGTGCCTAAGTGTTTGCGGATCATGGGTTATTTTGCTTTCAAAAAGGGCGGGCTTGTGGTAAGATTAAAAAATGAAAGGGACAGACAAGTATGGTAAACATATTATCGAGCAGTGCGGTATATGGCAGCACATGGTGCAGGGAGGTGTTGCAGCCTTTTTTTGACAGCACGACGAAAGTCCTGGTGATCCCCTTTTCTTTCAGGGACGATGTGGACACATCGGAGAAATTGAGGGCGTTGTATGCCCCGGGGTGTGGAAAGTACTACAATCTGGTCGTGACGCCGCTGTCTGCGCTCGGTGTGAAAGAGCAGGACGTCACTTTTCTGAATTATTTTGAAAAAGATACTCAAAAGGCGCTGAGCGCGATCGCAGAAAGCGATGTGATCTACTTCACAGGCGGACTGCCGGACAAGATGGTGGAACGCATCGCGGACTATGGCATCATGGAGGCGCTGAGCGCGTACAAGGGCGTTGTGATGGGCTTTAGTGCGGGCGCCATGATCCAGCTGGATGCGTACCATATCACGCCTGACGAGGATTATCCGGCGTACTGTGAATGCAGGGGGATCGGCTACGTAAAGCAGATGGACGTGGAGGTACATTTTGACGGGTCAGAGGCACAGCAAAGAGGGATCGACCAGGCGCTCCGCTCCTTTGGACATAAGGTGTATGCGATCGCGGAGGACGGTCTGGTCCTCGTGCAGGACGGAAATGTGGAATGCATTGGAAATGTGACAGTGTATGGCGGGTAGGACTGCACCTGAGATCAGGTATTAGCGGCACCTGCCGCAGGTGCGGGGAAAGAGCCGGGAAGCTTTTGCATAAAGGGAGGATATCGATATCATGAAACGAAAAATAATGGGAGACTTTGGCGGTATCATACACGGCGGGGACTACAATCCCGACCAGTGGCTCGACAGACCGGAGATTCTCGAGGAAGATCTGCAGCTGATGAAAAAGGCGGATGTGAACTGCGTGTCGCTCGGCATATTCGCGTGGAGCCGTCTCGAGCCGGAGGAGGGAAGGTACGATTTTGCCTGGCTGGAAAAGATCATACAGAGGCTGTACGAGAACGGTATCTACACGATCCTTGCGACGCCCACAGGCGCGATGCCCCAGTGGCTTACCAGCAAGTATGAGGAAGTGCTGCAGGTAAATGAGTACGGTGTGCGCAATTACCCGGGGAAGCGCCACAATTACTGCCCGAGCTCGCCTGTCATGCGGGAGAAGACATGGCAGCTTGACACGCGGCTCGCACAGCAGTTTGGCAGTCACCCCGGCGTGATCGGGTGGCACATCTCAAACGAGATCGGCGGCAACGGCGGGGACGGCGCCTGCCACTGCGAACACTGCCAGAACGCTTTCCGCGAGTGGCTGAGGGAGAAGTACGGTTCCCTGGACAGGCTCAATGCGGCGTGGTGGACGAGCTTCTGGAGCCACACGTACACGGACTGGAACCAGATCAGGAGCGCTTCCGCGCGCGGGGAGGATCTGGTGCACGGGCAGAAGCTGGACTGGAAACGCTTTGTGGACAGCCGGCAGCTTGACTTCTGCAAGGAGGAGATCCGGGCTGTCCGCAGCCACAGCACACTTCCGGTCACTGCGAACATGATGGAATTTTTCTATACGTTTGACTATTTCAAGTGGGCAGAGGAACTGGACATCATCTCGTGGGACAGCTATCCGGACTGGCACAGCGGCGCTGACGAGCTGCGGACGGCATCCAGAACGGCGGCGGCGCACAGCCTGATGCGCAGCCTGAAAAAGAAGACGTTCCTGTTAATGGAGAGCACGCCGTCCGTTGTGAACTGGCGGCAGATCAACCGGCTGAAACGGCCGGGCATGCATGAACTGTCGTCGCTGCAGGCGATAGCGTGCGGCGCTGACAGCGTGCAGTATTTCCAGTGGCGCAAGAGCAGGGGCAGCAGCGAGAAATACCACGGCGCGGTGGTCGACCACAGAAACGGAGCAGATACGAGGGTATTTCGCGAGGTGGCACGGCTCGGGGAACGGCTGGAGCAGATCGCGCCAAAAGTGATCGGCACCTGCAACCGCCCCCGTGTCGCCATGGTGTTTGACTGGGAAAACTGGTGGGCAGTGACAGATGCCTGCGCCGTGGACAATGATCTGGATTACCGGGAAGTGTTTCTGGACTTTTTCAGACCCCTGTGGGAGATGGGCGTCGACGTGGACATGGTTGATATGGAGGGGGAACTCGACACATACAGTGTGGTGATCGCGCCGCTCAACTATATGTACAGGGCAGGCTACGACGAGAAGGTCCGCTCCTTTGTCAGACAGGGCGGCTGCTATATCACGACCTGCTGGAGCGGCGAGGTGGACGAATCCGACCTGACGTACACAGGCGCGCACCCTCTGGAGGACGTGCTCGGGATCCGGACGGAGGAGATCGATGTGCCGGCTGGGTACTGTGAAAACAGTGTGCGGTATCAGGATATTGATCATCGGATCACCGGGCTGTGCGGACTTGTCCACGCAAAAGGCGCGAAGGTGCTTGCCGAGTACCAGAACGATTTCTATAAAGGCTACCCGGCGCTCACAAAAAATGTCTATGGAGCCGGGGAAGCCTACTATATCGCGTCCATCAATGAAGGAAGCTTCCTGAAAGCACTGTACGGTGAGATTTTGAATGAAAAAGGGCTGGGATGCGGACTGCAGGTCAGACTGACAGAAGGCGTCACGGTGAACGAGCGGAGCGGGGAGACAGACGACAGCGGGCAGACCCGGAAGATCTGGTTCCTGCAGAACTTTAACAGGGAACCGGCATCGGTCGAATTGCTGGCATGTTATGAGAACGTGGAGACCGGGGAAAAAATGACAGGTAAGATCGAACTGCCGCCGTTTGCGTGTGTCGTACTGACCGCAGACGAATGAATAAAAAGGAATTGTGAAATCATAAAATAAAAGAACTGACGGTAACGCCATCCGGTTAGCAATCAGACACGCTAATTGCTGACCAGATGGCGTATTAGATTGGATAATAATGCAAATCTCTAAATAAAGGGAGCGGTTCAATAGCAAAACAGAATATGTGTTCGGCGACAAAGTACACAGCTATCGGGCAACCAGACGAATGAGTCAGCAGGAACTCGCGGATATTGTAGGCGTGTCAAGACAAACTATCATACAGCTTGAAAGAAACAGATACAATCCATCTATGTTGTTGGCATACAGTATTGCAAAAGTATTCGGTGTAACAATAGAAGATTTATCATCTTACTTTTTATTAAATCATCGCGGGACGAAAGGGGTACGAAATCAATGTGAGTGAATTTACAATGTACAATTGTATTCAATGGGTCTACGACATTATACTCACAGTAGAGGTGGTAGCGATCTTGATCTACAGGAAAATAGGGTAGTTCAGATCATTCTTGCTTGTGACATTCCTGGCATACCATATCCTTTTCCCAGCAGTATATCACACCTTATTTTGAATCTTTATTTTGATCAAAGCAATGAAAAGACAGGTTTAGAGCGTGTTTAAATTTCCTCCCTGCTTTTTAATATGTGTATAATAATGTACTCTGCACACTGCTTTCTGATATGTCGATCGCGCTTACATCAAAACCATTCTCTGCAAAAAAATAGAATGTCTGCCTTTGCCTGCCCCGATGTCCAGGATGGAATGAAATTGTTCTCTCCATTTTAATGCTACAGGCAAAAATTCTTCGGACACGTCTAACCAGGACTCCGAATCGATGTTTTCCCAGTTCCAGCCTTTATGTACTACGTTCATAGTTCTAGAGCGTGTTTGAAAAATCATTCCCGCCATCTGTACGTCCCATTTTGCGCGATCCCCCAAACACATCATACAAGGCTCCAAATTAGTGAACAATTCCATTTGCCTCTTTTCGTTTGCTTTCATTTTTTTCTGATCCAGCTCCATCAGCGCTTTTAACTCTGCGTGAACCAATAATCGATCATCTTCGCTTTCAGATGTATGACTTTGAGCCACGATCGTGTCATTGTGGAATATGATACAGGCTATCGGCAGTTCGTTTTTCTCCAACGCCCGCTCTGCCAGATCGATTACAAGTTTCATTTTCTCATTTACAGTCATAGTTTACAGCCCTCACTTAACGCCATTTGACGAACTCCGATTTGTACTGTTATCAGAATACCACAATCATGTACATTTTTCCAGCAAATTTCCTGTAACAGTTCAGCCTTCGGCTTCTTGTTACATGGATCAAGCCATGCAAAAACCGCTTCGCGGTTGGCTTGATCGATTTCTTCTCCCTCTACTTGACAAACAATAAAAACACAATTATAATCGATTTATATAAACTGTTTATATAAAGGAGAATCCAATGCCAAAACAAAGGATCACAAAGGAAATGGTTGTCGATGCGGCTTTTGAGATTGCGCGGAACAGCGGTATGGAGCAGGTGCTGGTGAAAAATATCGCCGACAGGATCGGCTGTTCCGTACAGCCGATCTACAGCTATTGCAAAAACATGGAAGGTCTGCGCCGGGACGTGACAGATCAGGTGAACTGCTTTATACGGGAATACATAGCGGCGCACATTGACAGGAAGGACTTGTTCCGCAGCACGGGAAATGCGTATATCCGGCTGGCGCAGGAGGAGCCGAATCTGTTCAGGATATTCATACTGCGGCAGAGGGACGGGATCTCCTCACTCAGTGACCTGTACCAGTCAGAAGCCGGTCCGCAGGTTGCGGGCTTTATCGCGGAGCAGCTGCAGATCAGTGTGCCGCAGGCGAGACAGCTGCACCTGCACATGCTGATCTACACGATCGGGCTGGGCACTATATTTTCGGTGACTTCTCCGGGGATCTCGCCGGACGAGATCTTTGCGCAGCAGCAGAAGGCGTATGAGGCATTTAGGATTGGAGGAAGAGATTGTGAGACAGAGCAATAGGATCGTTGTCTATAAGAGCAGCACGGGGTTTACGAAGAAATACGCGGAGTTGATCGCGGAGCGGATGGAATGTGCGCTTGCGGACTACAGGAGTGTGTCGGCGGATATGCTGTCAGGGTATGATGTTGTCATTTTCGGGACACGCGCCCACGCGGGCATGATGGACGGCTACCAGAAAGCAAAAAAACTGTTTGAAAAGAGCGGAGTCAGCAGGCTGATCCTGTTTGTGACCGGGGCGACGCCAAACGCCGCCGCCGAGACTGTCGAGGCGTTTTGGAAGCAGAATCTCTCATCGGATGAACTGGCAAAGATACCGCATTTTTATATGCAGAGCGGGCTGTGCTATGAGAAAATGTCCCTGGCGGACAGGCTGATGATGAAAGTGGCGGCAGTCATGGTCAGGAACAAAAAGAACAAAACCGCGCAGGACATCGCGTTTGAGCAGGCGATCAGGAGTTCGTATGATATTTCTTCTATAGAGTATATCGAGCCGCTGGTTTCGTACTTGAAGTCTTTGAAAGGCTGAGTGAAAAGAGTGCTGTGTAATACAGAATGCGGGGATATACAACAGATGAAAAGAGGTCACAAAGGGACAGCAACGGTCTTGTTTTTGATATATGCAGCAGTCGTACTGCGGATCACGGTATTCCGCTCCTCCTTCACGCTGCAGCATCTGTGTCAGAATGGAAAGATCATTCTGACACTTTTTGAGGGGTATATCGACCTGATCAGGCGCGGTGACTGGTTTGCGTTCACCTATTTGTCTGTCGGAAATATCGTCTGGTTTGTCCCGTTTGGCATGTATCTGCAGTATATGGGGATATCGGGAAGACTTTTTCAGACGGCTCTTTACGGGTTTTTGTTTTCCCTGTTGATCGAATCGATGCAGTTTATGTTTGGAACCGGTTTTTCGGAGCTGGACGATCTCGTTCTGAACACGCTCGGCGCGTGGATCGGGGGAGCGGTGGTGATCGGGTTCAGGCGATAGAGCTTTTTGGCGTGCAATGCTGTACTAGATCCTGTACAGCCGGGCTTGTTCCGCATACATGCGCTCATAGATCCCCCTGTTCCGCATCAGTTTACTGCTGATACTGCGAAGGGCGAGTCTTATACAACAAACATCAGCCCATACATGATGGCACATATAAGCAAACTGATGATACTTACTTTATTTGTTCTATAGCTTGTATTTGCAGGATTCCACTTTTTTATGTTGCTGTTTTCAAATAAGAATCCAGCGGTTGCACTCACGATACCCAAAAGCAGCAATCCACATAGTTTCATCGCAGGCAGTGTATTATTCTCAATTCCCTTTGTCTCAAATACAATAACCGCCATTCCTATCCCTGCACATAGTATCAGGGAAAATATTGCAGTTACCGGAATACTGCGTTTGGCACGTTTCCTGTCATCTTCCCTGCGATAGATTTTATCGGTCATTTTGTAGTTGCTCATTTCTATGCTTGTGATAAAATTCAGTATATATGCAACGATCAGAACGCCATTAAACCAGTGCATTTTCAAATTTACCCCATTTATCACACAAAGCAGAAAAATATATACAGCAGACATGATTCCAATATGATAATCAATCTGTACAAGCAGTTTCTTTACTTCAACAATATTATACTCTATCTTGTCATCAAATCCTGCAATTCCATTAAAGGAATTAGTTTTTACCGCATTGGAAAGATAGATATGCAGGAACAGTTGTATTGGAATACATAGAATAGCCATACAGATGAATATCCCAACACTGAAACTATCCGTTAATGCACTTTGAATGATATATGCCAACATACACAAAACAGATATTCCGATAAAAACCCATGACATTTTTCCTATTGACACTTCTCCTATTGACACTTCCCCTATTGAAACTTCTCCTATTGACACTTCTCCTTGTGTTGACGATTTTTCCCCACTTTCATTTCCCAGCAATGTATCAACATCAACTTCCAATAATTGTGCTAACTTAATTAAATTGTCAGAATTTGGTTTTGAAGCATTCGTCTCCCATTTGGTTACGGCTTGACGGCTGATCTCCAAATATTCCGCAATTTTTTCCTGTGACAGTCCTTTCTTTTTGCGATAGTACATGAGATTTTCCGCTAATCGATTTTCATTCATATTACGCACCTCCGTATCATTCTGATAGCAATAATATACTGATTTATCCAGTTGCACGCTACCAACTATATGGAAATCGTGGGCAACTATATGGCAACTATTGGTTGCAACTGCTGTTTTTCTGCTATTAGTCCAATTTTATAGAATGGTTTAATGGCTCTATTTTACCACAAATACAAACACACTTCCATTTACGTTTGCCCAAGACTCCTTTACCTTGTTTTTGCAATCATTGATCGGGCAGCTGTGACAGGACGGCATTCCATATATCACCGCCACGCATGACAGGAACAATCCGAGGAGTGGCGGTGTCATGCGGTAGCTCGGTATGCGATACTGTTACTCTTATGAGGAGCAGTGGCCGCCCAAAGACTTTCCGGTGACATTCAGGATGTATCAATTAAACCTTGACGGACAGGAAGACCGGATCTATCAAAAATACCGGGATCTCTATCCCACGCATTTCATCGAGGCGGATGCTTGACATATTGTTGCTTTTGCGTATAATATTACTCATACTTCGCATACTGAAATATGATAAAAAAATAAAATCAATACTTTC
>CAJUES010000057.1 GCA_910585765.1 uncultured Lachnospiraceae bacterium | reverse complement strand
CTGCCCGCAAAGGAGTTTGATTTGCTGGCGCTTTTGATTGAAAATCAAGGCAAAGTTCTAAAAAAATCGTACCTGTTTGGCGCTGTCTGGGGCAGCGACAGCGATTCGGAGCTGCAGACGCTTCATGTCCATATCAACCGCATTCGCCAAAAACTCGGTGACGATCCTAAGAATGCAAAGCGTTTGCTTACGATCTGGGGCGTGGGGTATAAGTTTGTATGAAAGCTTACAAAAATCTGTGTATCGCAGTGATGATGGTATTTCTTTTACTGACGGCGGTATTGAACATATTTCTCGTGAGATCGAAAGATAATAGTGAAGGTATTTATCGTGTTGAAGCCAGGCGGCTTGCGGGTGAGATAGCGGAGACGGGCAGTTATGACATTGAAAAATACCCCCACATTACAGGTGTGTTTACGGGTGACGACATCTACCGTTCCGATGAGCATTATCTTATTATAGAAGCGGGCGAAACACTTTATCGCGTAGAATATACCGTCGGGAACGGACAATATGACATTGCTGCGGTAAACTGCGCATTAGGTGCGCTGTTCCTGTTGCTGACAGGTCTTTTGCATTATATCCGCAGACATATCATCGTACCTTTCAACAGGCTGAGTGATGTTCCTAAGGAGCTTGCAAAGGGCAATCTTGCCGTGCCGATATCCGAAGAAAAAAGCCGTTTTTTCGGCGAATTCACATGGGGAGTGAACCTCCTGCGTGAGAGCATCGAAAACAGCCGCAAAAAAGAGATTACGATGCAAAAGGATAAAAAACTCCTGCTGCTCTCCCTTTCCCATGACATAAAAACACCTTTGTCGGCTATCAAGCTGAATGCAAAGGCGCTTGCCAGGGGATTATACAAGAACGAGGAAAAACAGCGTTCCGCTGCCGAGAGCATCAATACCCGAGCGGATGAGATAGAGCGCTTTGTCAGCGAACTCTCAAAGGCGGTAAGCGAGGACTTTATGAGCTTTGAGGTCACGCCCGGCGAGGAGTTTCTCAGTGCTATCATCACGAAAATATACGCAAGATATGCTCCCCAGCTTTCCATGTCGGGAACAGAGTTTTTGATTCGCAAATATGATGACTGCATTCTTTCCTGCGATCCGAACCGCCTTGCGGAATGTTTTCAAAATCTGATTGAAAACGCAATCAAATACGGAGACGGCAGACGAATTGAGATCGGCTGTGATAGAATGGACGGCTGTGAGCTTATCACGGTGTCAAATACGGGCTGTACACTTGAAGCAAAAGAACTGCCGCAGATATTCGAGAGCTTTCATCGCGGAAACAATGCGGATAAGGTGCAGGGCAACGGGCTTGGACTTTTTATCTGCAAACGCTTGATGTCACTTATGGGTGGAGAGGTGTTTGCGGATATTCGCAACGGATGCTTCTTTGTGACACTGGTGGTGAAACTGGCGTAAAGGAAAGACCGCTTAGCTGAGGGATTCGGCATTCCGCCTTCCATATCGTTTCCCGCAACCCGGCCACAAAAAACGATATGGAGGTACATATAGTGACTATCATCAATTTGCGCGACTTTTACGAGGGAATAGACAGGGTGCTGCGTCTGCAGCACCCTGTGATTTTATTCCGTTTCCTGATCGCATGAAATGAAATTAGAGTAGGAGGCAAGTTCATTAGGAATCGTGTCTGTTATGATCGGATAATCCTCCAGGTTTGCAACTTTTACCATGGCGATTAAACCGAATTTGGAGCTGTCAAGCAGAAAGTAGGGCTGTTTGGAATTTTTGAGTGCCAGAAGCTTGATGACGCGCTCATTAATGTCGTGGTTCGTGATGCCTGATTGTATGCTGAATCCGCTGGCACCAAGAAAACATTTGTTGAAATACAGGCTCTGCATGGTATTCTCGGCAATGGGGCCGATGCATGAGCTTGTCGTTTTTTTGATGCTGCCGCCGATCATCAGGCATGGAATGTCCCTGTTGAGCAGTTGGGTGATATGGGAGATGCCGTTTGTCAGAACCGTGATGTCCCGGTTTACAAGATAGGGGATCATCAGGTACGTGGTGCTGCTGGGGTCCAGAAAAATGACATCGCCGTATTCGACAAAGGAGGCGGCTTTGCGTGCAATGCGTTCCTTCGCTTCTTTGTTCAGGTCCAGTTTGGTCGTGATGGATAATTCTATTGGTTTTGGGCATAATTTAACTCCGCCACCGTGCAGAAGGATAATAGCGTTTTCCTGTTCCAATTTAGTCAGATCTCTTCTCAGGGTGGAAATGGAGATATTTAATTTTTCCATCAGATAATCAATGTTTACGATTTCGTTGTTGGATAGAATATTCAGAATTGTCTCTTGACGGAGAGCGGGTATCATGATCGTATCACCTCATAATAATTGATAGTTAGGGATTGCCGGAAGAAGTCTTTCAAGCTGTATGAAATCCCTGTATTTCTTTTTAGTATATCATAAGGTGATGAGAATGTGAATTGAAAAAGATAAAAAAATGACACGGGCGTGTACAGCAGAGAGTTCTGTGTATGCCTACAATACATAAAATTACAGAAAAATGAGAGAAGCAAATGTAAGTTTGTGTTGAATAAAAATGAGTGAATTTGAATTAATATATCAGATTGACGTAAACATTAAAAAGAATAAATACTTTAGGCACTCCTGACGGATTTGGAAAATTATGTAAAAAATATAAAAATACAGATGAGAGACAACGCAAATGAATTAAAAAATCAAAAAATATCTAAAAATATTCAATAAAATGTCAAAAATATTCAAAAAATACTTGCAAAAATGATATATATATGGTAATGTATGAGTACAGAAATCAATCGTTATATATTAAAAAGAGAGGAAGGTAATTTATGAAGAGGAAAGGATTGGCACTGCTAATTGGCGCCGCGATGATGGCTGCTTCCCTGGTGGGCTGCGGCGGGAAGGATACCGGCGCGGATAATTCGACAAAAGCAGACAACACGGCAAAGGCGGACAATGCAGAGAACGTTGTGCAGGAGAGTGTGGCAGACAGCGGTGAGGTTATAGAACTGGAATTTTGGGGCTGGTGGAGCTCGGAGGCACGCAAGCCGCATATGGAGGAGATGGTCAAAGGGTTTAACGAGTCGCAGAGCAAGTACCATGTAACATATGTAGATATTCCGTTTGGAGATATTTTCACAAAGAACATAGCGCAAATTGCGGCAGGGAAACCATGCGACATCATGGCAAACAATATGGAGGAGGTTCGCTTCCGCGCAGATCAGGGACAGGTGGAGCCGCTTGATCCGTTCCTGACAGACGATGTGAAGGGCGCATTTTATGAACAGTATCTGGATGCGTGCACAGGAGAGGATGGCAGCGTCTATGCATTGCCGCTCTCGGTGGACACCAGAGCGATCTACTACAACAAGGCGCACTTTGAGGAGGCAGGCATCAATCCCGGGGATATCCAGACATGGACAGATTTGGAGGAAGCCGCAATCAAGCTGGACAGGAAAAACGGCGACACATGGGAGCGAATCGGATTTATTCCGGTGCTGGGCAACGGCGGTGTAGATACATGGGTGATCAACGCAAACAGCGGATATGGATGGTTTGATGAGAATTTTGAGCCGAAAGTGAATACGGATGTCAACAAAGAAGCATTTCGCTGGATCAGAGCGCAGATCGATCGCTATGGACAGGCGAAGTATGACGAACTCTCGGCAGTATTTGCAAACGGCATGCAGGATCCTTTTGCATCGGGCGTGATGTCCATGCTGGTGCAGACATCTGCATATCCTTCATCCCTGAAGCAGAATGCGCCGGATCTCGACTACGGTGTGATTCCACTGCCTGAATTTAAGGAGGGAACAGGCCATGTTGCAAACGGCGGCGGATTTGTGTTGGAGATCCCTAAAGGAGCCAAGGATCCGGAGGGCTCCTATGAGTTCATCAAGTATGTGACAAGCAGAGAGACGCAGGATTTCCTGTCAACCAATATCGGCGATTTCTCAGCGAGAAATGACTTTGATGACTCTACGGAATTTATGTCAAATCCGTTAAATCAGGATCTGTCCAGATGCTTGAGTGAGACATCAACATTGGTTCTGCCAAACGAAGTCAAAGGATATGAGACTGTTATCAATCCATTTATTGATGAGGGAACACTTGGACTCAGCAACACGGATGATGCGCTTGACAAAGCGCAGAAAGCGTTGGAGGACTATATAAAAAATAATAAATAAGATCTTGAAAGCCTCTTTTGACTTAAATGAAGTGAAGAGGCTTTCTTTTCAAAAAGGGAAAGGAGAGTGCTGTATGTTTGGAAAACTTCTCACCAAATTCGGGGTCAAATCGCGAAAAGGGCGAGAGACTGCATATGGGTATGTTTTTATACTGCCATGGCTGATCGGGATTGTCTGCTTTGTGCTGGGACCGCTTGTTTTTTCATTTATCACCAGCTTCGCGGACTATAATATGCTCAAAGTAAATTTTATCGGTCTGAGCAACTATAAGAAAATGTTTTTTCAGGATCAGTTGTTTTGGAAATCTCTGGGCAACACACTGGTGTATTCGCTGCTGAATGTTCCGCTGGTAACAGTGGGCGGTGTCATAGTGGCGGTTATTTTAAACAAATCCATCTGGGGACTGCGCACATTCCGCACGATCTACTATCTGCCTTCCATTATGGTGGGTGTCGGAACCTACTTCCTGTGGATGCTGCTGCTTGATCCCGCCAACGGTCTTGTCAACACGTTGCTGGGACTCATCGGAATCAAGGGTCCCGCCTGGCTGACAGACCCGAACTGGACAAAGCCGGCGATCATTCTCATGCATTTGTGGGGGCTTGGCGGGCAGATGCTTTTGTATCTGGCAAGACTTCAGAGTATTCCGCAGGATTACTATGAGGCGGCGAGTCTTGACGGTGCAGGTATGTTCAAGAAGTTTACGACCATCACGGTTCCGCTGCTGTCTCCGATTATTTTCTACAATCTGACCATCGGCATTATCGGTGCGTTTCAGGTCTTTCAGGAAGGTTATATCTTCTCTGGGGATGGTACGGGAAAACCTGCGGGGTCGCTGCTGTTTTACAACCTGCATCTGTGGAATCAGGCGTTTAAGAACTTTAAGACAGGGTATGCCAATGCAATGTGCTGGTTCCTGTTTGCAATTGTGATGATACTGACGGTCTGCAACCAGAAGATTTCCAAAAAATGGGTGTATTATGAGGAGGGGGACAATGATGATTAAACAACGAAAAAATAAGATTGCGGATATCGTTCTCTTCGTGATTCTGGCAGTTGGTGCCGTTTTCATCTTATTTCCGATCGCATGGATGCTGAGCACGGCGCTGAAATCTGCGCCGGAGGTGGCGATGTATCCGCCGAAACTTCTTCCGGAGAAGCTGCTGTTGGAGAATTTTGCGATCGCGTGGAGCAAAGCTCCCTTCACACGCTATACGACCAATACGCTGATTATCGTGTTCTTTACGATCATCGGAAACGTGTTTGTCAACTCTTTTGTGGCGTATGGTTTTGCCAAGATTGACTTTGCGGGAAAGAAGCTGCTGTTCAAGATTGTGCTTGCCACGATGATGATTCCGGGTTTTGTGACACTGGTGCCTACGTATGTCATCTTTTCCAAGCTTCGCTGGGTAAATACGTATCTGCCGCTGATTGTTCCGGCTTTTTGCGGTAATGCGTTTCATATCTTTATGATGCGCCAGTTCTACCGCACGATACCGAATGAGCTGATGGAGGCGGCGCGCGTGGACGGCGCAGGGCATTTCTATATCTGGGGAAAGCTGATGATGCCGCTTGTGAAACCGGTTATGGCAACGGTGGCGCTGATTTCATTCAAGGGTGCATGGAGTGATTTCCAGGGACCGCTGCTCTATCTGAGCGACAAGAACAAATATACGATCCAATTGGGCCTGCAGGTGTTTAAGGGACAGGGATACACGGAGTGGAATTATCTGATGGCAGTGTCATTCCTGTCCATGATTCCGATCCTTGTGTTGTTCTTCTGTTTCCAGAATTATTTTATCGAGGGCATGAATGTGGGCGGTGCAGTAAAATAATGGCAAATCAGTGAATGGAGAAAGGGATGGAGAGGATTATGGATAAAAAGACGGTTGGCATCATTCATACGACACCGGCTACCATAGCAAGCCTGACAGCGCTGGCAGGGGAAGTGCTGGGAAGCAGTGTAAAGGTTGTAAATATATTGGACGACTCGATTCTGCCGGACATGATGGCGGAGCATGAGGTGGAGTTTGTGCGGCGTAGATGGATCGGCTACGCGCAGAATTTGGAGAGGCTCGGTGTCAGCGCAGTTCTCTCCGCGTGCTCTACGGTGGGGGAGTTTGCGGAGGAGGCGGACGGGCTTTTAAAGATTCCGGTGTTCCGCATTGACGAGGCGATGGCGGAGCGCGCAGTGGAGATGGGGGCAGTGGTCAGCGTGTTTGCGACACTGCGTTCCACGCTGACGCCCACTGTGCGCCTGGTGGAGAAAAAGGCGAAAGCGTCAGGGCGTGGGATAAAGGTCAATACGGTGCTGGTTGAGGGCGCTTATGATGCGCTGATGCGCGGGGACAGAGAGACACATGATCTGAAGATTAGAAATACAGTCAGCGCATATATGGCAGATTCGGATGTTATTTTGCTGGCGCAGGCTTCTATGGCATCGGCGATAACAGATGCTTGTCCGGGGGGTGAGAAGATTCTCACAAGCCCGCGTCTTGGCATGGAGAAATTGCAGAAGATTCTGAGTGGGACTGGTGAAGGCGCATGAGGACGGTCATGGCAATCGATGTCGGGACGACGCATGTCAAGTCGATGCTGTTTTGCGCAGACGGCACGGTTCTGGCGGAAGAGAAGACACCGACGCCTTTGGATGAAACGAAAGAGGGGAGTGTGTACCGACCAAGGGTCATATGGGATATCGCGAGGAGGCAGCTGCTGTCGCTGGCAGATAAGGCGCAGGGAAGCTGTGCTGGAATCAGTATCACAGGGATGGCGGAGGCTGGTCTGGTGGTGAACAGAGACAGCGGCGTGGAGGAGAGCGACATCATACCATGGTTTGACCGCAGGACAACTTCGTTGGCGGGCCAGGCCGGCGCGGACGAGGAGGAACGGATCTTTGCAAAGACCGGGCTGCGGGACAGTTTCAAGTATGGTATCTACAAATTTCTTTGGCTGCTCGATCATCACAAGATGGACAGAGAACATGCAGTGTGGCTCTCTATGTGTGACTATATCTTGTACAAGCTGACCGGCAGGTTTGCTACGGATGCCAGCTTCGCGGCGCGCACTTACGTCTATGATATTGTGCGCGGCTGCTGGGACGCCGCGCGCTTGCAGGGATATGGCCTGCGGGAGGACAATTTTCCGGAAGTGCTCGCCTCGGGGGAGACGGCAGGTGTCTGGAAGGAGAGGGGCATACCGGCTGCGATTGCCGGACATGACCATATTTGTGCGGCGTTTGGAATGCTCCAAAACCGCAGGAACGCAGTGTGCGACAGCGCTGGGACTTCTGAGACATACATCGGGCGGCTGGAGACGCTGGATAAAAGGCTTAGAAGGGATGAGGGACTGCTCTATGGTCCGTTTGTGGACGGCGGATGGTTCTTTATGGCAAACCTGCCCTCCTCCGGGCACTCGGTGGAATGGTTTCGTCGGAATGTGCAGGACGTGCCGTTTGACTATGACAGAATGAACAGGCAGCTGCTGTCCCTTGACAGGAGACCTACAGGGATTTTGTACTATCCGTATTTGACAGGAATGGGAAGTCCCTGTTATGACAGCGAAAGTGCAGGGGCGCTGCTTGGGCTGCGGGAAGGACACGACTGTTATACCATACTGAAAGGAATCATGGAGGGCATTCAGTATCAGGCTGCATGGCTGCTCAGCATCTGCAGGGAAAAGCACGCGGCTGAGGCGCAGTCTTTGATCTGCGCAGGCGGTTCGGTGCACAACAGGGCGCTGATGCAGCTGAAAGCGGATATACTGGGCATTCCGGTCAGTGTTCCGTCCGTTGGGGAGGCGACCCTTGCAGGCGCAGCGGCATTGCTGCTGAAACGTCAGTGCGGGGAGACGGCGCTTGCACCATTTCTATGCACCGCGTTTTCTGAAAAGGAATGTTTTGAACCGGATTTCGAACTGCACGCACAGTACAGAAAAATACAAGAAGACAGATTCCTGCCAATGATAGAGGTTTTAAGACGGAATCTGGATATAAAAAATGAGAGGGAAAAAATATGACAAAGGTAGATAATCTGACAAATATTTTAAGACATGCAGCGGAGAACGGATATGCGGCGGGATCTTTTTCCGCGCGTTATACAAAGCTGATTCTGCCGATCATTCAGGCGGCGGTGAATACCAATTCTCCTGTGATCGTGCAGTTGTCCGAGAAGGAGATCATTCGGCACAAGGTCAGCGCAGAGGCGTTCGCAAAAGAGTTTTATCGGGTGGTGGAGGAACTGCAGCCGAAGGTTCCGGTCGTGCTGCACCTAGATCACACCAAGACGCTTGAGACGATTCAGGCAGCGATGGATGCCGGATTTACCTCTGTGATGATCGATGCCTCCGAAAAGAATTTTGATGACAATGTGGCGGTGACAAAACAGGTGGTGGAGATGGCGCACAGGAGAAACATCACGGTGGAGGCGGAGCTTGGCAAGATCGGGACGACTGATTTCGTGGAGACGGACCATGACGAGGAGATGTACACGATTCCTGAGGAGGCGAAGATGTTCTGCGCACAGACGGATGTGGACTGTCTGGCCGTCTCTGTCGGCACGGCACACGGCGTGTACACGGTCCGGCAGCCGAATATAGATTTCAAGCGGCTTGAGGAGATCAATAAACTGACACCGACACCGCTTGTCCTGCACGGCGGATCGGGTGTGCCGAGTGAGATGGTGGTGAAGGCGGCGGCGCTTCCCACCGGCGGCGTGAGCAAGGTAAATATTGCGACGGATCTGGAACTTGAGATGCTGGCAGTGGTTGGGCGCAGCGGACACATGACGGAGGAGGAACTCAATACATATTCCGATGACATCATTGAAAAGGCAAGGGAAGCAGTGAGGCTGCTGGTGGAGGATAAGATCAGGCATTATCTCGGCAGCAGCAATAAGGCATAATATCCAAAGAATAAATCACGAAAGGCAAGGGTAGTGTTATGAAAGATAAGAAGCTGCACATGATCGGGAACGCGCATCTGGACCCGGTATGGCTTTGGAACTGGCAGGAGGGCTTTCAGGAGGTGAAGGCGACATTCCGATCGGCGCTCGACAGGATGAACGAGGACGAGAACTTTGTATTTACATGCAGTTCCGCGGCATTTTATGAGTGGGTGGAGCACAATAACCCACAAATGTTTGAAGAAATCAAAAAGCGTGTTGCGGAGGGGAGATGGGAGGTTGTGGGAGGCTGGTGGATACAGCCGGACTGCAATATTCCGTCTGGTGAAGCCTTCGCAAGACAGGGGCTGTATGGTCAGCGCTACTTTAAAGAGAAACTGAACACGCTTGCCACAACGGGGTACAATGTGGATAGTTTCGGGCATAACGGCAATCTGCCTCAGATTTTAAAAAAGAGCGGGCTGGACAATTATGTGTTCATGCGTCCCATGCCGCTTGAAAAAGGACTGCCGGGGCGCACCTTCTGGTGGAAATCCATGGACGGTTCCAGCGTAATGACATACCGTATTCCTTATGAGTACTGCTCGTGGGGAAAGGAGCTTGAGAAGTACACGCAAAGGCTCAAATGCGAATTGCAGGATGGTGAGGAGGAGCTGATGATGTTCTACGGTGTGGGCAATCATGGGGGCGGTCCCACAAAGGAGAACATTCAGAGCATCTATGCGCTGAATGACAGAGAGGACATGCCTGTCATGGAGATGGGGACCACGGCGCGTTTTTTCCAGAGTATCCGTGAAAACGGCAGGGAGTATCCCGAGTATATCGGAGACCTGCAGCACCACGCAAGCGGCTGCTACAGTGTGCTGTCGAAAGTGAAGCGGGAAAACAGGCGTGCGGAAGACAAGCTGATCCAGGCGGAGATGTGGAGCGCCATCGCAAACGTCACGGAGCATCAGCCCTATCCGAAGGATTTTGAGGAGGCGTGGAAAGGCGTATTGTTTAATCAGTTTCACGATATTCTGGCGGGGACGAGCATTCCTTCAGCGTACGACGATGCATCATATCTCTATGGACAGGCGATGGCGGTAGGGCAGAAAAACTTAAACTATGCGGTGCAGGCAATCTCTTGGGATATTGATATCGAGGAGGATGTGACGATGAAGCCGATCGTGGTGTTCAACGCCCATGCATGGTGTGGGAAAATGGTGATTGACCTCGAGGTGCGGGGACTCTCCGATGACAACTTCAAACTCACGGATGCGTCCGGCAACAAAATACCGGCGCAGAGGATCCGGTCTGAGGCGACAGTGAATGGTCAGTCCAGACTGTTGTTTGTGGCGGAGCTGCCGAGTATGGGCTACGAGGTGTTTCGCCTTTATCTCAAGGCGGAGGATGCTCCGCGCTTCCCGCATGTGAAAGTGACGGATAATATGCTAGAGAATGCGCGCTATCGGATATCTTTTGATGAGGCGACCGGATATCTGGCGAGCCTGTACGACAAGCAGTCAGACCTGGAGGTGCTGCGCAGGGAAGGTGCACGGCTGGCAGTCATCGAAGATCTGTCTGATACATGGTCGCACAATATTTTTAAGTTTGACAAACATCTTGGGGACATGAAGGCAGTCAGCCGCACCGTTTTGGAGGATGGTCCTGTGCGTTCCACGGTCCGCATCAAATACAAGTACAACACCTCTTATGTGGTACAGGATTTCCGGCTGTACAGCGAGCTGGATTATGTGGAAGTCCGGGTGCGGGTGGACTGGAGGGAGCCGCAGACAATCCTTAAGATCAAATACCCTGTGAATTTCAATTTCCGCAAACCCACCTATGAGATTCCTTATGGATATATCGAGAAGAGCGCTAACGGGGAGGAGGAACCCGGACAAACTTGGTTTGACTTTTCCGGTGAGCATTTTCAGAAAGGGGTGATGTATGGTCTTGCCATTGCGAACAACGCAAAATACAGCTACAGCTTTGACGTGGACGAGATGAATCTGACAGTGCTGAAAAATTCCGTCTACGCCCACCATGATCCGAAAAAGCTCGAGGACGGTGTGGAGTATGAGTTTGTGGACGACGGCATTCAGGAATTTATGTATATGCTGCTTCCGCACACAGGAGGCTGGAAGGACTCCGAGATTGTAAAACATGCGCGGGAATTGAATCAAAAACCAGTTACGATCATTGAGACGTTCCACAAAGGAAGTCTGCCGGCGAGAAACTCGTTTCTTTCCATGGAGAGTGACAATGTTGTCATCAGTGCCATGAAGGAGGCGGAAGACGGGGACGGCGTGATCATCCGCGCATACGAGACGAAGCGGCAGGCCAGTCAGGCATTGCTTAAAATACCGTTCTTAAACAGGGAGGAGACGCTTTCGTTTGCGCCCTGTGAGATCAAGACAGTCAAGCTTCCATATGACCACAGCGCGCCTGTGATGGAAGTGAACCTGTTGGAAATGTGAGGGGAGATTTCATGCCATATACAGTAGTGATAGCAGATGACGTGACAGGAGCAAATGATATCGGAATCATGTACGCTGGAGCCGGTCTGGACACGTATGTGTACAGCTTTTGCGACGGGAGAGAGCAGGATTACAGGCAGTGTGATGTTCTGGTGGTGGACACAGACTCCCGATTTGACACGCGCGATACCGCATACCGCAAAGTGTATGAGGCGCTGAAGGGTGCACCGCGTGATGGGGTAAGACAGTATATCAACAAGCAGTGTTCTGTGTTCCGCGGAAATATAGGCGCCGAGTTCGACGCGATGCTGGACGCGCTTTCGGAGGAGTTTGCCGTGGTTGTGCTTGGATTTCCTGACAATGGGCGGACGACGGTGGACGGAATACACTATGTGTTTGGAACGCCGCTTGCCGAGTCCCAGTTTGCCAGGGATCCGGTGCACCCTATGACGAAGTCCAGCCTCATGGAGATTTTGCAGGAACAGACGCATAGAACTGTTGGTCGAATCGGGTTTGAGGTGTATGATAAAGGGACAGAGGCGTTGGAGAAAGCGCTCAGGAAAGCGCGCTCAGACATGAATTACTGTATCATGGACGTGCGGGACAACGCAGACTTACAGATGCTGGCTGAGGTATTGCAGGGGGAGCGGATCATCTGCGGAAGTTCCGCGCTGTCAAAGTATCTCGCCTGTATCGCAGCGCAGAAAAGGATGCGTCTGGATACAAAAAAATCGGTGCAGAGAAAGCAGAAGGTATTCTGTATCGCGGGCAGTCTGACACCGCAGACAATCGGTCAGACGGACTATATCAGGGAACAGGGCTTCGCGGTAATCGAGCTGGATACGACCCGGCTTTTTGAGGAGACGCAGTGTCAGGAAGAATGCAGGCGGATCTTTCGTGAAATCGAGGCAGCGTATCAGACACAGGATTTTGTCATGATCCACTCGATGAACAGACCAGAGCAGGTCGCAGAGACAAAGGCGCTGGCGGACAGCTATGGAATCGGCAACACAAAAGTGTCCACCATGGTGTCGGGCGCCTTGTCCGGGATTGCAGCCAGTGTGATTGGGACATACTGTATCCGCAGGGTGATCGTGTGTGGGGGAGATACCTCCGCATCACTCTGCGCCCGGCTTGGAATCAGAGGGATGAAAGTGCTTTCTGAGATCGAGTCCGGACTTCCGACCTGTGAGAGCGTGGAGGAGCCGCATTACCGCATGGCGCTCAAGTCAGGAAGTTTCGGGAGCAGGGAGTTTATAGAGAAGGCAAAGGAAAAATTATGTCTGGAGGAAGAGTGACATGCAAAAGACAACAGAGGTTTTGGAACATGTGGAACGTCTGACAAAGCGATTTCCGCAGCTTGCGCAGTGCAGGGAACAGATTCTTGCATCGTATGAGCTGTTAAGAGCGTGCTATGATGCGGGAGGAATGCTTCTGGTCTGCGGAAACGGCGGCAGCGGTGCGGATGCGGAGCATATCGTGGGAGAACTGATGAAGGAGTTTGCCGTGAGGCGTCCGCTTCCCACACAGGATCAACTGCTGCTGAGAACATTGTCCAGAGAACTGTCCGAGCAGGATGGGGAGCTTCTCGCAGCACATTTGCAGGGAGCGCTTCCAGCAGTGACGCTGACTAGCAACATCGCGCTGTCTACTGCGTATGCCAATGATGCGTTGCCGGAGCTTGTCTTTGCGCAGCAGGTATATGGGTACGGCCAAGCAGGGAGTGCCCTGCTTGGCATCAGCACTTCAGGGGACTCAAAAAATGTGATCTATGCGCTGATGACAGCAAAGTTAAAGGGGATGAAGACCATTGGACTGACAGGGGAGCGCGGCGGAAAAATGAAGGAAATGTGTGATGCCTGCATTTGTGTGCCGGCGTCGTTTACACCAGATGTTCAGGAACTGCATCTGCCGGTGTACCATTGCCTGTGCAGAATGTTGGAGGAGGCGTATTTTGGATGAGATATATTGCGGGAATTGATATTGGCGGAACCAAGTGTGCAGTCAGTATCGGAGTGCTCAGGGAGGAAGCATTTGTGTGCGATATCCTCTATAAAGAAAGATTTCCAACACCAAAGGAGCCAAGGCAGGCGGTGGAACTGCTTGTGGCGACATTGCAGCGGATGGCGGCGGCGCACAGGGAAGTGACGCTTTCGGCAATCGGTGTCAGCTGCGGAAGTCCTCTGGATTCGGCGCGGGGACTCGTGCAGTGTCCGCCGAATCTGCCAAACTGGGACAATATAGCAGTTACAGCGCCGTTTGAGCAGGTGTTTGGCGTGCCGGCGGCGCTGCAAAACGACGCCAATGCCTGCGCGCTTGCAGAATGGCTTTGGGGAGCGGGGAGAGGAAGCCGCAACATGGTTTTCCTCACGTTCGGCACAGGACTCGGCGCAGGTTTGATACTGGACGGCAGACTCTACACCGGGACGAATGATATGGCGGGTGAGGTCGGTCATGTGCGCCTGGAGGAGGATGGCCCCGAAGGGTACAAAAAGGCGGGATCCTTTGAAGGATTCTGCAGCGGCGGCGGGATTGCGCGCTGCGCAGTGCCGATTGTCAGAGAATGGACGGCAAAAGGAAAGCCGACAGGAATTTTGCGTGCAGGGCAGGATGTCACGGAGATTACCGCAGCGGATGTCGGGCGTGCGGCAGCGGCGGGAGACACGCTTGCGATTTCGATTATGGAAGATACGGGGCGCAGGCTGGGCAAGGGACTGGCGATGTTGATCGATATCCTGAATCCGGAGCGGATCGTGATCGGCAGCATTTTTCTGCGGCAGGAGGCTGTATTGCGAAAACCCATGGAGGAGGTTATCGCGCGTGAGGCGCTATCCTGTACAAGGCGTGTGTGCGAGATTGTGCCTGCGGGACTGGGGGAACAGCTTGGCGATTATGCCGCGCTGTCGGTGGCAGGCAATCTGCTGCGGCAACACGACAAGGCGGATGCAGACGGTTTGAGATAGGTTGTTTAGGAGAAGAAAGGGACAGAAAAATGAAGGTGAAAGATCCCCATTTTATATTGGAGAAAATACGCAAGTATCTCGATGAGGATATCAAACCGTCGAGATACCGCAGCGTGGTGGAAATCGGCAGCTGGAAATATATGGAGACGTCGATGGATGAGCGCATAGACGAAGCCTGTGCGCCGGATTATGACGACAGTGCCTGGGCAGATTTCAGGCTGTGGGATACATGGGGTGGGTATGACCGGGTGGCATGGTTCCGCACAGTTGTCAGGATACCGGAGGAAATCCGGTCGTTTCAGGGCAAAGAGTGCAGGATTGCGCTGCGCTTTCTGGTCGGCCCCAGGGACGGCGGCGACTCCACAGCGGAAACACTGCTCTACATTGACGGAAAGCCGGTGCAGGGAATTGATATCTGGCATGAGGAGGCACTGCTCGATGATGCGGTCACGGCAAAGAATGCGTTTCAGATTGCGCTCAAGGCGTGGAGCGGCGTTCTGGCACCGCCCAGATTTCGCACCTTCAAGCTGGCTCAGATGATCGCGCTGGACGAGCGGGTAGAGCATTTTTATTATACGGCGGATACGCTGCTGCGCTGCTGTATCCTTCTGGATGAGAACGATCTGCGCCGCATTCGTCTGACGAGACTGCTGAACGATACATTCAAGAGAGTTCATTTCCTCAATTTCGGGGAAGAAGAGTACTATGCATCTGTGTATGATGCGCTTTCTTTTGTGGAGAAGGGGCTTGGAGAGCTTGCCGCGACAGAGGAGATCAAACCGGTCGTTTACGGGGTAGGACACTCGCATATTGACATGGCGTGGCTGTGGCGGCTGTGCGCGACGAGGGAGAAGGCGTCGAGAACGTTCTCTACGGTACTGAACCTGATGCGGCAGTATCCGGAGTATCGCTATATGCACTCCTCACCGCAGCTGTATCAGTTTCTGAAAGAAGATTATCCAGACATCTACGAACAGGTCCGGGAGAAGATACAGGAGGGGTCTTGGGAGATTACGGGCGGCATGTGGGTGGAACCAGACACGAACATCCCGTCAGGAGAATCGCTCGTCAGACAGTTTGTGTACGGGAAACGCTTTATTCGCGAGGAGTTTGGCAGGGAAACGACACTGGTATGGCTGCCGGATGTGTTCGGCTATTCGGCTGCGATGCCCCAGATCATGAAAAAATCTGGTATGAAATACTTTATGACGACAAAGATCAGCTGGAACCAGTACAATCAGTTTCCCTATGATACGTTTTGGTGGAAGGGGATTGACGGCACGAAGATTTTCACGCATTTTATCACCACGCCGGAGGACGGTTCATGGTTTTACACCTACAACGGACACATGGATCCGGAGGAGGTGATGGGCGTGTGGAACAATTATAAGGATAAGGACAAGAACGACGAGCTTCTGATCGCTTTCGGCTGGGGGGACGGCGGAGGCGGTCCGACGAGAGAGATGCTAGAGCAGAGCCGCGTTATGAAAAATATTCCCGGCATACCCAAGGTAGAGCTGACGACAGCGGAGGATTATTTCAGGCGTATCTACGATCATGTGGATCACGACGCTCTTGGACAATGGGAGGGAGAGCTTTACTTTGAGCTGCACCGCGGTACCTACACTTCCCAGGCAGCCAACAAGCGGTATAACAGGCAGGCGGAAATCCTGCTGCACAATATCGAGTTTCTCTCTGTCCTGTCGGGCATGGAGCAGGAGTGCGCATATCCCAAGGAAGCGCTGGATGCGTTGTGGGAGCGGGTGCTGTTAAATCAGTTCCACGACATTCTGCCAGGCTCTTCTATCCGTCAGGTGTACGAGGACACGACGGAGGATTATGCGCATATTGCGAAAAAGGGCGGAGAGCTGCTTGGCAGTGCGTTGTCGGGAATTGTGAAAACAGTTCATGTTGCCGAGGATTCTGTTGTCATCTGCAACACTGTGGGGTATCAGCGCTCAGACTATGTGCAGATTCCCTACAGTGACAGCGTGGATCGGGACACGGTGCTGATCGGTGAACAGGGCGTGCTGCGCTGCCAGGCGACAGAGCAGGGGATTCTCGCATATGTGGAAAAGATTCCGGCATACGGGTACTGCAGCCTGAAAATGCAGCAGGGCGTGGCGGCGGGAGACGCAGATATGAGGATCGCGCCGGACGGTGCAGAGAATCGTTTTTATCTGCTGAAGCTCAACGATAACGGCGAGATCATTTATTTATACGACAAGGAAAATGACAGAACTGTCAGCTGCGGACAGCCCATGAATGTTTTTACTGCCTATGAGGATAAGCCGCAGCGGTTTGACGCATGGGATGTGGATGTTTATTACAGAGAAAAGCCGTATCAGAAATTCTCGTTGGTGTCGAGTACGGTCATCGAGAACGGCAGTGCGCGGGCGGTGCTTCGGCAGGTGTGGACTTTTAACCGGTCTACGCTGACACAGGATATGATACTTTATGCTGACATCAGGCGCATTGACTTTCAGACAACGGTGGACTGGAAGGAGAAACAGGTCTTTTTAAAGGCGTATTTTCCGGTTGCCGTCCACAGCGACGAGGTATCGTATGATATTCAGTTCGGCAGCATACGGCGTCCGACACACACGAACAACGAGTGGGACTTCGCGCGGTTTGAGGTGCCGGGGCACAAGTGGGCGGATCTGTCGGAGGGCGGCTACGGCGTTGCACTGCTCAACGACTGCAAGTACGGATGGGATATCCACGGCAATGTCATCGGACTTTCCCTGATCAAATCTGCGGTGCATCCTGACGAGACGGCAGACCGCGGCAGGCATGTGTTCGCCTATGCACTCTACCCGCACAGGGGCGATCTTTCCCAAAGTGACGTGGAACAGATGGCGTACAGCCTCAATATGCCCTTGCTGGTGTCAGAGAAAGCCGGGGAGCCTGGAGGTCAGGAGTATGCGGCATTTGGCATGGTGAGTACAGACTGCGGGCATGTGATGCTTGAGACGCTCAAGCAGTCGGAGGACGGGAAGGCAGTTGTCGTGCGTCTCTACGAGTACCGCAATCAGTCGGAGAACAACGTCTGTCTGCGCTTTGCACACCGCGTCAGAGCAGCGGCGGAGACCAATCTCTGTGAGGAAGGGGAGACATGGCTTGACGTGGAGGACAATCAGATTCACTTTGCCATAAGCGGTTTTGAGATCAAGACCTTCAAATTATATTTTGAGAGGTGCGGCGTATGAGACAGCGTATTTTAGAGATGACACTGACAATAAATCGTCAGAAGGCGGGCAGGCAGCCTCTGACGTTGGTATCGAGGGAGGAGACGGCAGACATGCTTCGCCTGACATACAAAGGGGAAAGCGTCTGCGCCGTCCTGACGGCAGAGGAGAGCAGCACGGCGAACAACGGCACGATCTGGAAATGTTCGATTGCGTTACAGCTTCAAAGCGAGGCGTTTCGCGAGAACGACAATCTGGCTGCCGCGGCGCCTGTGGCAGTCGGGATAAAGTTCTCTGTGCAGCCGCAGCGCATGACGGCACTGCATCTGCACCGCGACTGGTGGACAAGGCCGGCGTTTATACAGAATTTTGACGAGATGCCAGAGCGGACACAGGTGCTCTGTATGGAGTATGATGCGGAGTACGGCTGTCTGCTTCCAATGGCGGGAAACGCATTTAAGACGATGGCAAAAGCCGGGAAGCCCGGGGAGCTGACGCTGGAAATGACCGCATACATGGGCGGGATTAGCAAAATGGACGAGACGGTGTTTTATCTGGCAGGGGAAGCAAATATCTACGCGGCCGTCCGATCGGCGTTTGCGGCAGCGCTTGCACAGAAGGGACTTCCCGGAAAAAGTCAGAAAGAGTACCCGGAGATGTTCGAGTATCTGGGCTGGTGCAGTTGGGATGCCTTCTATACAGACATTTCGGAGAAGAAAGTGCGAAAGAAGGCGGACGAGCTGGCAGAGAAGCAGGTGCCTGTGCGCTGGTTTTTGATGGACGATGGCTGGTTGTCCGTGCGGGAACAGCGGCTGTATCATCTGATGCCGGAAAAAGAAAAGTTTCCGGATGGATTTCGCAGCATGATCTCTGCGATCAAAAAAAGGGGCAGCGTGGACTGGTTCGGCGTATGGCATGCACTCGGCGGCTACTGGGGCGGGCTGGAACCAGATTCCGATGCTGCCGTGCAGGAGCGGGAGCATCTGTACAGGACGGCGGACGGCAAGTGCCTTCCCTATCCGTCTGCTGAAAAGGGATATGGTTTCTACCGGGACTGGTATGAGGCGCTGAGAGCGGAGGGAATTGATTTTGTCAAGGTGGACGGGCAGAGTGCTGTTAAGAACTACTATGAGAACAATCTGCCTGTCTGTCAGGCGGCACGGGAGACGCACAGAGCGCTCGAGGGCGCCGCAGGTGCCTATATGGGCGGCAGGCTTATCAACTGTATGGGGATGGCGATGGAGAATATTCTTGGCCGTCCCGGTTCCGCTATCAGCCGCAACAGTGATGATTTTGTGCCGGAGAGCGAGAACGGCTTTGCCGAGCATCTGCTGCAAAACGGATACAATGCTGTCTACCACGATGAGGTGTATTACTGTGACTGGGATATGTTCTGGACGCATCACCGCGACGCGGTTAAGCATGGCATCTTGAGGGCAGTGAGCGGCGGCCCTGTTTATTTTAGCGACCGAATTGGGGATACTGATCTGGCAGCGGTTCTGCCGCTCGTGTACAGGGACGGAAGGATTCTGCGCATGGACCGTGCGGCGAAGCCCTCCCCTGACTGCATCTTTCACGATCCGTCGAAGGAGGGACTGCTCAAACTCACTAATACAGCGGACTGTGGCATGGGACGAAAGGGCGGTGCCATTGCTGTATTTAACTTGTGTGGCAGGGCGGAGCGCTGTGACATCGGGGCGGAGGATATCTATGATCTGAGTCAGGAGGATTTGGCAGAATACTATCTGTATGATGTGATTGGGAAGTGCGGCAGGACGATTTGCCGGAAGGAGCACAGCACAGTGACGCTTCCGGCGGACGGCTGCGGGCTTTATCTGCTGGTTCCGGTCATTGGCGGGAGAGCCTGTGTGGGCCTTGCGGACAAGTATATCGCGTTTCATGCCATCGCTGAGATGATGCAGAATGAGGCAGGAATGCATATTGCGGCGCGGGAATGCGGGGCATTTGTCTTTTATCAGGAGCAGCCGCCTAAGCGCGTGCTGGTAAACGGAATTGATGTCACGGATCAGATCGCGGCGCGGGATAACCTGTACACGGTCTGCGGGGAAGGCGCCGGCGGAATGCTGATCACGATTGAGTAAGGAGCAAGAGCATGATGTATGAGAAGGAAAAACAGGAATTGGTAACAATATGCCATTTGTTGTATGAGAGAAATCTTGTGGCGGCAAGTGATGGAAACGTCAGTCTGCGTGTCTCAGACACACAGATTCTGCTGACACCCTCAGGCAGAAATAAGGGGCTGGTGCAGGCGGATGAAATTGTGGTGATCGGCTTGGAGGGAAGTGTCGTGGACGGGGCGGGAAAGGTGTCCAAGGAATATCCGATGCACCGGGAGATTTACCGCAGGCGTGCGGACATCAGAGCGGTGGTGCATACGCACCCTGTCTATGCGACGGCGTTTGCCATTGCGGGGAAAAATCTGCCGGAGAATTACCTGATCGAGTCGCGCATGATGCTCGGCAGGACAGCACTGGCGGACTACGCTGCGCCGGGGTCGCTGGAACTGGTGGATGCCATATCCCCCCACATTCAGGCGTGCAGCGCGATACTGCTCAAAAACCACGGTGCGCTGACGCTGGGAAAAAACCTCGAGGATGCATTTAATAAGATGGAGGTGCTCGAGAGTATTGCAAAGACGATCATCGTATCGCGGATCATCGGGGAGCCGGTGGTGATTCCGGAGAATGAGATGGCAAAAATGAAATAGTGGAGAGGGAAATGATATATAACAGTTCATTGCAGCGAAAGAGCATGGAATAGAGCTTGTCTTTGCGGAGAAGTGGGAGCCGCGCAGTGAGGACGGCCACAAACTCGAGATCGCACAGCGGGATGAGGAAAACGGGATTCTTGTGATCCGTCATTTCCGGATTGTGAAGGGCACCAGTCTGATCGAGACATGGACGGAGGTCTGCAATGAGGGGAGAACCTTTGTGGAGGAATGATTATGAAAAACGAAATTATGCTGATAACCTATGCGGACAGCTTGGGCAGCAACTTAAAAGAGCTTAAAACAGTACTGGACAGGCATTTTAGTCGCGAGATCGGGGCTGTCCATATTCTTCCTTTTTTTCCGAGCAGCGGCGACCGCGGCTTCGCGCCGTTGACCTACAAGGAGGTGGATCCTGCTTTTGGAGACTGGGAGGACATCAGGGCACTTGCAGCGGACTATGAGCTGATGTTTGATTTTATGATCAACCATATTTCCCGTCAGTCGGCACAATTTAAAGATTTTGTGGAGAAGCATGACGCGTCCCCATATAAGGATATGTTTATTCGGTTCAAGGACTTCTGGCCGCAGAAAACACCCACGCCGGAAGAGGTGGCGATGCTGAACAAACGCAAAGACCATGTGCCCTGCGAACGGATTGAGTTTGCGGATGGCGCGTCGGAGGAAATCTGGTGTACGTTCAGTGAGGAGCAGATGGATCTGAATATGGAATCCGCACAGACGTGGGATTTTGTCGGGCATTCCCTGCGGTTTCTGATGGAACACGGGGCCTCCATGGTCAGGCTGGACGCGTTTGCGTTTGCGACGAAGAAGTACGGGACTTCGTGCTTTTTTGTGGAGCCGGAGATGTGGGAGCTGATGGGGCGCGTGCAGCGAATCCTCGACGAACGAAATATTCCGATGCTGCCGGAAATACACGACCACTACACCCTTCAGCTAAAAATCGCAGAAAAAGGCTATGCCGTATACGACTTTGCGCTTCCGGTGCTGGTGCTGCACACGCTTTACACCAAAAACAGCAGGCGGTTAAAGCACTGGATGGAAATCTGCCCGCGCAATCAGTATACGACGCTGGATACGCATGACGGTATCGGCATGGTGGATGTGTGGGATTTGCTCAGCGAGGAGGAGCTTGATGCTGTCAGTGAGCGGACGAAAGCGTACGGGGCAAATTTTAAGATGGATTTTTCGGAGAAGGCAAAGGATAAGCCCGTTGTGTATCAGATCAACTGTACGTATTATTCCGCGCTCGGCGAGGATGACAGGGCGTATTTGCTGGCGCGCGCAATCCAGTTTTTTGCGCCGGGTGTTCCTCAGGTGTATTATATGGGACTGCTTGCCGGGGAGAATGATTATGAGCTGATGGAGCGGACCGACTTTCCGCGCAACATCTGTTGGATAGTTGGAATAGGTGACTTAGAAAATATCCATTATTCAAGGG
>CAJUES010000056.1 GCA_910585765.1 uncultured Lachnospiraceae bacterium | reverse complement strand
CCGAAAATGCATCCGCTCAATGCCACAAAGAACCATCTGCCATGTGTGTAGATACTGCAGGTCAGCAACAACAAAGTCAAAGAGACTGTCGATGTCAATATGACCCACATCACTCTCCTCGTATCGACGATAAACGGCACAACAATAAAGGATGCGACAAGCAGCATTGCCGTCAGCACGATAAAAAACCAGTCCAGCGCATGACCGACAGCGATATTGCAGATCAGGCATACGATAACAGGTATCATCAGGATCCCTGCCATTGCCGCTCCGATCGTCGTCGTCTTCTTATTCACATTTTTCTGATGTTTTCGGATCACACTGTCCTTTTCTCGGATGAGTTTCATCTCCACGGTGCTGTCGTTCATCTGCTCTGCCATCTTCCGGCAGACATCGCAGCCGCTGATATGTTCCTCGACAGCTTCCCTGCTCCTGCCGCTGCAGATATTGTCCTGATACAATGGCAGCAGATCCTGTATTATCTCACAATCATATTTCATACCTTTCCTCCATTCCCGAATCAATGCCGATCTTCGGCGGTTTTCTCCCCCTTGTTTCACCTTCCGTGCTGCCCTGTTGTGCCGCTGTCCTCAATCTTTTCCTGCAGTTTCAGCTTGCCCCGGTGATATGTCACCCGCGCCCAGTTCTCAGTCTTTCCAAACACCATCCCGATATCCCGGAATGACAGTTCCCCAAACACTCGCAGGGAAAAGACTTCCCTGTAGGGCTCCTCCAATTGATGGAGGGCGATGTGTATCTGCAGGTTTTCCATCTTTGCGATCACGGAATGCTCGATGCCGGTACTTCCAGGATCGTCCGCTGTGTCCGCGGTCTCCTCGTCGTAGACCGTCTCTTTCTTTCGCTTCCGAAACTCGTCCGCACACAGGTTCTTTGCGATCGCGCAGAGCCATGTGAGCTCGCTGGATCTGCCCTGGAACTCGCTTCGCATGGCGCGGTAAAACACTTCCTGTGTCAGCTCTTCCGACAGGCTGGCATCTTTTGTGAGTGTCATGATATACGAGTACACATCCATATAGTACGTCTGGTACAATTTCTCTATGTAGGTATTGCGCCCGGATTCCACAATCTGATCACCTCCTCATTTGCTGTTGGAACAGTATTTCCCTGTTTCCTGCCGATTAGACGCCAGAAGAACAGATTCGTTACAAAAAAACACAAAATATTTTTTTATTTTTTTGAATTTTTTACTTGCCTACTCGCTTAAAATATGATATCATATTTTTTGTCATTACGACATACATTATTTGGATTGCCGGTGTGGCGGAATGGCAGACGCAGCAGACTCAAAATCTGCCGGGGGCAACCTCGTGCCGGTTCAAGTCCGGCCACCGGCATTCAAAAAGCATCTGAAATTACTTTTCTGTAATTTCAGATGCTTTTTTTGCACAGATCCGTGCAGAGGCTATTTGTCGCGGTCAATGGTCCAGACATTGTCAACACACCGAACCGCGATCAGAATCCTGGAATCTTCGTTGAAATCATCCGTAAACTCCTGTGAATGCTCCTCCCCATTGTCGTCCACAAAGGAAACCGTGTAGCTAAAATCATCGGCAGGTTCGATCGTAAAATAACAAATCTGCGTATCTTTCATCGCTTTGGGGGATGCGGCAATCGTTGCTCCGCCGTGCGTGATCGTCGTGTCTGTGATCTCACGGTCAGAATAGTTGGTAATGATCAGGTTTCCGTCCCGATGCACAACAGTATCGTTTGCATCACTGCAGCCAGCTGATGACAGCATAACGATCAATACGAATAAAATAATGACTTTTTTCATCGTTTTTCTCCTTTACGATTTTGTGCTTTCGCACTCTATGATAAACCATAAAGGTCACGAGAATGTCGCCATTTTCAAAATATTTTTCAGCTGTGCGCTTCCTCCTCATTTGGCAGAAAGACCGTAAACGTCGCTCCATTTCCCGCCACGGAAGTCACCTTGATGCTCCCGCCCTGCCTGGAAATGATCTCCCTCGCAAGATACAAGCCAATCCCGATCCCCTCTATATTATGTACTTCCGGCTCCCGGTAAAAGCGCTTAAAGATCGCTCCCTGTGCACTTTCCGGTATTCCACGCCCTGTATCGGCAATATCAATTTTGATGTAAGATTCCCAGCGGACAACGCCCACGCGGATCGTTCCTCCTGCCGGAGTATATTTCACTGCATTCTCTAAAATATTGAAGACCGCTTCTGACGTCCACTTGGAATCATGCGGGACGGTCAGCTCCTCCGGGCAATCTACTATGACATGCAAATGCTTTTCTTCTGCTTTCAGGAAAATGCTGCCCAGAGCCAGCGCCAGTGTCTCATAGATTGGGAGCCGCTGCTTCTCCAGCGAAATGGCCCCGGTCTCCAAACGGGAAGACTTTACCATCGTGTTCATCAGAAAATCCAGCTTATCAAGCTGTACGATCATAGACTGCAGGTGATCGATCTGCTGAGTGCGTGGAAGCTCCTGCTCCAAAAGGAGCGTTGCCGCCATTTTCAAATTCGCAGCAGGTGTCTTGACCTGGTGGGATATATCAGAAATCATGCCCTGCAAGTCAGTCCTCTGCTCTTCTATCTTTTTTTGGTTATTTCGCAGCATCTGATACAGCCGGTTCAGCCGATGATTGATTCGGTCCAGCAATGTATCATTATCAAAAATGATCCCCGGCACCGTTTTGCCCTGCATCATATCGTCAATCGTCTGGCACACATCATCTGCAAAAATGGTAAGGCGCATCTGCAAGATCCTGATCAAAATAAAAGCCCACGCAAACAAAACGATAGCTGTAGTCAGGCAGGCCATGACAGCCGCCAGACTTCGGGTAAGCCAAAAAATGCCGCAGCAGAGAACAAATATCGTCATGATTACGCCTGCCCCGATCAGCCCGAAAATCCCCTTAAAAGAGAAACATATATTTTTCATGTTGCCTTTCCACCTATAAACATATAACCCATACCATAAACGGTACGGATATATTTCGTACCTTCCTTTTCAATCTTACCCCGAATGCGGCTTATCGCTGCCGTCAAGGTATGCTCATCGACATAATTTTCCTGACTGTCCCACAAGCTTTCCAACAATTTTTGCCGGGTCAATAATATTTTTCTATTCTTTGTAAAGACTTCCAGCATCCGGTACTCCAACGGGGCAAAAACAACTTCATTTCCGTTCAAAGTGGACTGCATGGATGAAAAGTCGATCATAAGCTGTCCATCGTCGTATACTTTGTGCGGCGGTTCCTTCCCGGCACTTTCCAGCATGGAAAAGATCGCCTTGATCTTATGGCGTAGTACACTGTTGGGAAACGGTTTTGTGATATAGTCAGCAGCCCCCAGTTCATATCCTTTGATCATATCCTGCTCCAGATCATTTGCGGTCAGAAAGATCACCGCTGTACTTGCCTTTTTCCGGATCATTTTGCAGATCTCATAACCGGAACCGTCCGGAAGATTGATGTCCAAAATTGCCAGATCGTACGAAGCTGACTGAAAGCACTGCTGTGCTTCTGCGACCGTATGAGCGGAAGCAGCCTTGTAACCCTCGGCATGCAAAATGTCTGCAAGCATTTTGTTCATGGTCATATCGTCCTCGACGATCAAGATGCGTTTCACGTCATCATCTCCTTTATGACAGTTTCGGAAAGACTCAGGTTTTTTTAAGTCACAGCCGCTGCTCCCTGCCTGCATTTCCCTGTCCTCCGTTTTCGGTATTTCAAATCTATTATGGATCACCATCGAATGTTCCAAATATGTCGTGCTCATATCTTCTATCGGCATTGCATTCATTCAATATCACCTTGCTTTCCTTTACTCATGTGTTTATGATATCAGATCGTATGACTTTTCAAGAAATTTTTGCAGCGCGCAGGATTTATGCGCCAGGCTGTAAACAAAATCGAGACAACCGATGATGTACGTCAGTTGTCCCGATTTATGACCACTTGCAGTTATGGAAAACAGCATGGTCCATTTATCCGACTGCGCATGTCAAAAAACTCGCCGCGGCACGATGCACCTGCGTCTTTTGACATGCACTCTCGAAGAAATATCTTATACAATCTGCACATGTTATTTTTGCACAGTGCCTAAGGAACTGTAGAAAAATAACTGACGCATCTTGACTTGGCTATTTCTCTGATTATGCATGCCAAAAAGCCTCGCCGTAGCCCGCTACGCCTACGTTTTTTGACATACATCCTCAAAGAAATATCCTGCGCAATCTGCATCACTTATTTTCCTACAATTCCTAATGATGAAACAGCCTGATCCCCGTAAAGCACATCGCGATATCATACTTGTTGCAGGTCTCGATCACATTGTCATCCCGGATGGAACCGCCGGGCTGCGCGATGTACCGGACACCGCTTCTGTGTGCCCGCTCCACATTGTCCCCAAACGGGAAGAAGGCGTCAGAACCGAGTGCCACATCGGTCAGCTGGTCAAGCCATGCTCGCTTCTCCTCCCTCGTGAACACTTCCGGCTTCTCCGTGAAGAAATTCTCCCATGTGCCGTCCGCGAGCACATCCATGTGATCATCGCTCATATACACATCGATCGTGTTATCCCTGTCGGCGCGCCCGATCTTCTCCTTGAACGGCAGATCCAGTACCTTGGGATTCTGTCGCAGGAACCAGTTGTCCGCCTTGCTCCCCGCAAGCCTCGTACAGTGGATCCGCGACTGCTGTCCCGCGCCGATGCCGATCGCCTGTCCGCCCTTCACGTAGCACACAGAGTTTGACTGTGTGTATTTCAGCGTGATCATGGCGATCGCAAGATCGATCTTTGCCTGCTCGGGAATCTGCTTATTCTCTGTCACGACATTCGCAAAGAGAGCGTCATCGATCACAAGCTCGTTTCTCCCCTGCTCAAAGGTGATGCCGTACACGTCCTTCGTCTCCACAGGATCCGGCACATACGCGGGATCGATCTGGATCACTGCGTAGTTTCCCTTTTTCTTTGCCTTTAAGATCTCCAGCGCCTCCGGCTCATACCCGGGTGCGATGATACCGTCTGACACCTCGCGCTTGATCAGCTTCGCCGTGTCCGCATCACACACATCGGACAGTGCGATGAAATCCCCGAACGAGGACATTCTGTCCGCCCCCCTCGCCCTTGCGTACGCGCTTGCAAGCGGCGACAGATCGCCCATATCGTCCACCCAGTAAATCTTTCGCTCGACTTCGTTCAAAGGAAGTCCCACAGCAGCGCCAGCCGGCGATACATGCTTGAATGATGTCGCCGCAGGAAGCCCTGTCGCCTTTTTCAGCTCCTTCACAAGCTGCCAGCCGTTAAATGCGTCGAGAAAATTGATATATCCCGGCTTGCCGTTCAGCACTTCGATCGGAAGCTCGCCGTCCTTCATATAGATCCTGGAAGGTTTCTGATTTGGATTGCAGCCGTATTTTAACTCTAATTCCTTCATGGTATTCCTCCATATAATCATGTTGATCCAAAAGTATTGATCAGATTTTTCTGTACTTTTTACACATTTTTGTTGTAGATTTTTGACTCATATCTCCCGGTTTCGATATCGATAAATCGGATAAACAGGGAGACCTTATTATCAGCGTTCAGACTGTCCCAGACCATATCGCCAAACGCATTCATATCGTCCGGAATATCCACCAGTTTCGGCTCCCCCTCAAAGCTCGGAAGCGGACTGCCGTCCCCCATATATGTATGGATAAAATGTCCCTCGCCCGCCACGGGATCGCTGTACGCGAATGTGTAGCGGTTGCATGCATCGGGATTGCCGTTGTTGCTCTTCAAGATGGACATCGCGTAATTGTAGCTGCCGTTCTCGATGTGCAGGATCCCCGAGATCCTCGGTGTGTAGTTTGGCGCATCCGGCTCAAACTCCCGGGTTCTGAGCGCCTGCTCGAACGTCTGCTGCCTGTCCATCATCTCGTAGATCGTGTCCGTCTGATCGCCGTTTGTCACGATCGTCTTGTTGCCGAGCACACAGACCGGCGCATAGATGATCAGACTCGGATCACTCAGCTTGGAAGGGTCAAACGCCTGCGTGCGGATGCCTTCCCCGTCCTCCACAAACACCCTGTTCCTGCTGTTCTCGCTCCTGCCCATGATAAAGTAAGCGATCGCAGCCTTTTTGCCGTCCTTCGTCTTGCCGATCACGATCCCCCTGCCCGGGTAATCGTTTCCCTTGAGCTCCTGCTCCAATGATAGCATCTTCATCCTGAAACCTCCTATGTCTTTGAAAATATATATGCGCCCGTCAGCCTTTGCCGACATTCGCCCTTTACACGGGACATATTTCCCGTGCGCATAAAAAACCGTCTGGGCGCACAAACATCATGCTGCCCAGGCGGTCGGCTCCTAAATATCATACACTCCCCGTAGGTTTCCCTACATCACATTGTGCCATCACAATACTTGTTCCGCCAGTCGTGTATCTAATCCCATCATATATGATTCGGGATTATTTGGCAAGGGGATTTTTAAAAGTCATTCAATTTGTTTATCTCCCGGTTGAAACAGGATAGCAGACTGACCGCAAACCCACATATCCCGGTGCACAGGAACATCGCCGCCATGCCGCTTCCGGCACCGCTGCCCACCATTTTTTCCAGTGCATGGGCAGCGGCGCTGCCATAACCCATAAAAGGCTCAAACACATGATCCGCCAGATATCCCCCGAGAATGATCCCGACCGGTATCGTGCTGTACTGAACCGCATTCCTCACCGCAAACACGCGCCCCTGCATCGCTGTCGGAATCTTTCTGTACAGGATCGCATTCTGATTCGCCATGATAAAGGGAATCGGCAGACTCGCCGCAGCTGCGGCAAACGACCACCAGAATACATTCTTCCCCACTGCCATGATCAGGTCTCCAAACAGAAACGACAGCGCCGCTGAGACATAGATCGCAGTCGCTTTGCATCTGCTTTCCCTTTTTATAGAAACGATGATACCGCCGGCAATGCCGCCGATTCCCATGAACGCATTTACCGCACCGAGCGTCATACTGTCTCCGCCACTCCTTGCGAGAATCATCGGCGACAGGATATTTTCGTATGTCAGTCTGGAAAAGAAATTGATCAGCGCCATTGTCATCATGATGTACAGGATCCCTTTTTCCTGTCTCAAAAACGCAAATCCCTGCGCGATTCCCGCAAACGGGGAACCGTGCTTCTTTTGCTCGATTTGCTCCGGTATGGAAATATAGCACAGCAGAACGAAAAACGCCAGCACAAAACTTGTCAGATCGATCAGCAATATCAGCGGAAGCCCGCCCACCGCAAAGAAAAATGCTGCCAGCATCGGACTGAACACCGTGATCAAATTCTGTGAAAAAGAATTCAAACCGCTGACATTTGATATTTTGTCTTTCGGCACAAGCCTTCCTGTCGCCACCGCGGATGCCGGCTGTTGAAAAGCGCTCGTCACGCCGACGATCCCGTTGACAATATAGATGTGCCCTATGCAAAGCTGCTTCGCAGACAAAAGCGCCAGAACGCACAGCGAGCCAACCGCTGCGATGCTGTCCGCCGCCAGCATGATCGTCTTCTTCCTGTGCCTGTCTATAAAGCCACCGACAAACAGACTTAGGAGAATATACGGCACATAATTGTAAAAGGACATCAATGAGACAGACATTGCCGACTGGCTCTGCCCATACGCCCACAGAACCAGCGCAAATCCTGTCATCGAGCTCCCAAGCACGGATACGCTCTGACTCAGCCACAAAACGATATATTTTCTATAATTATTTTCTGTTTTCTTGTTTTCCATTGAATTTACTCCATTCTACTCTATACAGACTTCATTGTATCAGAATAAAAATGTACAAAATCCAATGTCGGACGAAAAACCATATCAATCCATACGTTGATATATACCTTTTTACCTCTGTACAAGCTTCGTCCTGTCATCAGACTTTGTACAGAGTATCTTGCTCAGATCGATCACCATATGGCAGAGCATATTTCCCATCCCCCTCCGATAAAAATCATCTCAAACTATTTTGACCGGTCATGTATCAGGTCGATCTCCTGTCCAGATACGGCAGTTCTTTCCGCAGATCCGCCCGTATGCTCATATGCCAGAAAAACTCTCCCAAGAACATCAGTTTGTGCAGCGCATCCTCGTGGAGCAGCGCATAAACCAGTCTGGGGAAGGAATAGATCTTTTTGCTCGCCCTGATATTCTCCAGCTGCAGCTCGTACGGTGTCATCTTTTCCGGTATGTGCACCGCATTTCCGTTGTACCTGCTCCAGTCCTTGTGCAGCAGCCGGTCCTTGTGGCTCTCATAGACGGGCGTGCCCGGCACAAAATACATACACTGGATCAGTGCTCCCTTGATATGGTTCTCGATCACAAAATCAGCCAGCTGATCCCCCACGCCGACCGTGTGGTTATCCGCCCCCAATATAAAGAGACCCCGGACGCTCAGTCCATGCCTCTGTATGTTGCGTATGGATTCCACGATCTTCTGTTTGCTGCTCTTCTTGTGATACAGCGCAAAGGACGCATCATCGATAAACTCGATCCCCATCGCCAGTTCCACGAAGCCTGCCTTCTTGAGCAGTACCAGCATTTCATCGTCCAGCCCCACTTCCCATCTCGCCTGAACCGTGAAATGGTACCGGATCCCACTGTCAATGATCTTCTGCAGCACCTCCATCGCCCATTCGCGGTCTGCAAAGAAGTTGTCATCCGTGATCCACACTGCCTTCAGCAGCCTGTGGTGGCCTTCCTCCTGAAAGGCGATCGTCCTGCGTATGTCCTCCAGCACATTTTCGGGTGTCCTCGTCCTCACCCGTCTCCCGAAATGGCGCACAAGGGCGCAGTAGTCACAGTTGTGGGGACATCCTCTGGATGCGTGAACCTGCCCCCAGAGCGTGTTGTGCCCTGCCATCTTCCTGTACCGGTACACGAGATCCTTATCCGGTATCGTCTCAAACTGCTCCGGCGGCATCCGCTCCCCGGTATGTACCAGCTTACCGTTTTTCTGGTAAACCACCCCTGGAAATGCAGGTGTCTCCTTGCTGCGCACCGCCTCCACCATCTCCAGGACAGACTCGTCTCCCTCCCCCAGCAAAACATAGTCACAGTATTTCACGGCTTCCCTGTAATTCATGGACGCGTGGAGACCGCCCATCACGATAACTGCCTTGCTCTTTTTTCGGAAGTACCGCGCCAGCCGATATCCCCGCACCGCGTTAAAGGTAAAGATACCTATAAAAATGATGTCCGCATCCAAAATATCCTCCATCACCAGACGGGATATGGATTCACTGTACATCAAAGTGTCCGGCACAGTCTCCTTCACGATCGTCGCCAGTGTGTTCAATCCGACGGAAGGCGTCCGGATATATCGGTCATACACAAAATAGTTCAGCGGTGTCGGCTTATAGGGTCTGTTTCCAGGCTCGACAAATCGCACTTTCACAGTTACCAGTCCTCCTCACACACAAATTTATTCGTCCTCCAAAAGCTTTCTCTTGCGCTCGATCATCTCGTCAATCTTCTCGATATAGAGTGCCACATCCTTCATGTTCTCGCTCCGCTCGATCCGTCCGTCGGGATAGACCCTCTTTGAGATGCTGCCCGCGCCGAGCGCTATGATGGTCTGCACCTCCTCATTGATCAGGATATTGTAAATGCCGTATTTGCCCTCTCGCGCATAGCCGACATTCTCAAGATTCCCGGACATATTTTTCTGCCTGTAGAGATAATACGGCTTCATGTCCAGCGCATACGCGCCCTTCTGTGCGATCTCCATCGTGGCGTCCGTGTTGCGCAGTGTCCCGATACCGTTCTCCTCGATCCACTGGCTGAGCTTTGACGCGCGCTTGATGGCGAGCGAATGGACTGTCAGACTGTCGGGGCCGAGCTTTTTGATCTCATCGATCGTGTGCTGTACATCCGCCTCAAGCTCCCCTGGAAGACCTAAGATGATGTCCATGTTGATGTTGCCAAATCCCGCCGCTCTCGCCATCTGAAACGCCTCTTTTACCTGTGCGACCGTGTGATGCCTGCCTATGTATTTCAAGGTCTCATCGTTCATGGTCTGAGGGTTGACCGATATGCGCGTCACGCCATGCCTTTTCAGCACATCAAGCTTTTCCGGCGTGATGCTGTCCGCGCGCCCCGCCTCCACGGTAAACTCCTTGACCTGCGCAAAATCAAATCGGTCGTGTATATGCTGCAGCAGACGATCCAGTTCGCCCGCCTCCAGCGTCGTGGGCGTCCCACCGCCGATATAGATGGTGTCCAATACCCTGTCTCGATAGGCTTCTGCGACAAAATCGACTTCCCGAAAAAGCGCCTGCAGATACAGCTGCACCCGCTTGCGCCACGCTGCGATCGGGTAGGAGGTAAAGGAGCAGTACAGACACGTCGTGGGGCAGAACGGAATGCCGATATACAGGCTGTAGCCGTCCACATAATGTATGCTGTCCAGGATCAGTCTCTCCCGCCTGGAAATATCGAGGCTGAGCCGCGCCTTCTCATCACTCACCGCATGTGCCGCCTTCATCTGCGCGATGATCTCGTCGTCCGCAAGCCCTTCCGCCAGCATTGCCATCGTGAGCTTTGTCGGTCTGATACCTGTGAGATTTCCCCACGGGAGCGTCCTTCCCGTGTAGTCGCACAAGTCATGATACAGGGAGAGCTTGCTCTGTTTTTTTATGACATCTGTGTCATTTTGGTAGGTGTGGACATACTCTTTCGGTTCATCGACCGCCAGAGTCAGTTCCATTCTGTCATCCAGGATCCGTATGATGACATAGCTGCCGCTCTCCTCCCGGCTATCCCACTCACACTCATTGTACACGCCCACATCATGCTCCGGATAAAACGATCTGAGCAGCGCATGTACGTCATACTGGTAATTCTCCTTGTTCGTATAAACATTAATCATATTTCCGATCTCCCGTTTCATGGGACTGACAGGCACTGCGCCCCACTTATCCCAAAGGACAGGTAAATCCATGCCCGGAACAGGCATCGCCTATCCCAGGCATGGATTGTACTTTCTCTCATATCCGACTGTCGTTGCGTCCCCGTGACCCGAATAGAGCTTCACGTCGTCGGGAAGCGTCATGATCCGTTCGCGGATCGAATCGCCGAGCTGTCTCATGGAACCCGAATAAAAGTCCGTCCTTCCGACAGAACCGTTGAAGATCGTGTCCCCGCAGAACATGGTCATATCCTCGACATCATAAAAACAGCAGCCGCCCTTTGTGTGCCCCGGCGTGTGAAGTACCTCAAACGTAACTCCTGCCATGGAAAAAGTCTGCTTATCCCGCAGATACTCGTCCGCCTCAAACCCATATGCCTTGCCAAACCAGCCGGACAGATTTTTCTCTGGATCTTTTAAGATCTCCGCCTCGTCCTCATGGGCATAGATTTTCGCACCGCTGAGCTCCTTTAATTTCAGCGCGCCGCCTGTGTGATCTCCATGACCATGTGTCAGCAGGATCCCTGCGATCTTCTCAAACCCAAGGCTTTTCACATCGTCGTAAATCACTTCACCGTTGTCACCCGGATCGATGATGACGATCTCGTCCGCCCCTTCTCTGTACACATAGTAACAATTTGTCTGGCAGGCACTCAGTACCCTTCTCTTTACTTTCAAATCAGCCATATCAACCTGTCGTCCTTTCAATATCGATCACGTTCTTTATCGTTTTCAGTTTATCCACGATCATCTGCAGTTCTTCCCGGCAGCCGATCTCAAAAGTCATTCCGATCGTGGCGATATCCTGCTTGTTCGTCCTCGTATTCACGGAACGGATATCAATATTTTTCTCCGAGAGCGCCTTGGTGATATCTGCCAGCAGACCATGTCTGTTCTGCGCGTAGATCACGATCTCTGTCAGATACTTCTCATTGTGTTCCGCCGCTGCCTCCGGCTGCCACTCCGCATCGATCAGTCTGGAGCGGTCAATGTCAGACAGGCTCATGATATTGATACAGTCCGTCCTGTGTATGGAAACGCCCCGCCCGCGCGTGACAAAGCCGACGATCTCATCGCCCGGAACAGGCGCACAGCAGCGTGAAAAACGCACAGCCACGTCGTGGATCCCCTTTACCGTGATGCCAGTCTTGCTCTTGGGTTTCATCTGCCTGTTGGCGCTGTTTTCCTGTATCGCCGCCAGAAGTTCCTCGTCCGTCTCCTGCTTCTTGTGTGCCCTGGCGTACAGCTCCTGCATGCGGTTGATGACCTGTCCCTCCTTGAGGGCACCGTGACCGATCGCCGCAAGCACCGCATCCCAATCATTAAAGCCGTACTTATGCATCACGGCTTTCTGGAACTCAGCCTTCAGGATCTCTATGATATTAATATTTTTTGACTTGCAATAATTTTGAAGAAGTTCTCTTCCCTTGATAATGTTCTCTTCCTTGAACTCGCTCTTGAACCACTGCGATATCTTGTTCTTTGCCTGCGCCGACTTTACGATATTCAGCCAGTCACGGCTGGGTCCCTTTGAGTTCTGGGAAGTCATGATCTCGATGCAGTCACCGTTGCTGATCTGATAGTCGATGGTGACGAGCTTGCCGTTGACCCTGGCACCGATCATCTTGTTGCCGACTGCGCTGTGAACACTGTAGGCAAAGTCGATCGGCGTCGAGCCCGCCGGGAGATTCTTGACATCGCCCGCCGGCGTAAAACAGTACACATGATCCGAGAAAAGGTCAAGATCACTCTTGAGAAGTTTCATGAACTCCTTGTTGTCAGACATATCCTGCTGCCACTCGAGGATCTGGCTGAGCCATGTCAGCTTCTCATCCTCGCCGCCTGTGGACACTTTCCCGTCGCTTGCCTCCTTGTATTTCCAGTGCGCCGCAATACCGTACTCTGCGACCCTGTGCATCTCAAAGGTTCTGATCTGGATCTCGAACGGCGTGCCCGTGGAACCGATCAGCGTCGTGTGTAGCGACTGGTACATATTTGCCTTTGGCATGGAAATGTAATCCTTGAATCTGCCGGGCATCGGCTTATACATCTCATGGATCACGCCGAGCGCGGCATAGCAGTCCTTGACCGAATCGACGATGATGCGCACCGCAAACAGATCATAGATCTGGTCGATCGTCTTTCCCTGGTTCTTCATCTTTTTATAGATACTGAAAAAATGCTTCACCCGCCCGTCGATCTGAGCGTCGATCCCCGCGTCGATGATATGCTCCGTAACCTCATCGACAATATCCTGCACATACTTCTCACGCACGTCTTTTCTGAGCGCGATCTTCTCCACCAAGTCATAATACGCCTCCGGTTCCAGATATTTCAGCGAGAGGTCATCGAGCTCTATCTTGATCTTTGATATGCCGAGGCGCTCCGCCAGCGGCGAATAGATGTCCAGCGTCTCCCGCGCAATGCGCTTCTGACTCTCGGGAGACTTGTATTTCAGCGTCCTCATATTGTGAAGACGGTCCGCGAGCTTGATCAGGATCACCCGGATGTCCTTTGCCATCGCAAGAAACATCTTCCTCAGATTTTCTGCCTGCAGCTCCTCACGGCTCGTCAACCGGTCCGGTGTCGCATCTCCTGTGTACTGCAGCTGTTCCAGTTTGGTAACACCGTCGACAAGCAGCTCGACATCAGGTCCAAACTGCTCCTTGAGCTCCTCATTGGTCATGATCGTATCTTCGACAACATCGTGCAAAAGCCCCGCGATGATCGTCTCCTTGTCAAGCTCCAGATCTGCAAGTATGATAGCCACACACAGCGGATGGATGATGTAGGGTTCCCCCGATTTCCGCGTCTGATCCTTGTGCGCTTCGCACGCCGTCGCATACGCCTTGTCGATCATTGAAATATCGTCAGACGGATGATATTTGTGCACACGCCGGATAAGCCCCTGATACAACTCATCGGGGCTTTGGAATTCCTTGATGTATTCAATTTTGCGCTCATCAGTCCTTTTCGGTCTTGCCTTGCTTCCTTGTATGATCAGGGAATCTTCGTATTCGCCTGTCCTTGTCTGCTTCTCATCTGTCACTTCGCATCACCAGCCATATCCATATTATCGTCAAATGAAATTCTCCGGTCCTATTTTCCCTCGTAGGTGATCGCTGCGTCAAGCCTGTAACCTGCAATCCTGTCCCTGCCCTTCAATCCGGCAAGCTCCATCAAAACGACAACCCCTACCACTTCTCCGCCGAGAGACTCGATCAGCTTGATCATCGCTTCCGTCGTGCCCCCTGTAGCGATCAGATCGTCCACCACAAGAACCTTCTGTCCTGGCTGGATCGAATCCCTGTGCATCTCTATGGTCGCCTTGCCGTACTCCAGATCATAATCGATAGAGACTGTCTCGCGGGGCAGTTTCCCCTTCTTTCTGATCAGGACAAAAGGCTTATGATTATTATATGCGATCGGTGTCCCGAAAATAAATCCTCTGGACTCAGCTCCCGCCACAACGTCGTACTCCAAGTCTTTTACCAGATCCTGCATGGTATCAATGGCAAGATGCAGACCCTCCGCGTCCTGCAGAACACTCGTCACATCGCGGAATATGATCCCCGGCTCCGGAAAATCAGGTATTGATCTTACGTATGCTTCCAAATTTTTCATATAGTATTCTCCAATCTTTTATATTTTAATCATTTTAAATCATAGACAAATAATTTTATATAAAGATTATTTATAAAGATTTTATTTTTCGAATATCACTATTATAGTATTATTTATCTGTTTCGTCAATTATTTTTCGTTGGGCAGCACTGCAAGACTCCTTTATCCAATATTTGTCCACTCTGCTTTTTCCCGCTGTTCAAGCATTTCATAGCTCACTCCGAGCGCACTGCACCTTTTTTGGATGGCTTCCTGCAATTGCTCTTCTGTAACCCAGTTGACACCTGCCTCGTCTCGGCATCTGTCGATATACGTCCCGCACAGGGTTTTCTGATCATCCGTACACTCTGAAAATTCGTATGTATGATATTTGTCCTCGCCGATCGTGTAGACTGACACATTCAATGGCACATCCCCATTCTCTCCAAAAACTTCACGGTATACCGCCTCATCGACATAACTCGTCCACCAGCCGCTCAAAATCTCCGCCTCATAGATGTACGTCTCTATTCCGTTTGAAAGGATCGCTGACAAACCCGAATAGTGATCGCCGGCTCCGCTGGATCCACCGTTGGAGCACAGACCATTGCGGTACTGTTCCGTATAGCTGCGCGCCCAGCACTCATACCAGTCTGTCAGATACAGCTGCCCCTTATCCTCCGAAATCACATAGACTGCAAAACTGTCGTCATCTGGTGCGTAGATATTCAACCCGACAAATTTGATCAGAAGATTTCTGGAATCGCTGTCCAGACAGCCTGTGTACGTATACTGTGCCTGGTCGTATGTTGTCTTTTCCATATATTCAGGATCAAAATGGCTTTGATCGACAAACTTACCAAGCTCCGCAAACGTAAAAGAACTTCCTCTTTCCAGATTGTAGACGGCATACTCATTCTGCGGAAATTCGTTTCCGACAATTGCGGGGACTTCATTATTCAAAAATCTTGTGTACAGATCCCGTGTATCTTCACTACCCTGGTCATTCTTGCTGTCCGCACCGCTCTCATTATCCGGCACGCCAGCGCTATTCTGCGTGCCGGCACCGCTGTCTGTTGATGTGCTCTCCGCCTGCGGCTCCTGATGCGCAGACGACGCTTCCGGCTGTGTTGTCCCGTCAGATGCTCCTTGCCGTTCTCCGCCTGTCCCTTCCTCCTGGGCATTCCCGTCCAAATCAAGTGCATAGATTTCCGATTCTTCCTGCCCGGCATTTCTTTGAGCCGCGCATGCGCAGCCCGTCACCATCATTCCTGCACACAGCAGCACCGATAATTTTCTTTTTGTTATCTCCTTCATACGTACCTCCCTAAAATCACAAAACAGTTCTTTTCATCACTTTACACATATTTCTGCTTCCTTTGGAAACTTTGTTTTCACTCTTTTTCGTATTTCCCGCAGTCCTGCTCTCATACCGCCAGCACAGCCGCCTTCATGTCTCTGATGTACCTGCACACCGGCTCGATGCAGTCCTTTCCATGTTGGGCGATGATCCTGACGATCGCGCTTCCCACGATCGCGCCGTCCGACACTGCCGCCATCTCGCGTGCCTGCTCCGGCGTGGAGATGCCAAAACCGATCGCGCACGGAATGTCTGACACCGCCTTCACGCGGTCTACCATATCTTTGATATTTGTCGTGATCCTGCTTCTGACACCTGTGACACCGAGTGATGATACACAGTAGAGAAAACCTTTTGCCTGTTTTGCAATCCTGTCGATGCGTTCGTGCGATGTCGGTGCGATCATGGAGATCAGCTCGACCCCTGCTGCCTCGCATGCACCACTCACCTCCTCACGCTCCTCAAACGGCACATCAGGAATGATCATTCCGTCAATGCCACACTCAGCACACCGCTTTGCGAATTTGTCCGTTCCATAAGTGTATACCGGGTTAATATACGTCATAAATACCAGCGGCACATCGACTTTCCCGCGCACCCGTTTCACCATGTCAAACAGTTTGTCGGTTGTCGTTCCCGCACTCAGTGCCCGTTCATCTGCCGCCTGTATGACGATACCCTCGGCGATCGGATCCGAAAACGGAATCCCGATCTCAATCAGATCCGCCCCCGCTGCCGCCATCTGCGGAATGAGTGCCTCCGTCGTCTCCAGATCCGGGTCGCCTCCTGTCACGAATGCAATAAATGCTTTTTGATTTTCAAACGCTCTGCTGATTCTGTTCATTTTACCTTCTCCTCATCCTTCCGATATTTCCTGTCTCTGCGATGGTCAGTCAAATATTTCCACCCCCCTGTACCTAGCGATCGCTGCCACATCCTTGTCCCCGCGCCCTGAGATCGTGACGACGATAATCTGATCTTTTCCAAAATCAGGTGCGATCTTTCTGGCATACGCGACCGCGTGCGCACTCTCTATAGCCGGGATGATGCCCTCCGTCCTTGAGAGGTACTCAAACGCCTCCACCGCCTCCCTGTCCGTGACCGGCACATACTGTGCACGTCCTGTCTCGTTGAGGTTTGCGTGCTCTGGTCCGATACCAGGGTAATCCAATCCTGCCGATATCGAGTACACCGGCGCGATCTGCCCGTATTCATCCTGGCAGAACAGGGACTTCATACCATGGAAAATGCCGACAGTCCCGTTTGCGACAGTCGCAGCATTCCTGGGGTGATCGACGCCAAGTCCGGCAGCCTCACATCCGATCAATCTGACACTCGTGTCAGGTATGAACTCGTAGAAAGACCCCATGGCATTGCTGCCGCCGCCCACACAGGCGATCACCGCGTCGGGAAGCTTTCCCTCCACCGCCATAAGCTGCTCCTTTATCTCCTCCCCGATCACCTTCTGGAAGTCCCTGACGATCATCGGGAAGGGATGCGGTCCCATGACGGAACCGAGCACATACAAGGTGTCGTCCATTCTGGATGCCCACTCGCGCATCGTCGCGTTGACAGCGTCCTTCAAAGTCATCGTTCCCGAAGTCACAGGGTGCACCTTTGCGCCCAGAAGTTCCATCCTGTAGCAGTTCAACACCTGTCTGTCCGTGTCCTCTTTGCCCATAAAAATCTCACATTCCATACCCATCAGCGCCGCGGCCGTGGCGGTCGCCACGCCGTGCTGTCCTGCACCGGTCTCTGCGATAACGCGCTTCTTGCCCATCTTTTTCGCAAGAAGCACCTGACCTAATACATTGTTGATCTTGTGGGAACCTGTGTGGTTCAGATCTTCCCTTTTTAAGTAGATTTTTGCACCCCCCAGATCCTTTGTCATTTTCTCTGCGTAATACAAAAGGGACGGGCGCCCTGCATATTTTTCCATCAGCGCTCTTAATTCCGCCTGAAATGCGGGATCACTCCTGTATTTCTCATACGCCTGCTCTAACTCCTGCACTGCCGGTATCAGGGTCTCCGGTATGTACTGTCCTCCATACAGGCCATATCTGCCTTTCTTATCCATTTTCATTTTCCTTTCTCATTTTCTGTTCCTGCACACTTGGTAAAACTGTTTCGTCCGCAGTATGCTGCAGACTCCGTACACTTTCCACAAACTTTCGGATCTTTGCCTCGTCTTTCACGCCATCTGTCTCAACCCCTGTACTCACATCGACTGCAAAGCATTCTGTCTGGCGGATCACCTCCGCAACATTCCCGCAATCCAGTCCTCCCGCCAGAAAATAAGGTTTTACCGTATCACCTTTTCTCGTCAGCCGCACAAGGCTCTCCATCAGTATTTCCAGCGGAAACCGCTCCCCTGTACCGCCGGGTTCTCCCTTTTTGCAGGTGTCAAACAGCATGTAGTCCGCCTCCTGTGACATCAACCCTGTTACCTGCTCCACCCCCTGCACCCTGACCGCCTTTATGACAGTCGTGTCCGTTTGTTGTTTCAGTTCCCGAATGTAAGCTTCCGATTCCTCTCCGTGCAGCTGTATCACCTTTATGACACCCCTGTCACATAGATCGGCCACATGCCCCAGCGGCTCATCCACAAACACACCGACAGCCTGAATACGTCTGTCAAGCGCCCGGCTCATCGCAAGCGCCTGTTCGTCTGTGACAAACCGTCTGGTATTTGCGAATATAAAGCCGACATATTCCGGCAGATATCGGTTGACCTTCTCGACATCCGCCATAGTCCTGAGTCCGCATATCTTTACTTTTGCCATTCCCTGCCCCTCTCTCCAACGCCCTTGAGCTGATTTATCATTCCCACCTTATCACTGCTGCACATCAGCGCCTCGCCGATCAGCACACCGTCTATGCCAGACTGCCGAAGCATTTGTATATCCTTCTCTGTCCTGATGCCGCTCTCTGCGACAAACAGGATCTCTTTCGGAACCAGGCTTCGCAATCTTGTGCTGTTGCTTATATCAACCCTGAATGTTCTCAGATCCCTGTTGTTGACACCGATCATTCTGCTCCCGGCATCCAGCGCACTCTGAACTTCCTCCTCATCGTGAACCTCCACAAGCGCAGAGAGCCCGAGTTCATCGCAGACCGCCTTGTACTCCCTGATAGTGTCCGTGTCCAGGAGCGCGGCGATCAGGAGCACACACGAAGCTTTTAACAATTTTGCCTCATAGATCATATACGGGTCAATAATAAAATCTTTCCGTATCGTCGGTATGTGGATTTCGTCGCTGATCTCCTGCAGGAATCTGTCATCCCCCTTGAAATAATCGGTTTCCGTCAGAACGGAGATACAGTCCGCGCCTGCCCTTTCATAATCCCGCGCAATGTCAAGATAGGGAAAATCCTCAGCTATGATGCCTCTCGAAGGAGAAGCTCTCTTTACCTCGCATATAAAACTGATATCCCCCTTCGCGACCGCCTTCTCAAAAGGAAATGTAAATATTCCTTCACCTTTTGCGAGCCGTACCGCTCTTTCTCTCACTTCCTCAAACGATACTGCGTCCTTCTTCCGCGCTACCCTTGCCACAGTGGCTTCCGCCAAATCATCGAGAATCATGCCTGTCTCCTTCCCACCTCATTATGAATTGGTAAGTTTCACAAATCTTCGAAGCGTCTCGTATGCCTTTCCGCTTCCAACCGTATCCCTTGCTATCTTCACACCGTCCCCGATCGAGGAGGCTCCGCCCATCAGATAGATCCCCGCACCCGCATTTAAGAGCACTGCATCCGCCATGGCATTCGTACATTCACCGTTTAAGATCTTCTCTGCGATCTTTGCATTTTCGATACCATCCCCGCCTGTCAGGTCGCTTTTTCTACAGCGCTGAAAGCCAAACTGCTCCGGTGTGATCTCATACTTTTTGAAGATGCCGTTGTCAACTTCCACACAGGTCGTAGGTGCACTCAGGGAAATTTCATCCAGTCTGTCCTGTCCGTACACGACCAGCGCGTGTTTCACGCCGAGATTGCTGAGCACATGTGCCAGCGGCTCCACAAGTTCCTCACTGTATACACCCATCAGTTCCGCATTTGCCCCCGCAGGATTGACGAGAGGACCCAAAATATTGAACACCGTCCTGAGACCGATTCCTTTTCTCACCGGTCCCACAAAGCGCATTGCCGCATGGTACTTAGGCGCATATATAAAACATATGTTTCCTTTTTCAAGTACTTCCGCGTTTTTTTCGGGATCCAGATCCAGTTTTACGCCGAGTGCCTCCAGGCAGTCTGCCGCGCCGCTTCTGCTCGACACACTTCTGTTTCCGTGCTTTGCCACCTTGTACCCTGCCGCCGCTGCCACGATACTTGCCATCGTGCTGATATTGATGGAGTTTGCCTCGTCCCCGCCCGTTCCCACGATCTCAAGCACGTCGCCCTGTACGGGCACCTTCGTGCCATGCTTCCGCATACCTTTCGCAAACGCGGTGATCTCCTCAACCGTCTCCCCCTTCATTCGGAGCGCCGTGAGGAATGATGCCATATTGATCTGCTCCGCCTCTCCGCTCATGATCTCATCCATCACCTGCTCCGCCTCGTCGGCTGTCAGATTGATCTTTTCCACTATTTTTCTTGTTGCCTCTACTATCATTCTTACCACTCCTTTGATATGTTAAATATACTGTCTCACATCAGAAAATTCCCAATCATCTGTTTTCCAAGCGGTGTCATGATCGACTCCGGGTGAAACTGCAGACCATATATCGGATACTCCCTGTGCTGCACCGCCATCACAACCCCGCTTTCATCGACTGCCGTGACCTCAAGAACATCAGGGATCCGGTTCTGGTCGGCGGCGAGCGAATGATACCTTGCAACTTCAAACTCCCTGGGAAGCCCTTGAAAAATCCGGCTTTTCTTTGTCACCTTTATCATGCTCTGCTTACCGTGCATCAGTCTTGGCGCATATGTTATCCTGCCTCCAAAAGCTTCACAGACCGCCTGATGTCCAAGACAGACACCCAGCAGCGGGATTCTTCCGCTCACTGCCTCGATCAACGCCTCACATATCCCCGCATCTGACGGCTTTCCCGGTCCCGGTGAAAGTACAATGCGCGCTGGCGCAATCGCCATGACCTGCTCCGCTGTCAGCGCATCATTGCGCAGTACCCGGAGCTCTTCCCTGCCGTCTGTCAATTCCCCGATCGCCTGCACCAGGTTATACGAAAAACTGTCATAGTTGTCAATCAATACTACCATCTTCCCTTCCCCTTTCTATTTTTCATGTTCAGCAAAACTCCTCCACCCGCCGGATCGCCTCGATCACGGCACCAGCCTTGTTCGCACTCTCCAGATACTCGCTCTCCGGTATGGAGTCAGCCACGATACCGCCGCCTGCCTGCACATACACTTTTTTTCCTTTCCTGACCGCTGTCCTGATCGCGATGCACACATCTAAATTACCGCTGAAATCAAGATATCCGATCGCCCCGCCGTAAACTCCCCGCGGTACGGGTTCAAGCTCGTCGATGATCTCACATGCCCTGAATTTGGGTGCCCCCGAAAGGGTTCCTGCCGGAAGAAGCGCCTCAACCGTATCCAGACAGTTCCTTCCTGCCGCCAGCTTTCCCGTGACAACACTCACGATGTGCATCACCTTCGAAAAATGATGGACTGTCATATAATCCTCGACCTTTACGCTGCCGTATTCCGCGATCCTGCCGATATCATTCCTTGCCAGATCTACCAACATATTATGCTCGGCACATTCCTTTTCATCCGCCAGCAGTTCCTTTTCAAGTGCCATGTCCTCCTCCCTGTCCTTCCCGCGCTTTCTCGTCCCGGCTACCGGAAAAGTCATCAGCTTTCTGCCGGTGAGCTTTACCATCGTTTCCGGCGAAGTGCCGGCAATCTGCATATCTTTGAGCTGAATATAGTACATGTGCGGTGAAGGATTTGTTGTTCTGAGCACCCTGTAAGCGTTCAACAGACTTCCGTCATAATCTGCCTCAAACCGCCGTGAGATAACACCTTGAAAGATGTCCCCTTCCCTGATGTAATGTTTCGTCTTTTCAACAATTCTGCAGTATTCTTCTCTGGATAGATTGCATGTAAACGCTGGCGCCGGCAGCGGTCTTTCATATGGTATCGGCTCTGTGATCCGGATCGTTTCAGCAAATGCATCGAGCTCTGTCACTGCCTTGTCATACCCTGCCCTGCCATCCTGCGCCCTGGCATTTATGATAAGGCAAAGCTTATGATGCAGCTGATCAAACACGATCAGACGATCAAACATCATGAGTTCACAGTCATTGACATCGCTCTGTTTAATCCTGAGCTTTGGCTCCGCGTACTGTATCATCTCGTATGCAAAGTAACCGACCAGCCCTCCGGTGAAAGTTGGCAGCCCCTCGATCCGGGGTGAACGATACGTTTCAAGAATCGCCTGCAGTGCCTCCTTTGGCTTTCCCGGAACGATGCGCACCATACCGTTCTCCTTCACTTTTGTGACGCCATCCTTGCAGGAGACCGTCAGTCTGGGGTGGTATCCCAGAAACGAATACCTGCCTGAATTTCCTCCTCCCGCACTCTCCAGCAGAAAATACTGCTCATCTAACGCCGCAAGCTTTCTCAGCATCAGTATCGGTGTGATATCGTCCGCTAAAACTTCTTTGCATACAGGAATGTATGCGTAATCTTTCTCGTATTGTCTTGCCTGCTCATATGTTGGCTTGATCATTCTGTTACCTCCTTTTCCTGACCGTGCGCCGCCTGGCGGCATAGCTCCCCTGCACGGGGCTGTGCAATCGAGTAGGGGAACGGTCTTCTCCACTACTCACCGCGCGCCCCGTGCGCCGCCTGGCGGCATAGTTCCCCTGCACGGGGCTGTGCATAAAAAAAACTTTTGTCCTATCTATACTAGGACAAAAGTTTTCAACTTCTGCGGTACCACCTAATTTGGTGCACAAAAACACACCCTCTCTCCACACGCACCATCAT
>CAJUES010000055.1 GCA_910585765.1 uncultured Lachnospiraceae bacterium | reverse complement strand
TATTGTTAATAACTTCATGAGCTGTCACAGATTCAACCTCACCTGCTGTCGTAAAATCACCCATTTTCCTGTCACACAATCAATTGTATATACAACTATTTATTTCCAGTCTACAGCAGCCCTCCGAACTGCATTTTCCATGTTTCTATCTTATATTGTCTGACTCTTTCGAACCATGCCTCTCTTATCTGCGCCGGAAATTGTTCCAACATCCATGTACAATTCATGCAGGAAAGCCGCCCGGGATATCCCGGACGGCCTGTTTTTCTTCCAGTTTATGTAATTGTCCCAATTCCCCGCACACTTCGCCTAACATCTCTTTTGCGTATAGTTGCCACGCTTCCCTACAGCCAGTCTTTCCCTGTATACCCGGATAATGCCCGCAGGGCGTGGGCAACGGTTACAGCATCTGTTTCATTCATATTCGCTGACAGCCTCTCTTTCTTCCAGAATAAATCGGACAGCCTGCTGAGCGGGCACCCTGTATCGATGTCCGGCATACAAATATACTGGCCGCTCATATATTTCCCGATCACTGCATTGATGCAGCTGTCCCTCCCATAAATAATAAGCTCCGCCATGCCCGGGCCATATCTTCTGACTTTCACTTCCCCAAGCCATCTTTCTTCCCTTTTTCCTTCTTCCGCCGGCACGGTGCATACAAACTCCATGCGCCCTTCCGGCCATGTCATCATCCCACACCTCCCAGCATCTCATGATCCGCCACAAAACGCACCATGTGCTCGTCCACAAGCCGCTTCTGCTGCTGGCACGCATACATCAGCGCCTTTTCACATACACGGTTTATCATCCGCGGTATGCCCGCAGATATCTTATAGACTTCGTCCTCCGCACCGCTGGTGAAAATCTCTTTCCACGCACCCGCATATGCCATATGGGCTGCAACATATTTTCCTGTTTCTGCACGGTCCAGCCTTCCCAGTACGATGTTCATGTCAATACGCTGCCTTATGGCCTCATAGGCCTGCAGCTTCAGCTTCTGCTCCCATAATTCCGTCTGCCCTACAAGCACCAGCGACATCGGGCTTGTGGAGTCAAACCTGTAATTCAGCAGGAACCTCAGTTCTTCCAGCATGTCCTTCCCTAACAGGTGCGCTTCGTCCAGCACGCACACGACTTTCTTTTTCTGCTCTGTACTGACCGCACAGATCTCTTTCTGCAGCAGCCGTTTGGAATCCCCGCTAAAATAATGCGGCTCCAGGCCCAGCTGCCCCAAAAGCCCTGCATACAGCCATCTCGGCGTCAGCTTCGAATCGGACAGGTATAACAGCAGATATTTTTCCTTTCCAAGCCTTCCGTCCAGCATCCTTACCATAGTGGACTTCCCGCATCCCGGATTTGCCGTCACCACAGCAAACATCTGATGGTCTACGACATAAACAAGCCTTCCCAGTGCGTCCTCTATCTGCGGCGATGTGTACAGCCTCTCCACCGGGATGTCCCTTGTAAATGGCGTATGCTCCATTTCAAAAAAACTCTCATACATGCCTCCCCGCCTCCTTCCCGTACTCCCCGAAGGAAAGGGCACGCGCCATCTGCCCGTGATCTTCCTTATATTTCTTTTCCAGTGCATCCAGGAGCCTTGATGTTTCCGGAACGTTTCCCGTCATCCCCATAGGCACTGGCGGCACTTTGGATGAAAACGCACCTATCTCTATCCGGTGTGCCTCAAGCGGCTCCGCACCGCGGCATCTTACCGTCACCGTTTTCATATCCATCGGGTCATAAGCGATCTCCGCCTCCATATTTGCCAGCGCAGCGCTCGCTTCATAACGGCTTCCCCTGAGAGAAAAACACCCCGCCTCGTCTATCCGGCGTGTTTCATGGTGCAGGAATGCTTCCGCCACCACGGATACATCCATAAAAACCAGCCCCCGGGTATCCCTCATCCATTCCTGCTCCGGCGTGATCCCCCTGGCAGGGACTGACACGCCATAAGATTCATAATACTCCTTTATCCCTGCATGTGCCTCTTTCTGGTATTCCTGCTCTAAAAATATCTTCCACCTGCGGTTCAGTTCTTCCACGGAATGCACGTGCGCTGCGCGGATCTCCGCCATAAACTGGTCCACTTTCTGGTGGAATTTTTCTATTTTTCCTTTGGACTGGCACGCGCCTGGTTTTGCATGGACGATCCGTATCCCCAGCTTCGCGCAGGCTTTTCCCAGATGCTCCGCCGTATACTGCGCACCATTGTCCAGGTAGGCGCAGTCGAATTTCCCGGACTTTAATACCGCTTTATGGAACGTGTCCTCCACGATCTCCTGTCTCTGGTTATCATAAAACTCTGACTGCACGATATATCTGGAATGGTCATCGATCAGGGATGATAAATAGGTCTTTACCAGTTCCCCAGAAGTTGTCCGCAGATCCGGCCCGTACTTTATGTCCCCCTGTAAAAGCTCCATCCGGTGCGGCCTGCAGAAACGCCTTGATGATGTTTCCCTCTTCTCGGCATAACGCTTCATCTGCCTCTTCCCAAGGCCCGCATCGTACAGGTGCCTCTGCATCGTGGACTGCTTTAAAACCCCCGGCTGTGCCCATCCTTCCAGCTCCAGTATCTTTATGATCTGGCGCACGCTCCGCTTTGGGACCTCACGTTTCAGCTGCACCGCCTGCTCCATGAGCCTTTCAAAGTTTTCCGGGAGCCCCTGCCGCCTCTTTTTCGTCCTGCCCGCCGGACGCAGGCCTTCAAACCCTTCCTCACGGTATCCCTTTTCATACCGGTACAGTGTCCTTTTGGATATGCCGTTCCTTTCTGCAGCTTCCTCCCTCATCTGCCGCCTTTTCCCTCCATCCAGTTCCGGATCCAGGAGCGGCGCTATCATCCCGTATCTTTTTAATGCTTCTTCATCCTGCCATTTTTTCACTTCTTTTGCTTCCATCTTCATGGGCCTCCTTTCAAAAAGGAGTATATACCCGTTAAAAATTGACAGCGAACAAAAGCAGGTGCATCTTTACGCAGGTTCCGGATACGGCTCTATACGGCCCCCGGAATTATATATAGCCCTCACTGCCGCCTTAAGCCAGCCAGGACTTATCCGTTCCTTTAGTTTTTCCAGTAAAGAATACCCGGATTTCAGGAACCTTCCATCAAAACCCAGGTAACGGTGCGCTGCCAGCCTGATCTGCCCTTCCATGTTTTTTTCATTCATTTTTGCCCACCATCTCCAGTGTTTCATGGTCCCTTCACAGGGATAGTCCTCTGTTTCCGTATCCTCTTCACTGACTACACCATCCAACACGTCCTCGATCAGGCCCGCATCATAGTGCTTATAGGGGCATATGCAGTCTGGCAGTTCGTTATGGAGTCTCCCGCATTTATCATTGCTGCATTTCAGGCGCCTGATCTGGTACCATTCCTTCCTGCCTCCCGCAGTTCTATGCACGCGGCACCGGCTGTCCCTGTATTTAAGCGGGCTTCCACAGCATGGGCAGATGCCTTCTTCTTTACTGTGTATTAAAAATATCTTCTTCCTTCTTGTATTCCACTTCATATCTTGATATAATAACCATGTTTTTAATGATGGTTTCAGGACACGGTTCTCTGCAAAAGATTAGTGTTCTGAAACCTTTTCCTTTCTCTGCTCTCATGTCATTATATCGGTTAATTCTGTGACAGGCAACCATGGTAATTATGGGTCAGGAAAAATGGGTAGCAACATAACTATACCAAAACAACGCTTTTCACATCCAATCCCATATCAGCGATTCCGCCGGCAACTTTTTGATACACCCACTGTTCATCCATCAACCACACCAGCACGATCATTTTGCAGATCGAGCACTTCCTATAGTTGTCGACCATATGCAGAATATTGTCGATTGCCATTGTTTTCGTTTCGCGGTTGCCGACATTATCCTTTCCCAAACGTCGATATCCCTACTCGAACTGCGCCTGGTACATCTGAAAATAAAATCCCTTCCGCTCCATCAGCTCCCCGTGCGTCCCCTGCTCCACGATCTCCCCGTGGTTTACCACCAGGATCACGTCCGCATTCTGTATTGTCGAGAGCCTGTGGGCGATGACAAAGCAGGTCTTGTGCTCCATCAGTCTGCGCATCGCCTGCTGGATCTGCTGCTCTGTCCTGGTGTCGACATTGGATGTCGCCTCGTCGAGAATGAGCATCGGCGCGTCCAGCAGCATCGCCCGCGCGATCGTCAGCAGCTGTTTCTGTCCCTTTGAGATATTGGTTCCCTCGTCGGTGAGAACAGTGTCGTACCCCTGCGGCAGACGCCTGATGTACGGGTGGATCCTGGCTGCCCTGGCGGCGGCGGTCACTTCCTCCAAAGTCGTCCCCTGTCTGCCGTAGGCGATATTGTCAAAGACGGTTCCCTCAAAGAGCCATGTGTCCTGCAGCACCATGGCATACGCCCGGCGCAGGCTTGCGCGCGTCACATCGCAGATGTCGTGGCCATCCACGCGGATCCTTCCGTCGTCCACGTCATAAAAACGCATCAGCAGATTGATCAGCGTCGTCTTTCCGGCTCCGGTCGGTCCTACGACCGCCACAAGTTTTCCCGATGCGGCGTGCAGGTTCAGACCTTTGATGACCTTTTGGTCTTTCGTATACCCAAAGCTCACATCTTCCAGCAGGACATCGCCGTCAACATTCTCAAGTTCCAGTGCGCCTGTGCAGTCAGCGGTCTCCGCCGGCTCGTCGATCATATGGAATACGCGCTCTGCGGCGGCGAGCGCAGACTGCAGCTCACTCATGATATTTGCCGCCTCGTTGATCGGTCCGGAAAATTTCCTGGAATACAGGATAAACGAAGAAATACTGCCAATGCGCATCTGCCCGGTCAAAAAGAGCAGCGCCCCGAACATGCTCACCAGCGCGAGGGAGAGGTTGTTGACAAAATTCACCGCAGGGCCGACAACGCTTCCATAATACTCTGCCCTGTAATAAGCCTCCACCGCCTCCCCGTTTTTGCCGTCAAACCTGCCGATCGTGTTTTCCTCCTGATGATATGCTTTCAACGTCTTCTGCCCTGAGATCATCTCCTCCACGAAACCGTTTAATTCGCCCAATCTGCGCGACCGCATGCGAAACAGCGGGCGCGTCTTTCCCGTGATGAATCTGGTCAGCGCGATCGACAACGGCACTGTGAATGCAAAGATCAGCACCAGCTTTGGCGAGATGACGATCATCATGAAAAACGCGCCGACAACCGTGATCAGGGTTGTAAAGATCTGTATGATATCGTTTGCAAGCGAGGTGTTTACCGTGTCAATATCATATGAAATGCGGCTGATGATATCTCCTGTCTGGTGCGTGTCAAAATACCCGACCGGCAGCTCCATCAGACGGTTGAATACATCCTTGCGCATCTGATACACGACCTTGCGGCTGATCCGGATCATCAGGACGGATAATATATAAGACAGCACGGACGAAACAACATAAAAAACCACCATCAGCCCTGCATAGTAAAACACGCGCACAAAGTCTACCTTTCCTGCGCCCGGCTCTATGGCATCGATCGCGTAGCCCGAGAGCATCGGTCCCACCAGCGCCAGCAGATTGCTTCCCAATGTCAAGCCAAGCGCCAACAGCACCAGATATTTGTACTGTATCATATAGCTGCCAAGCCGCAGTACCGTCTTTTTGCGGTTCTTCGGTTTCTCGTACTTTTTCTGCCCTTCCGCCATAACCTACCTCCAACCAATCTAAATCGATCTACATCTGTGAGTCGCGGATCTCCCGGTACACCTCGCAGTGCTCCAAAAGCTCCTCGTGCGTGCCGTACCCGATCATTTTCCCGTCCTCGAGCACCATGATGTGATCCGCATGCAGTATCGAGCTGACGCGCTGTGCGATGATCAGCTTCGTCGTGTCCGCAAAATGCGCCGCCAGCTCACGGCGCAGGGCAGCGTCCGTCCTGTAGTCCAGCGCGCTCGAGGAATCATCCAGGATCAGGATATCCGGCTTTGCCGCCAGTGCCCTCGCGATCAGTATGCGCTGCTTCTGCCCGCCGCTCAGATTGGCTCCGCGGATATTGATGTGGTCATCATATCCCCGCCCTGCTTCCTCGACAAACTCTTTCGCCCGCGCATACTCGATCGCCTTCCTGACCTCCGCATCCGACAGTGTCCGTCCCATACGGACATTCCCCGCGATGGAATCCTCAAAGATCGTATCGTTCTGAAATACGACGCCAAACCGTTCCCTGAGCCTGCCAGCCTCCATAGAACGGATATCTTCGCCCTCTATATAGATATTTCCCCGATCAGTCTCATAAAAACGCATCAGCAGCGCGGCGAGCGTGCTCTTCCCCGAGCCTGTCGCGCCGATGATCCCGAGCGTCTCACCCTTTTTCAGCGAGAAGCTGATGTCCGCCAGATTGGGCTCTGCCTCCGCAGACCGATAGGAGAATGTCACATGCTCAAAGCGGATATATGCCTCATCTTCCGCGGACTGTTCGCCGTACACAGACTGTACCTGATTCGGATTTATCTTATCCAGTTTTATCTCATCCTGATCCACCTGATCCGGCACATCGATGACCTCCATGATACGGTCCGCCGACGCCACTGCCCTCGAAATGATGACAAACATCTTGGAAATATTGATCATGGCATTTAATATGATCGTAAAGTAGGTGAGAAATGCCAGGATCTTGCCGACCTCGGAGGTGCCCTGATCCACCCTGTACGCACCGACGATCACGACAAACACCAGCCCGAGGTTCAGAAAAAGGTTTGTGGCAGGATTGACGACCGCCATCGTGACATCCGCCTTCCGCTCCAGCGTGACCACCTTTTTGTTCAGGTCATCATATTTCTGTTCCTCGCAGTCCGTCTTGGAGAGTGCTTTGATCACACGGATCCCCGCGATATCCTCCCGCAGCAGGCGCACAAACTGGTCGACAGCTCTCTGCAGCGCATTGTACATGGGGATACTTTTTCTGGAAAAATAGTACGTGACAAACGCCGTGACCGGCATCACGGAGACCATCACGAGCGTCAGCACCGGGTCGAGTGTCAGTGTCACAAGAATGCCGCCGATCACCAGGATCGGGGCGCGGACGCCAAGGCGCTGCACTCTACCCAGCATCTGCTGGATATTGTAGGTGTCTGTCGTGAGTCTCGAGATCAGGGACGGCTTCGTGAATTCGTCCGTCTTCGCATTGGAGAGCCACATGATCTTCACAAACAAATCGTGGCGTATCGTCTCCGTCGTATCTCTTGCCACCCTGGATGCCATGCGGTTTGCGACCACATTGAACGTGAGCGCGAGCACCGAGCAGACAATCATCACAAATCCCCACACAAAAATATCATTCCGCCTCCCCTGCGGGATCACTGTGTCGATCATATACGCCAGTATCCAGGGCAGGCACAGATCCATGATCGTCCCGATAAACTTGATGACAAACCCCAGCAGCATACGTCCGTAGTACGGTCTTAGATATTTTGACAATACTGTTTTCATGTCCCCCTCCACAAACAGTTTCGCTTACTCGGCAGACCACTCACCATCCGCAAGGAACGCCCTTGCCATGTCGTCCGCCCTTCTGATAATCTCCTTAGAGAAACCGATGATCTCCAGGAGCTTGATCGCATTCCTGGTGTGTGCCCTTCCCTCGAGAAGTCTGTACGAGAAGAGTACATCGTCGTTTCTGACCTCTTCCTCAAAATGATAATTGTCATAATACCGCTCCAGCAGATGTGTCAGCTCTATGTCGTGCGTCGCCGCAAAACAGCGGATCCCCTGCTGCGACAGCCGCTCCAGGATCTGTGTCGACGCGGCGATGCGCTCCACCGTATTCGTACCTCTGAGCACTTCGTCCACAAAGCACAAAAGCGGCGTGTTATCCCCTGTGCCCGCCGCGTCCACGATGCGCTTGAGCGCCTTGATCTCCACGATATAGTAGCTCTCACCGCTGCCGAGATCATCCCGCAGTGACATGGAAGAATAGATCCTGTAATAATTGCCTTTGTACATTTTTGCCGCGCAGGTGTGTATCGTCTGCGCCAGGATCGCGTTGATCGCAGTCATTTTCAAAAAGGTGGACTTGCCCGACGCATTGGAACCGGTGATGATCATTCCCCTGCGCTGTGAAAAGCTGTTCGCGACCGGGCTGTCAATGCACGGGTGAAATCCCTCGCTGATCGCAAACGGACTGTCGCACCCGGTCCTGAGCACAGGCGTCGTGTAATATGGCAGCGCCGCCCTAAAATATCCTATAGAGATCACCGCATCAATATAACCGATATCTTCGGCAAGCCCGATGATCTCGCGCTTGTTCTCATGGACAATATGGAGCATCTTATTAAAGCGGATCAGGTCGATGTGTGTCAGCATTTTGATATAGTCAAACAACAATTCGTCAATATTTCCGGTCGAGGCGTTCATTTTCAGCACCATCCCCGAATTTTTCTCGAAATCCCGAAAGCTTCCCCTCTCTGATCTTAAGGTCGAAACATAATCCTCCATCTCGGGACCATAGTGATGCTTTATGATGTCGTCAGCGCAGTGGACCATGCGCATGATATAGGCAAATGTCGTCACATAAGGGGCTGCGATCCCCTTCTCCTTCATATAAGTCACAATGTTGAAGCACGCTGCCGCGATCAGCAGAGGCACTCCCAGCGACGCCCGCGCGAAGATCACCGCGACCGCCACCAGGAGCAGCAGGATGCAGCCGTAGTGCATACTGTTGCCGCGCACGCCAAGCTCATCAAGATAATCGAGATAGTCAGAGAGCGCGTACTTACCTGTGCGCCCCAGATCTCTGAGGGACATCATCGTGTCGAGCCGCTCCTTCTCGCTCGTCATCATATAGCGGATGTGCGCCTCCATCTTTTCCTGTCTGCCGTCTCTGTCGTCAGTCACAGGACGCCGCAGCATCGCATACAGATACTCCTCACCCGACGAGGACTGTGTGAAATTCATGCGCGCAAAAACATTGTCCATTGCCAGATCATTCCATGTGATCCCGTCGATATCATTTTCGGCGCCGCGGTCTTTCTCACACGTATGCCAGTAGTAGCGCGCTATCCGGTCAAGCTCCTCCGGGCTGTAGGTTCTGTCCGGAAAGCTGCCGTAGAGCTCCTTGAGCTGCCTGCGGTATCTTTTCCTGCGGCTCTTCTCCTCCACTGCCCCCCTGATCATCACATACAGAAAAACTGCCACCAATATTGCAAAAAGTACTGCGATCTCCATAGTTTCCTCCAATCTGCCTGCTGCACAAATTGTAAAAACCCCCAAATCCTCTAGAACTTGGAGGCTTTCACCCTGATCACAAATTATCCGGTCCAAATCCCTCGGGGAGCAGCTCTGCGAGCGTCCGCTCCACATACTGTTCCTCCGAGACCGCTGTGATGATCCTAAATCCTGCCGGATCACAGAACTCCATCATAACCTGCCTGCACACACCGCAGGGATATGCATAGCCTGTCGGTGCCCCCTGATAGCCGCCGACAATCGCGATCGCTTCAAACTCGCGTTCTCCCTCGCTCACCGCCTTGAAAAACGCTGTCCGCTCCGCGCAGTTGGTCGGCGTGTAGGCTGCATTTTCGATATTGCATCCCTTGTACACACTTCCCCGCTTTGTCAGAAGCGCCGCACCGACCATATATTTTGAATATGGCACATACGCCATCTCTCTCGCCTCCAGTGCCAGACGAATCAGTTCCCTGTTCTCCATACTTATACTCCCTTTATGCCAATAGCTTATCTGTCCATCGTTGATCCAGCTTTTCGAAAACACTGCCGTGCTGTCTACATTATAGCATATCATCATCATAAATGAAAGAAGTTTATAAACTGCTGTCTACGCCTTCATTCCATAAAATTGTGTCGGGATTAGCTGGGGCGTGAACAGTAATGATCCCACGCAAAAAGGCTGACACATGCAACCTCTCCTGTGCTGCAACTACAGCATTGATAAGTCACACATGTCAACCTGTTTTTCATATTCTGGATCAGATCCGCATCGCTCATCCCTCAATACCTGAATACAGATCCTAAATAATGATGCAGACCATCCCCCCGTTGGAGTCGTTGACGATCTTCTGCATGGTATCCTGCAGTTTGATCTGGCTCTCCTCACCGATCATGGAGACTTTGCTCGTGATGCCGTCATTGACCAGCTGCTCCACGGTCTTGCCAAAGATGTTCGTCTCCCAGATGCCCTCCTTGGAGGTCTCCGCGTCCGAGATATATCCGATCAGATCCTGCGCCTGCTGCTGCGTACCGACGATCGGCGCGATCTCAGTCTCGATATTTGCCTTGATCATGTGGATCGAAGGGCTCTGCGCCTTGATCTTCACACCGTATTTGTTGCCGTGCTTGATCAGTGTCGGGTTATCCAGCATGATCTCGTCGCGCTCCGGTGTGACGACACCGTACCCTTTCTGGCGGACGCTCTCGAGTGCATTGAGCACTTTCTTGTACTCGCGCTTCATGTCAGCCAGGCTTGACAGCAGCTGCATCAGCTGGTACTCGCCCGATATGTTTTCCCCTGTCATGGAGCTCAGCAGCTCGTAGTAATATTTCGTGTCCCCCTCGAGCAAAAAGGAGGCGGAACCGTCCGCGATGTTCACCTGGTCGTACTTACAGCGCCTGATATACTCACTGTCCTTCTCAAGCAGCTGGCTGAAATCCTTCTCCACCAGGTCGCGCACCGTCCTGACCTTATCCATGATGACGTGCAGCTTCTCGATCACTTCTTTTTTCATGGGATTGTCGATCTCCATGATATCCATCCACTTGGGCGTGTAGAACTCGATCACGGACACCGGAAACTCGTACATGATCTGCTCTAGTATCATCGTGATGTCATCGCGCCGGAGCTGTTCGATGTTGACGGGGATCGCCTTGATCTCATGTTTCTTTTCCAACTCCGCAGCGATATTTTTTGCCTCGTCGGAATATGGTTTGGTCGTGTTTACAAGCACCACAAACGGCTTTCCGAGTTCCTTGAGTTCCGTGATGGTCTGCTCCTCCGCAGGCTTGTAGGCACTCCGCGGTATCTCGCCGAAGCTCCCATCCGTGGTGACTACGATGCCGATCGTCGAGTGATCCTGGATCACTTTCCGCGTACCGATCTCCGCCGCCTGCGTGAACGGTATCTCCTCCCTGGACCACGGCGTCTTTACCATGCGCTCCACGTCCTCCTCCATGTGCCCCGCGGCGCCGTCGACCATATACCCCACACAGTCGATCAGCCGCACCTTGACATTGATACCGTCGCTGATCTCGATCTGGGCTGCCTCCTTCGGGATAAACTTGGGCTCTGTCGTCGTGATCGTGCGCCCGCCGCTGCTCTGCGGCAGTTCGTCCTGCGTGCGTGTCCTCTCGTGCTCATTCTCGATCTGCGGCAGCACCATCAGATCCATAAAGCGCTTGATAAAAGTGGATTTTCCCGTCCGGACCGGTCCCACCACTCCCACATAGATCTCCCCGCCAGTGCGCTGGCTGATATCCCTGTATAGATTAAATTCCTGATTTGCATCAAGCTGGCTCATGGTATTCCCCTTTCCTGTTCTTTGATAATTGATAAACGTTGTCTAACCCTGCCTGCAAGTCTGTGCATCTGCGTACTTGTCAGTGAATTTAGATGATCTACTTAAACCTATGCATTACCGCGCAAAAAAAGAACCATAACGATCCTTTTTCCGGTTATGATTCTTTATCCTGTTCTCTATTCTATTTTTTGCGATACCCTGTCTGCGGATGCGCTTTCCCATTCCGCGCCCTGCCAGCCGTGTCCGTACCGCCCGTTCTGCGCGCGCCCTTCGCCTTGCGCGCAGCGCCGGCTTTCCCCGCAAGCGCCCTTTTCTTTTTCTCGCGCGCCGCCTGCTTTGCGGCATCCGCAGCGCGCTTTCTGTCACGGGCATCCACCGCTTCCTGATTGTATATGACCAGCTGCTTTGTCTCTGTCAGACGCACATAATTGGGATATGCCGTGTACTTCATGTGGCATTTATTGCATTCATACGTATTGAGTGTGTCGCCGTTCTGCATGTTTACCTGGAGTGTCAGACCGTATTTGACGATCCCCTCACAGTCCTCCCTGACACATTTGTTGATCCTCTTGTCGTAGACATAAAATACATCACCCTCCCGCAGATGTACCTTTTTCTCAGGTGCCTTCTTTTCCATATCTTCGCCCTCTCCCCGTACTTCATTTCCCTTTTACTCGTTGATCCGTCCGATCATTTATTTGCCATCAGTTTGACCATCGCCTCGTTCAAGCCTTTTACCGTGAGCTTGTACATAGGAAATATCTCTTTCACCGCAGTCTCCGCCTCACGCCACGGCGCGCGGCCCGGTGCCATCTTAGGATTCATCCACACGATCTTTTTGTAGTGCCGTTTCATCAGCTGCAGCCACTCAAAACCGGACAGCCCGCCGTTTGGCCCCCTGTAGTTGCCTGTGTTTGAGTACAGCTCCTCCGGCGCCATCGCCGCGTCGCCGACAATGATCACCTTGTAGTCGCTGCCCACATTGCGGAACATCCACTCGGTATCGATCCAGTCGCCGTTCTCGCACTCCGGTGTCTTATACAGCTTGGAATAGATACAGTTGTGAAAATAGTAGACTTTCACATCCTTATAGTGGTTGGACTTGTTCACGGACTGGAACAGATCGTTCATCAGACTCGTATACGGGATCATCGTTCCGCCGGAATCCATCAAAAGCAGAAGTTTCACCGCATTTTTGCGCGGCTTCATCATCTCAATCTGGAGATACCCGCCGTTGTTGCAGGTCTTGTCGATCGTCTCGTCGATGTCAAACTCCGACTTGGGGATATCGAGCTTTGTGGAAAACTGGCGCAGCCGCCGCAGCGCCATCTGGAACTGGCGGTTGTCGATCACCTTGTCGTCCCTGAAATCCCGGTACTTGCGCGCACCCACGACGGAAAATGCCGACTGGTAGCCCGTCTGGCCGCCGACGCGCACACCGCCCACATTTCCGCCCATATTTCCGAAAGAGGTCTTTCCCATCGTTCCGATCCAGAAGCTTCCGCCGTTGTGCTCCTCATTCTGGTCTTTCAGACGCTGTTTGAACTTCTCCTCCACATCGTCCTTGTCCACCTGGATATCCTCGACCTGGTTCAGGTGATTCCTCGCCTCCTCGTGGGCAAGCTCCAGCATATCGGACTTGTCGAGCCACCGCAGCATATTCTTTCCGACCTCTGTCTCGGTCTTCACGCCCTTAAAACACTCCTCAAATGCCATGTCGAACTTGTCAAACTCGGTCTCGCTCTTCACCAGTATCATCCTCGCCACATAGTAAAACTGTGTCAGCGAGCTCTCGCACAGTCCCTTGTCAAGCGCTTCCTGCAAGTCCAGCCATTCGCCCAATGAGACCTCGAGCCCCTTTTCTTTCAATGTGTAGAAAAATTTAGAAAACATGCTTTTCCCTCATTTCATATCACGCTGTCCAACGCAAAGACAGCACACACTGTCCTTATGACACTACTGTCATTTTCACAGCTTCCCCGCTAAATCTCAATGGATCTCCTGCCGCACCGTCTCCAGATCCTCGTCCTTTTTCACGACCACGCCGACAAACGGGAGTTTTGACCGCAGCGTGTCCGCCGGGATGCCGCCGATCTGCAGCGCGTTGATCCAGTCGATAAGCTCCGAGGTGCTCGGCTTCTTGCGCACATCGCGCAGGGAACGGATATCATAAAATACCTGCATCGCACTCTTCATGAGATTCTCTTCTACATCGGGGTAGTGCGTCCTGATGATCTCCTCCATCAGATCCGCGTTCGGAAAATCAATGTAGTGGAAGATGCACCTTCTCAAAAAGGCGTCGGGAAGCTCCTTCTCGGCGTTCGACGTGATGATCACGATCGGTCTGTGTTTTGCCTTGACGGTGCGCTTGGTCTCATGGATATAAAATTCCATCTGGTCGAGCTCCCACAGCAGGTCATTGGGAAATTCCAGATCCGCCTTGTCGATCTCGTCGATGAGCAGGATCACCTGCTCGTCACTCTCAAACGCCTCGCCGAGCCTTCCGAGTTTGATGTACCGCGCGATATCGTCGACGCCCTCCACGCCAAACTGCCCGTCGTAGAGCCGCTGGATCGTGTCGTACATGTACAGTCCGTCCTGCGCTTTTGTCGTGGACTTGATGTTCCATATGATCAGTTTCCTGCCGAGGGAATTTGCGACCGCCTGGGCGAGCATCGTCTTCCCTGTGCCCGGCTCTCCCTTGATCAGGAGCGGCTTCTGCAGCGCGATCGCCACATTGACACTCGCGAGCAGCTCCTCGCTTGCCACGTAATCCCGTGTGCTGTTAAATTCTGTGTTTGCCATTTTGTATGTTTCCTTTCTTAAATATTATGTTTTACTTTATCCACTGTACCCGTCTGTCAGAGACGGAAACTGATCACAGCGGTTTAAAAGCAGAGCATTCCACTTTGATTCTGCCGCTCTCTTCTCTTTCCTCCATAATGTGCCCCTTTTGCAGAGCGTTTCAGCCTCTCTATCTGTTCATCTAAATATTTGAAAAGCAGCTGCCAGTATCATTTGTGATTTACTTTTCGCCCTCCCCAGGATTTCGCCATCTTCCTTGTGAGGTTCGTCCTCTTTCCAAACTATCTCTTACAATCTTAACAAGATACTCCATTTTTCTAAAATCTGCGTCTTGAAAAACTGCAGAGGCTGCCACCAGAGCAATTCTAGTATAACCAGCATTTTCTTCAAACAATTTTCTGTCAATAGGCATACCATGATCATCCGCAAATTGACAGACAAATGTGATTGTAACTCTTGTATTGCCCTCCCTAAAACAATGCACTTTCCATAAATCAGCCATATCCTGTGAAAGAAATTCCGCCTGTTCAGAAATATCCATCTCTCCCCAGTTTCTGCGATTCATTCTATCCAAAACATATCCGGCCTGCTCTGCAATCTCTTCTGGCTGCGCATATTCTATAGACATATACCCTAATATAGCTTCTTGCTTTTCCATAGATACAGTCCGGGGAATACCTGCCCAATCATAAAGATCCCTAAAAATGTGAAAGTGCATTTTACAGTAAAGTTCAAAATTGTAATCACCCATTAACGGCTCATACGCAAGTTCATGAATCGCATTGCAGGCAAATTCCACTTCTGCCAGATCCAAAGCCGCACTATTCTTGATCCCCATATTATTTTTCAGGATATCGCAGTCATCATAGAAATACGGATCGCGCATTATGATTTCCCCTCGACAACTTTATATTTCTTGTAAAGTACCCTGCGGATATCATCCCCTGTCATCTCGCCTTTTTTTTCTTTATCGACAAGTTCAAGAAAATCATCAGATGGTTTTATTCCGTCTAATTGCACAATACCGATCGCATACTCCCACGCCTTTGCATTTTCCATAGCAAAATTCCTTTCAAAACGAGCTAACTCCCATCGCTTTTTTCCTTTCTAAACCGCTCTCCCTCTGTCTGATCGTACATCCTCGTCAGGTTTGTCCTTCAATTGACCTCACCCCACTCTTCATCGTGCGCGATCTCGATCTTCTTGTCGCGTATCATCAGATCCTTAACTGCCGCCGCCGCTGTCTTGCCCTGAAACAGCACCTCGTTCACCTGCTCTATGATCGGCAGTTCGACATGATATTTTTCTGCCAGCCGCATCGCCGCCTTTGCAGAGAACACGCCCTCGACCACCATCCTGACCTCCGCCATCGCCTCCTCCATCGTCCTGCCCTGTCCGATGAGGATCCCGGCACGCCGGTTGCGGCTGTGCATGCTCGCGCAGGTCACGATCAGATCGCCGATGCCGGACAGCCCGCAGAATGTCTCGAACCTGCCGCCCATCTCCATGCCAAGCCTTGCGATCTCCGTGATGCCGCGCGTGATGAGCGCCGCCTTTGTGTTGTCGCCGTAGCCGAGTCCGTCCGCGATGCCTGCCGCCAGGGCGACCACATTCTTGAGCGCCGCGCCGAGCTCGATGCCGAGCACATCCGGACTCGTGTACACCCGGAACACATCGCTCATAAATACTGTCTGAATAAATTCCGCCGTCTTTCTGGTCTTTGCGCCGACCACGATCGTGGTGGGGATGCACTTTCCGACCTCCTCCGCGTGGGAAGGTCCCGACAAAACCGCCACGTCCGCCTGCGGTATCTCATCCTCGATCACCTGTGAGAGCGTCATCAGCGAGGACTCCTCGATCCCCTTTGCCACATTCACGATGATCTGTCCTTCTGCCACGCATTCTTTCATGCTGCATGCCGTTGCCCTTGTGAACGAGGAAGGCACTGCAAGTACCAGAATATCCTTTTCTTTCACGGCGTCTGCAAGCTCTGTCGTGAACACGATATCGTCCGCGAGCTTCACACCCGGAAGTTTGTCCTTATGCTCATGCTCCCTGCCAAGCATGTCGATCTCATCTTTCAATGCCGACCACACTGTGATGTCGTGTCCGTTGTTGTGCAGCAGCACCGTCAGCGCGATTCCCCAGCTGCCTGCTCCGATCATTCCTATCCTTGCCATATGGCACACCACCCTTTCCCTTATCGCATCATTTTACCGTATATTTTCTCTGCATCTGCCCGGGATCATCCCCGTCCTCATCGCTCTTCTCTCTTGTTAATATACGTCTTTCTCTCCTCTTTATGTATCAGCCGCTTAATGTTGGCGCGGTGTCCCCAAAAGGCGAGCAGCGCCAGCAGCACCGTCACGAGGTAGAGTTCATTTAGCGCCGCCTGATCCATTCCCCAGACTCCCATCTGTCCGAAGATGACCATCTCCGCGATCAGCACGACCTCCACCACCAGCGAGCCGAGCGACACGTAGTGCGTCGCAAAGAAGATCCCGAAAAAAGTGATGACCTGCGGAATAAGCATATACGGGTGGAAAAAGATCACAAGCCCTGCCGTGCAGGCGATCCCCTTTCCGCCCTTAAAGCCCAGATAAAAAGGAAAATTGTGTCCCAGGATCGCTCCCGCTGCCGCATAGATCACAAGCAGATACAAGATGTCGCCGTACTGTGCCCGGAACAGCAGTCTCACAACCGTCATGGCAAGCCCTGTCTTGACGATATCACAGAGCAGCACGATCGCGCCTGCCTTTTTCCCGAGGACGCGGAGGGAGTTTGTCGTTCCCGCATTGCCGCTCCCATGCTGTCTGATATCGATGCCGTGCAGCTTCCCGTAGATGTACGACGTCTGAAAACAGCCAAAAATATAACCGATCAACAAGCATACCAACCGAATCATTTTCCAAATACGACCTTTCTAATTATTATTATGTTATTATGATTTTTGATAATGATTTATTTCTTGTCCTCTTTCCGCTCCCTGATGATGAATTTCAGCGGGGTTCCCCTGAAGCCGAACGCCTCCCTGATCTTGTTCTCAAGATATCTGGTGTACGAAAAATGCATCAGCTCTTTGTCGTTGACAAACACCACAAATGTCGGCGGCTTCACGCCTGCCTGCGTCGTGTAGAAGATCTTGAGCCGCTTTCCCTTGTCCGATGGCGGCTGCTGGAGCGCCACTGCCTCTGTGACGATTTCATTGACTACACCGGTCGAGATGCGCATGGACTGGTTTGCGATCACCATGTCGATCGTGTCAAACAGCTTGCCCAGCCGCTGTCCTGTGACTGCGGATATGAACACGATCTCCGCATACAACATGAAGGACAGCGTGTTGCGCACTTTTTCCGTGAAGCGGTATATGGTCTTGTCGTCCTTTTCGATCGCATCCCACTTGTTCACCGCGATGATGATGCCCTTGCCCCTGTCGTGTGCGATCCCCGCGATCTTGGCGTCCTGCTCTGTGACGCCCTCCACCGCATCGATCACCAGCACCACCACATCGGCGCGCTCCACCGCACTCACCGTGCGGATGATCATAAAGCGCTCGAGCTCTTCCTTGATCTTATTTTTCCGGCGGAGCCCGGCTGTGTCGATAAACACATATTCTTTGTCATTGTACACGATCTGTGTGTCGATGGCGTCCCGCGTCGTACCTGCGATATCGGACACGATCACGCGATCCTCGCCCGCGATCCTGTTGATGATGGACGATTTTCCCACGTTTGGTTTCCCGACAATGGCGATCCGCGGCCTGTCGTCGTCCTCCTCCGTCAATGCGTCCCTGTCAAAATATTCCGTCACCGCGTCGAGCATCTCGCCCAGGCCGAGTTTGTTGACCGACGAGATCGGATACGGCTCGCCGATCCCCAGATTATAAAATTCATAGACATCCGCCTCCATCTTGGCAAAGCTGTCCACCTTATTCACGACAAGCACTACAGGCTTGTGGCTTCTCCTGAGCATGTCAGCCACCTTCGAGTCCGCATCCACAAGCCCCTGGCGCACATCGACCAGAAAAATGATCACGTCCGCCGTATCGATCGCGATCTGCGCCTGCTCGCGCATCTGCGACAAGATCACATCCTTGCTGTCCGGCTCGATGCCGCCGGTGTCGATCATGGTAAAATTCCAGTTCAGCCAGCTCACATCCGCATAAATGCGGTCCCTGGTAATGCCCGGTGTGTCCTTCACGATCGAGATCTTGTCCCCGGCAAGCATATTGAACAGCGTCGATTTCCCCACGTTCGGGCGTCCCACGATCGCTACGATCGGTTTCTTGGTTCTCTGTTCCATTGATCCTGTATCTCCATTTCTATCCGTATTTTTGTTTTTATTTACCAAATCAGCCAAAATCCGTCATACGCCCCACAGTATCGCTTCTATATATTATTTGAATACCGCTATTTTAATATCGCATCCAGCAGATCCTGCCCGCTTGATTTTACAATATCTATCGGCACTTGTAAAGCTTTTTCGAGTTCGGCGAGCGTCATATCGTCGAGGAACACCGTCTCACCGCTCTTTAACACATTCTGCGGCAGCAGCAGCCTGTCCCCCAGCGCCTTTCCTTTGAGCTGTGCCCGCAGATCCTGCCCTGTCAGCAGACCTGAGACCGTGATCATCTCCCCGAAAAAGTCATTGCGAACCGCATAGACATGGATCTTTATCTGCGGAAACGCCGCCGTGATCTGCCCTGCCATATCTGAAATAAAGCCGCAAGCGAGCTTTCCCGTCGCGATCGACAGTTCTTTGGGCGCAGCATCCACATCGCCCGCCTGCCGAAGCGCATCAAATGCCGCCTGAAACTCATCGATCAGAAGCCGCAGCATGCCGACACCGTTCTCGAGCTGCAGATAGCCGTCGTAGCGCTCCTCCTTCGGAAGCTCCTCCCCCGCAAGGATATACCACTCATCGCTCGCATGAACAAAATGTACGCCATGCGCATCATAGAGCTTGTCCTGCCACTTGTGGATCGCGGCGAGCACCTGCCTGGCGTCCTGCGGGGTGAAGGGCTCCAGCGGAAACAGACCGTCACGGTATTTTGACAATCCGACCGGAACGACGGAGACGCTCTCGAGATTTGGGAGGTAAGCGGACAAGTCGCTGATGCTTCTCTCCAGCTCCGCCCCGTCATTTACCCCCTTGCACAGCACGATCTGTCCGTTCATGGTGATCCCTGCCCTGGCAAGCTTCCACGCCTTTTCCAGCGCCTGCCCCGCAAAACGGTTGTTCAGCATTTTGCAGCGCAGCGCGGGATTCGTCGTCTGAAAGGAGACGTTGATCGGCGAAAGGCGGTATCGGATGATGCGGTCGACATCCGCATCGGACATATTGGTGAGTGTCACATAATTTCCCTGCAGAAAGGAAAGCCTCGAGTCGTCATCCTTGAAGTAGAGCGTGTCCCGCATTCCTTTTGGCATCTGGTCGATAAAGCAGAATATGCACTTGTTGCGGCAGGAGCGGTAATCGTCCATCAGCCCGTTCTCAAAGGTGATGCCTAAGTCCTCGTCATATTCTTTGTCGATTTCAAGAATCCATTCTTCTCCCGACGGTTTCCGGATCAGCACTTCGATGTATTCGTCCTGTGTATAGTACTGATAGTCAAATATGTCTTCTATCTTATTGCCGTTGATCTCGACAAGGGCGTCGCCCGCCTCAATGTCAAGCTCCCCGGCAATGCTCCCCGGCGCCACGCTGTCTACGATGTGTAAATGCTCTTTTTTCATGAATCCCTTTTCCTTTTCAAAATCCTTTATAACATAATAATACTAGAAATTTCTTGACGTGTCACTACCTGAATGATATAAAATATATTTGGAACGAGTTTTAGCGCGTGTATGAAAATACTTTCCGTCTTCAAACACGCTCCAGGGCGGCTGTTCAGTTCTCTGAACAGTTCCCAAGAAAAACAGAAAGGACTGTATGCCAATGTCATATCTGAAACAGCTCAAAAATGCCATGCCCGTAGCCCCGCTCAAACTGCTGGTCCTCAACAGCGCCGCGGAACTTGGAAATGAGGTCAACAATTATCTTGTGGACTTTCGCAGCAAGGTCAACAACGTATACATCAATGATCCCGCTTTTCAGGGTTACGCAGAACAAAACTATCTCTTCAGATTCGACACGCCCCGCTTCAACAGCGGCGAGGGAAAGGCTGTTTTGGAGGAGACCGTGCGCGGAAAAGATCTTTTCATCCTCGTCGATGTGTGCAATCACAGCCTGACATACAAAATGAACGGTTACACAAACCACATGTCCCCTGACGACCACTATCAGGATCTGAAGCGTGTCATAGCTGCGACAAACGGAAAAGCCCACCGCATCAGTGTGATCATGCCTTTCCTGTACGAGGGCAGACAGCACAGGCGCAACGGAAGAGAATCCCTGGACTGTGCCTATGCGTTCAAGGAGCTCACCCAGATGGGTGTCCGCAATTTCATCACGTTTGACGCCCATGATCCCAGAATACAGAATGCCGCGCCACTGAACGGTTTTGACAATTTCACAGCGCATTATCAGTTTACAAGGGCACTCCTGCGCGCGGAGAAGGACCTGATCCTGGACAAGGACCATATCATTGTCATCTCGCCCGACGAGGGGGCGCTGGACAGGGCGATCTATTTCTCCACCGTGATCGGCGCCGACACCGGTATGTTTTACAAGCGGCGCGACTATACCCGGATCGTGAACGGCAAGAACCCGATCGTCGCCCACGAATTTCTCGGAAACGAGATCGAGGGCAAGGACATCATCATCATTGACGACATGATCTCATCGGGCGACAGCATGATCGACACCGCCAGACAGCTCAAGACAATGAAGGCAAAGCGCGTGTTTATCTGCACTACATTCGGAATCTTCACAAACGGTCTTGCCGCATTTGACAGGGCATATGAGGAGAGGGTGTTTGACCGGGTGATCACGACCAATTTGAGCTACCGCCCGCCCGAACTGCTGACCAAACCGTACTATCTCGAGGCTGACATGAGCAAGTTCCTCGCTTCTATCATAGACTTCCTCAATCACGACCTGTCCATCGAACAGGTGACAACTCCTACCGAGAAGATCCAGAATATCATAGAACTTTATCTCAACGGCAACGAGATCTTTAAGATATAAAAACGAGCAGGCCTACGCCTGCTCGTTTTTATGCACACGGGCACCTCAAGGAAGCATGTCAGCAAAAGCTGACGGGTGCCCGGCGCGCGAGTAGGGGAGAAGGTCATTCCCCTACGCGATTAACTCGATACAACTATCCGATACAGATTCTCTGGAAATTCTTCTTCCCCTTTTTCAGGACAAACTCTTCTGCGAACGAGTCTTTGGTGTATGCCGCCTTCGCGTCAGTGACCTTGTTCCCATTGACAGACACACCGCCCTGCTCCACGGCACGCCTCGCCTCCGACTTCGATGCGGTCATGCCCGCTGTGACGAGAAGTGTCAGGATATCTATACTGCCGTCCGCAAAGTCTCCGTCGGAGAGCACGGTCTTTGGCATGTTCTCTGAGTTCGCCCCGCCCGCAAACAGCGCCGCGGCTGCCTCCTTCGCCTTCTGTGCCTCCTCCGTGCCGTGCACCAGCTGCGTCAGTTCAAACGCGAGGATCTCCTTTGCCTTGTTGAGCTCGCTGCCCTCCCATTTCTCCATCGCCTCGATCTCCTCGAGCGGAAGGAATGTGAGCATTTTCAGGCATTTGATCACATCTGCATCCGACACATTCCGCCAGTACTGGAAGAACTCATACGGCGAAGTCTTCTCCGCGTCGAGCCACACCGCGCCCGACTCGGTCTTGCCCATCTTCTTGCCCTCGGAGTTGAGCAGGAGATTGATCGTCATGGCGTATGCGTCCTTGCCGAGCTTGCGGCGGATCAGCTCCGTGCCGCCGAGCATATTGCTCCACTGGTCGTCCCCGCCAAACTGCATATTGCATCCGTATTTCTGGAACAATGTGTAGAAGTCAAAGCTCTGCATGATCATGTAGTTAAACTCCAGAAATGTGAGCCCTTTCTCCATGCGCTGCTTGTAACACTCCGCGGCAAGCATGCGGTTCACGGAAAAATGAGGCCCGATCTCGCGCAGCACGTCCATATAATTCAGGTCGAGCAGCCAGTCGGCATTGTTGACCATCATCGCCTTGTCCTCGCCAAACTCGATAAACCTGCTCATCTGCCTCTTAAAACAGTCCACATTGTGCTGGATCATCTCCGTTGTCATCATCCTGCGCATGTCGGTCTTTCCTGACGGATCCCCGATCATCGCCGTGCCGCCGCCGAGCAGGGCGATCGGCCTGTTCCCCGCCATCTGGAGCCGCTTCATCAGACAGAGCGCCATGAAGTGCCCTACATGCAGGCTGTCCGCCGTCGGGTCAAAACCGATATAAAAGACTGCCTTCCCGTTGTTGATCATCTCCTTGATCTCGTTCTCGTCTGTCACCTGGGCGATCAGACCTCTTGCCACCAATTCATCGTACAATTGCATTTCTTCCTTCTCCTTTCATACCTGCCCGACTGGGAATGCCCATTCGGGCATTCCCAGTTCCTTCATCGCACCGAGCCCGCGTGCAAGGGACAAAAAAATCGCCCCTTGAATGTTAATACGTTCAAAGGACGAGGTATAAACCACGTGTTACCACCTTTTTTCACACAGGACTCACGCCCTGCGCCTCAGCAAGTACGGGAAAACATGTTGAATGCGGCTGCCGCATTCAACTACAAAAAGCTGCGCTTTTTGACCAGCAAATGTATATTTCCGATACTCCTCCCGATATAACGTTCGGTGACTCCGTCGCAGCCTACTTTTGCGCTGATCTGTACGCGCGCAGATTTCGGTGCGCAGCTCCAAGAGGTATTCCCTTTCACTTTCCCCTGCGCCTCTCATCAGCCGGCGGCTTTCTGTAAGTTCCCATGAAAGGTACTTATTCTTTTCACAGCTTTTATCGATATTCATGATTGTATCAATTTGATCATCATTTGTCAATGGGATTTTCGAGGTTCACACACAGAACCGCCCGATCTTCTCCAACAACTCGTCAGC
>CAJUES010000054.1 GCA_910585765.1 uncultured Lachnospiraceae bacterium | reverse complement strand
CAATAACACAATAACTTTTAGGGTTAAATTCAACGGGTAGGCTGAACTGTAACAACTTTTTTTCCGGCTTTATTTCAACCCTTTCTGAACGTCCGTTTTCCGCCGCCGTACAGACGGCGGGAATGAATTTTGGAACACGCTCTATTACAGGACTTTTTTCAGCAGCTCGATCAGGTAATTGGAATAGTAAATCAGCGTGAGAAAGCGGCTCTGTTCTACCTGCCCTGTCACCCATTTGTTCAGATCCATCACGTCAAAGACCCCGACCAGCAGGAAAGCCAGCCATATCACAAAAACGGACTCCGCAAACCCGAGCACAGCCCCCGCGAGCTTGTCCGCCAGCTTTCCGACCGGAATCGCCCGGACTAGCTTGAAAGTCTCTGTCAGGAATCGAACGACTTTGTGGATGACCTGAATCAAAACCAGCAGGGCAAGTGCCATGATCACCTGCATATAGCGCTTCTGCATAAAGCTTCCGATGCCTTTTGCCACCACTACGACCACCAGTATTCCCAGTATGCAGGATATAATGCGTATGACACTCTCCAAAAGTCCCCTTTTCCACCCCCATACCGTCCCCGCAGACAATGTAAGTACTACTATGATAAAAAGAATATTGATTTCCAAATATGTCCCTCCCCTTTGTGTGCATAAACCGAAAAATAAAGAGTCTTTTTCACCCTTGTCAATGAAGTTAATGAAGCTGTATTGTCTGTATGGCCTCCTCTGTGACGAGCGTGTGCTTCGATATGTTCCTGCCCGGGATGAAACACAGGACCCTCTCCTCGAAGATTCCATGGTATTTGAGTTTTTCGCCCCAGTCATAGATCAGGCACTCATTTTCATTGTATATGATGACACCTGACGCATCAAATATGATCTCTTTGTATTCCATGTCAAACGGGATCTCGCTGACTTTCCTGCCGTTGATATCGTAGATTTCGACGCGGTATGCTGTCTCCGCCGCAGTGTTGAAGAACACGAGCCCTACGTGGTCCTCATCGCAGAACACGCTCTGCACTTCCTCTGATATCATGGTCTCTGACAGGCTTTCCGGCTTTTGCCTGCCCCTGAAAAACATCCTGCGGTTATCCGCTGCGGCAAACACGGTGTCATTTCCCATGAAGTGCACGATCGGTATCACTGCTTCCGGGTACACATAGCCGCTGACGAAATTGTCGGTATAGTTCTGTCCCACTGACGAAAAATTGTAAAAACCGATGTTGGATACCATTTTGCCTTTTTCAACTTTTATATAAGAAACCGCGACCAAACTGCCGTCGCTTGCGATATCGATCGCTATGGGATATCCCGAATTGCTCATTCTGGTCTTGAAGTCTGCAAACGCTTCCCCGGTAGCAGCATTGTACAGGTAGATCGATGTGACTGGCGAATCGTCCAGTACAGCCGCCACGATGCCGTTGGCGGACACGCTGAAATCCCTTAGCGGCATCGTGGTCTCCACTGTCCCGATCACGCCCTGTGTGTCTGCGACATAGATCCTTCTGCCATTGTAATCCCCGACTGCCACTGTCTTTCCGCAGGTTCTGATCTCCGGATTCTGCATCTCGTATGTCTGGTTCCAGATGGTCTTTCCCTTTAGATCCGTACAGTTCATACCGTCATTGCTGTATGTAAAGAGTGTGCCGCCAAGATCGAAGCTTTTGGACTCCGAAGCCCTGACCCACGCATTTTGCTGTATCACTTCATAATTGATATAAACTTTATTTTTATAATTGATGTAAGATCCGACTACGACCACTGCTGCGAGCGCCAGGACCGACAGAACAGAATACAGCCTGACTTGTCTGTGCCTCGCCAGCATGTTGTCCATCGACTTTTTCTCACTGTCATGCTCTTTTTCCTTGCCCTTGTTCTCTTTCCCACCTTTTAACAGGTATTGATTTCTGTTAAAATCCTTTATTTCCGCCATCAGCATACCTCATTTACCGCTCACAAAAATACTGTATCTCCCCAGCCATGCCCTCATGCGCACAGCTGAACAGATACAGTATAACATTATTTTCATGGAAGTAAAAGCTTTTGTCCATAAAGAATATTATTGGGATCGTCTATATTGTTCCACCTGCAGATCTCATCTACGCGGGAATAGTCCCCGTATATATCGTAGCATATGGTCCTGAGCGTATCACCTCTGCGGACGACATAGTACTGCGGGACGGGTGTCTGATCCTGGACCGGCTGTGCGGGCGGCTCTGTCTCCGCTGCTTCCTCCTGTGCGGGCGGCTGCGGTTCATCAGCCACGGCGGGCGGCTGCGCCAATGCCTGTGTTGCCTCCGGTGTCTCCCCGGACGGCTGTGCCGGATCCTGCGCCGTTGACGGTTCTTGTTCGGATGGTTCTTGTTCAGACGCTTCTTGATCAGATGGTTCCTGATCAAACGGTTCTTGTGCAGGCGGTTCTAGTTCGGAATCTGACGGTTCTGCTGCCGCTGTGTGCGGCTCCTGCGGCGCTGTTTCTGCGAACGGCGCCTTTTCCTGCGGCGCATATTGCTTTGCGGTCCCGCTTTCTGCCTGCACATCCTGCTGCATCACGGAAACGGGCAGTGACTGGTCTGCATCTGTGCCCGATGCATGCTGCAGAAAGGAGGTGTTCTCCTCGATAAACGCCATGCAGTAATCGATATTGTCCTGCATGTTCTGCATTTTGCTGTAATTGTTCATGGAAATGATACCGTACGCCATGACACACACGACAAATCCAAGGCACAGAACATTCATGACATTCCACATGAAACTGACCTTTGCCTCCTCCCTGTTGTACGCCTGCGTGATCCTGCTCAGCTGCGCCGCGTCGCCCACACTGTTCCTCGCGCGCGTGTCCTGTTCTGTCGGGGACAATATCACGCTGCCCGTATCGTTCTCCCTTGTAGTGTTCCACTCCACCAGATAATTCTGCATCTCCTCATTCTGGTCATAGTATATGTAAAAGTCGTCCAGGATCACTCTGGTGCTGCGCAGCGTCAGCTCAAGACGCAGCCTGGAATCCTTGTTGAGGCTCACATTCGCATTTCCTATGTAGGAGCACGAGGGAAAATACGTGTTGTTCAGCTGCTGGATCCTGTCACTGCCGCCGTCTGAAACTGCTGCCCCGGATATCACGATCCTGTATCTGCCGTTCTCCTCGATCGATCTGCCATAGAGCGCGATCTCCTGCTGCACTGTACTCTCTATCTGACAGTCCTGCTGATAGTCCTGGCTCTCTCCCAGTCTCTTTCTGCCCTTTAGGGACACATTCTGCGGAGTGTTCGACAAGAGCTTTTTCATGAATGTATGTACATAATCTTCGAGATACAGGATATAGATCCCCTCCGGAGTCCCTATCGTCCGTGTGTTTACAGGGATGAAACCCTGCGCGTTTGTGTGTATATTTGTTTGCTTGTCCATCTCGGCATCACCTTTGCATCCTTTCGTATTAAGATCTTTGAGCTATCAATGCTATCTTAACACTTCCCGCATGAGGAATCTGTCGAAATGCGTCAGCCCTGAAAAAAATTGTGCTGCCGGCGGCGCAGCGCAAAGGAGCCGCCGGCTGATCCGATCTGCCGGCGGCTCCTGAGCGTCTGGTATGTATTATTGGTTTGTATTAATTGTAGAACTTGTAAATGGTCGTCGTCTTATATGGCCTGTCCGGTCCGTATACGACATCCTGGAATTCCGGCTGATTGATCGCATCGGGGAAGCACTGTGTCTCCAGGCAGAGACCGCTTCTCCTGTCGTACGCTGCCCCGCCCTTTCCGGTCTCCGGCTTGATGCAGTTGCCTGCGTAGAACTGCAGACCCGGCTGGTCTGTGTACACGTCCATCTTCCTGCCTGTCGTCGGTTCCTCCACAGAGGCTGCCTTTCTGAGTGACCCGTCAAAGTCGTCGAGCGCGAAGTTGTGGTCGTAGCCTTGTCCATACCCCAGCTGCACGTCGTCTGCGTCGATGTCGTCCCCGATGGTCCGCATCGTCCTGAAGTCAAACGGTGTGCCTGCCACCTCCACAAGCTCCCCGGTCGGGATCAGACGCTCATAGACCGGTGTGTAGTGCGAAGCGTGAATGCAGATCTTATGTGCCTCGATATTGCCGCTGTCATGCCCTGCCAGATTGAAATATGTGTGGTTGGTCATGTTGATCAGGGTTTTCCTGTCACTTGTCACGTCGTAATCGATCCTGAGTCCGTTGTCATCGGTGACTGTGTATGTCACCTGGACTTTTCTGTTTCCGGGAAATCCCATAGACCCGTCCTCGTCATTGATCGTAAACACGACACTGTTATCCTTTACTTCCGCGTTCCATACTCTCTTGTGATACCCCTTGTCAGCGTCGCTGTGGAGGTTGTTGGTGCTGTCGTTCACCGCAAGCTGGTACTTTACACCGTCGATGGTAAAGCTTGCATTGTCGATGCGGTTTGCGCTCGGTCCGATCGTTGCCCCGAAGAAGCTGCCGTTTTTGAAATAGCCCTCCACGCTGTCAAATCCGAGCACGACATCCGCTGTCTTCCCTGCCTTGTCAGGCACGAAGAGTCCGACGAGGATCGCGCCAAAGTTGGTCACTTCCGCGGTAACACCGTTGTCGTTCTTGATGGTGTACAGGTTTACTTCTGTACCGTCTTGTGTTTTCCCAAAGCTTTTTGTTGTGATTGCCATTTGTTTTCCCTCTTTTCTTTTCATTTTTTCATACTTTATCTTCATGTTCCCAGATACAGTACTTCTTGTTCATAATTCGCATATAACTACTTCTGTGCCTGTTCAGCCAGCAGCAAAAACTGTGAGACCGCGACGGTCCGGTCACAGCTCCGTCCTGCCTTCGAGTGCGCGCAGCAGCGTCATCTCATCGATGCACTCGAGGTCGCCGCCTACGGGCACGCCGCTCGCGATCCGCGTCACTTTCACCCCGGTGGGCTTGATCAGTTTTGAGATATACATTGCCGTAGTCTCCCCCTCGAGGCTGGAGTTCGTCGCTATGATGACTTCGCTGATATCATCCTCGAGGCGTTTCACGAGCTCTTTGAGCCGGATATCGTTTGGACCGATCCCGAGCATGGGAGAGATCGCTCCGTGAAGTACATGGTATACCCCTTCATATTTGCCCGTTTTCTCATATGCAGCGAGATCCCTGATGTTTTCCACGATCATGATCGTCGTGTGATCGCGTTTCGGGTTTGCACAGATGGGACAGAACTCCTTGTCCGCGAGCGTGCAGCAGGTCTTGCAGTAATGAATATTTTTCCGCGCATCGACCATGATCTGCGCAAAGCGCTCGACATGTTCCGGGGGCATGTTGATCACATGGAGTGCGAGTCTCTGCGCCGATTTGCTGCCCACACCGGGAAGTTTTGCAAACTGTTCGATCAACTTGTTGATATGTCCGCTGTATAGTTCCATCAGAAGGGGAGACCTCCTCCGAGTCCGCCCAGACCGCCTGTCATTTTGCCCATGAGCTCGCTGTTTGCCTCCTCCGCCTGGCGGAGCGCCTCGTTTGCCGCCGCCATGATCATATCCTGGAGTGTCTCGATATCATCGGGGTCCACAGCCTCCTCCGAGAGTGTGACTTTCACCACTTCCTTCTTGCCTGTGACGACGACTTCGACTGCTCCGCCGCCTGCCCTGGCAGAAAACTCTTTTGCCTCGAGCTCTTTCTGTCCTTCCTCCATCTGCCTCTGCATGCGCTGCGCCTGCTTCATCAGATTGTTCATGTTTCCGGGCATCCCGCCTGGAAATCCTCCTCTTTTTGCCATGTGTCATTCTCCTTTACTACTCATCTTCGATTTCTATGTCCATGTTGATCGCTTTTTCCAGATCAGGATAGCTCTCCTCAAAATGTCCGCCGGGATCTAGTCTGCGTATCTCCACAGATACCTCTTTCTGTGCAAAATTGGATATCATATCCTCCACGTGTTTACGGTTTTCCTCGCGGCTGAGGTTATCATAGTTCACACCGTCATCCACTACGATCAGCAGCCTGTTGTCCCCGCCAAGGCTCAGGTGCGCGTTTTTGAGGTGCGTTTTGAGCGGCTGGCTCGTCTCCGCCACGATGCCCTGCCAGCTGCCGACGATCTGCTTGATCTCATCAGGGATCGCTTTGGGCAGCTCGGGCCTGTGTGCGGCTGCCACGGCTGTCTCTGTTGATTGTATCGCAACAGGGGCGGTCTGCACAACACCTTTTTCGATTTTTTCTTCCAGATTCTTCACGCGCGCCACGACTGCGTCGTTTGTCGTCTCCATCGCCGGCCTGCACAGTTTGATCAGTGTCATCTCTATCAGGATGCGCTTCTGTGTCGCATACTTGATCTGCCCGGACAGCTCTGAAAAGATGCGGATCTGGCGCATGATCTCCTCCGCATCCATTGTCTCTGCCTCCGCTCTCAGGCGTGCCAGGTTGTCGCTGGACACGTCGATGACGTCCTCGATGTCGCTGTCGGATGTCTTCACCAGCAGCAGATTCCTGAGATACCAGGTGATGTCCGTGACAAACTGGGTGAGCTCGCGCCCCTGCATGACGACCTCCTCGAGAAGCGCAATGCAGCCTGCGATGTCCTGCGCCTGTACCATTTCGAGCAGGCGCGCGAACACTTCCGTATCCACCGCCCCCAGTACTTCGAGCGCCTTGTCGTAGGTCAGCTCCTCCCCGAAGTGGAACGCGATGCACTGGTCGAGCAGGCTCAGCGCATCACGCATGGAACCGTCCGCCGTCTTTGCGATGTATCTGAGCGCCCTATCCTCGACCTGGACCTGCTCTTTGTCCATGAGTTCGCGCAGGCGGTCCGCGATGGTTTCTATGGTGATGCGCTTGAAATCATAGCGCTGGCACCGCGAGAGGATCGTGATCGGTATCTTGTGCACTTCGGTGGTCGCCAGGATAAAGATGACGTAGGAAGGCGGCTCCTCCAAAGTCTTGAGCAGTGCGTTGAACGCTCCTATGGAAAGCATATGCACCTCATCGATGATATAAACCTTGAATTTGCCCTCCACCGGCGAGTATGACACCTCATCGACGATCTCCCGGATATTGTCCACACCGTTGTTTGACGCGGCATCGATCTCGATCACGTTGACGCTGGCTCCGGACGCGATGGTCTGACAGCTCCTGCACCGCCCGCAGGGGCTGCCGTCTCTGGGATCCTCACAGTTTACGGCCTTGGCAAACAGTTTCGCGATGGTGGTCTTGCCCGTTCCGCGCGTTCCCGTGAAAAGGTAGGCATGTCCGATGCGGTCTGCCCTGATCTGGTTTCTGAGTGTTGTGACGATATGGTCCTGTCCCTTGACATCCTCGAAAATGTCGGGGCGGAATTTTCGGTATAATGCGGTGTATGACATGATGTCCTCCTCATATTGGCTTTGATCGGCATATTATATTATGACATTTTTGCAGAGGAAAAACAAGGGTGTGTTCCTTTTCCGCACATTTTTTGTTGCTGGTATGCTGCTGACAGGAGCGGTTTCCCACGCGATCTGCCTATACTATTATACAGTTGGGGTGATAAAAGTGTGTATGGACACAGGGCACTCCACGAAATGCACTGAGATCGGGAAGATACGGGTTGAAATTTTAATCTTGTTTTAATGTACTGCAGCCAAAAACGTGATATGATGTTCCAGAATACTATAAAATAATTCAAAATAGCTGAGATAGGAGTAACTGTGAAAATGAGTTGTCTTGGAAATCTTTTGTGGTTTATCTTTGGAGGCTGTATCAGCGGGCTCAGCTGGATGCTCGCGGGGTGTCTGTGGTGCATCTCGATCATCGGGATCCCCTACGGCATCCAGTGCTTTAAGTTTGCGTCGATGTCGTTCTTTCCGTTTGGCAAGGAGATCGTCTACGGCGGCGGGGCTGTCTCCTTCATCGTAAATGTGATCTGGATCCTGATCTCCGGGATCCCGCTTGCCGTAGAGCATCTTGTGATCGGCTGCCTGTTATGCGTCACGATCATCGGGATCCCGTTTGGGCTGCAGCAGTTCAAGCTGGCGAAGCTGGCGCTGATGCCTTTTGGAACGAGTATCGTTTATACGAACCATTTATAAAATATTATGGTCGCTGTCCGGCTGCCGCAGGCATTTTTCTTTCAAATAATTATGGTGAAACACATTGATCTATGGTAAAATAAGGATAAAATCTTATTACCAAAAGACAGAAAGGCATGATAATTATGGCTGCACTTTTTGACGAGCGCGTGGAACAGGCGATTCAGATCATATGGTTTGACAGAGATGCACAGCGGCGCGAGGAGGCGCTCGCGCTGCTGCGCGGGGCTGCCAATCTGGGCGACGGGGACGCCTTTTATTTTCTCGGGCGCTGTTATCTGGGAAAAAGCTATGTCGATCCGGTGATGGAGATGCCGGTCGACAAAAAATTAGCCTTTGAGTGTTTTCACGCTGGCTTTTCCCTTGAGAGTGCCATATGCATGTTCGGTACGATGCACCAGGAGGGGTATACGCCGCCCGGCGGCACCTATGTGCACCCTCCCTATCACTCCAAGAGGGAGATTTGGGATGCGGTGTTTCAGAAGGCGGAACAGGGGCATGTCTTTTGCAAGTACATGATCGCCAACGCGTACTACTACTGCACGGCGGCCGAATTTCTGAACATCACACCGCAGCGTGTGGGCAGCAAAAGATATGAGCGGCTGCAGTATGAGTGGATCGCCGCTGCGGTGAAACTCTACGAGGAGTGCGCCACCCGCGGGCTTGGCATCGCGATCCCCAATCTGGTCGATATTCTGCGCACTGGCAGACATGGGGCACCCATCCAGCAGCAGAAGGCGAAGAACTACATTCATATCGGGGCACAGATGGGGATCGGAGCCTACGAGCGCATCGTCGGCAACGAATACCGCGATGACAACGAACTTGGCAGGGCAGTGGAACTGTATGAGCGCGCGATACTCCACAAAGATGATTACGCCTACTACTGTCTTGGCAGACTGTACACCTACGGCGGAGCGCTGCCGCTTGACCTCAAAAAAGCGCTTTCCTACCTGGAAAAAGGTTACGAAAAACTCCCCGACGACGCGGGATTCTGCAATCTGTTGGGTGAGATCTATTTCCGCGGCGGAGAGGGGATCAAACCGGACTACGGACAGGCATTTTTGCTGTTGAGCAAAGCGTACTTCAAGGGAGATACCTCGTGTTCCGACATGCTCGGCACATGCTACCTCAACGGGCTTGGCACTGCGCCGAACTTGAATATGGCACGGAAGCTTTTCGAGCTGCATCCGAAAAAGCCGCTCGCTGCAGGCGGCTTGAGACGGCTGGGCAGCGGAAAGAAAACACCCTGATATATAAAACGACTGCGCATGCATTGCAGCATGATGCAGCCGTTTTATTTTATGGCTCAATCTATATATTCAAAGTAATCGAAATCCGCCGGGATGCGTGTGCCGCAGCCCCCGTTGTTGGCATAGATCCCCACCAGGGTTCCTGTATGGCGCTTGGGATCGTCGGGAACGCCCTCGTCGCAGAGATAGACGCAGTTTTCGAGCACGCCGGCAAGTGTCCACACTTCGCCGTCGTAGCTGTAATAAAAGCTTCTGGTGAGCCTGTCGACAACGACTTTAAGGTGCACGCCCTGCTCTTTCAACGCATCGACAGATGCGATCAGCTCCTCGCCGTGATTGCGGTTGATGACGAGCTGAAGCTTTCTGCCTTCCTCATAGCAGACAGAAAACCTCGCGTATGTCGCCGTGCTGTAGTAGCAGGTCAGTCCCGCCTGTTCACCGTCTCTCGAGGGGTAAAATTCCACCTTCGTCGCGGCAGTGTAGCGCAGCTCCTGCTCGCGTCTCACCAGCGTATTCTTTGCGCGGATCTCTGAGAGCTGCCCGTCCCTTGTCCAGATGCGAAAATACCCCGGACGCTCGGTGAGGGAGTAACTTCCCTTTGCCGGATTGCGCACAAACTCCCAGTTTACGTTCAGCTGATCGCTGTCAAAGTCATCGCGCGCCCACTTTTCAAACGGATGCGGCGGCAGGTCAGGCGCCGTCTGTTCGGTGCTTGGTCCCTTTCTGTCATTGATGACAAACCAGTCGTCCGCAAGCCAGGTGACGGGATCTAATCCGGACTCCCTTCCGATCGTCGTGTAATGTCCCTGGTTTGGTCTGCCCATGAGGTAATACACCCACCAGTCGCCGTTCTGTGTCTGGATGAGCTTGCCGTGTCCGGTGCGCTGGATCGGCGCGTCGGGATCAAACTGGCGCATCAGCGGATTATAGGGCGATGGCTCATACGGTCCAAACAGATTTTCCGAGCGTCCTACATTGATGCCGTGCCCATATCCGGTGCCGCCCTCCGCCAGTATCGCGTAATAGTACTTCCCACGCTTCAACAGATGCGGTCCCTCGGGGCACCGCTCGCCGGTTCCCTGCCACACCGGGATCGTATCGCCGGTCACTTTCGTGCAGTCATCGCTCAATGGCACGAGATTGATGCCCGGGCTGATGACCATGTAATGCCTGCCGTCATCGTCCACAAAGTGCGACGGGTCGATGCTGTCCACCTCAAGCCAGCTCGGTTTGCTGTAAGGTCCCTCCGGCTTATCGGAGGAGACGACGAGCTGTCTTCGCATGACATTGCTGCCGCGCTTTCCGTCGGCGTTGAGACGGAGCGTCGCCATGATGATGAATCTGCCGTCGTGGTACGAGATATCCGGCGCCCAGATGCCGTGCGAGTCCCTGATATCCTGCAGATCCAGTTCATCGGGATCGGTGACGGCGTGTCCGATCACGTGCCAGTGCACCATGTCCTTTGAGTGGCTGATGGCGATCGCCGGAAAATACTGGAATGTGGAATTGACCATGTAGTAATCCTCCCCGACACGCACGACGGACGGATCAGGAAAGAAGCCTCTCTGTACCGGGTTTTGATACGTGTTGCCCATATATGAATCCTCCATTGTTTGACAGCCTCCCGGAGGCTCTTTGAGAGAACCCGGGAGACTATATCGTTATGATGATAATTTATTCTGCATGGCAGTATTCAACAAAATCTACCACTGCGTATCCGCTGTTTTCCGTAATACCATCACCCGCAGAACAGCAGAACACGCCGTTTTTGACGCCCACCCAGCGCCCTGGCACCGCGTTCATCTCCCCTGCCTTTGTGTAGCTGCTGCCGTCTGTGCTGTACTCGAACGTCACCAGCTCCAGCGGAAATCCCTTTTCGGTACTGCTCAGCTCCTGCGTGCCTGTCTGTCTTACTGTGTAGCGCACATAGATCTCCTTTGCCTGTGCGCAGTTCATTTCCGGCAGCGCATGTTCTGTCTCCTCCGTTGTGTCCGGCAGGATCTTTCCATACTTCTGTACACCGATGACAAAAAATGGTCTGAGTATCTCTTTTTCTTTGCGGAACGTGATCAGTCCATAGCGCATCCCCATCGATATCACACCAGCCTCTTCCCTGTCTGCGAGATTGGAAATGTCCAGCCTGGTGACGCAGATAAATTCCGGCGCCGGCCACTTCTGCAGCAAAAGGTTTGGCATGTCTCCATATACGGTCGAGCGCATGACTGCATTTAATCTCATACCGCTTCCTGTCAGTTCATACCACTCCTGCTGCGGATTCGCATTCCACTGCCACTGCAGTCCCAACTGATCATCGGTAAAATCATCGGAGGTCTCCGGCTCACATAGATCGACTGCCACACGCCCGACATTCGGTTTCTGGTATTCGATCACCGGCTCTCCGTAGTCACGACGGCTTCCATCGCCGCCGTCCTTCGCGATCCCGATGACAGGCCAGCCCTCATGCCAGCTCATCGGCTGCAGATGCGTGATGCGCCCCGCCGCATAGACATCCTGAAAATGGAGGAACCAGTCCTCCCCTGTAACGGTGTCCACCCACGCTCCCTGATGCGGCCCGTTCACGGCGCTGTTCCCCTGGCGCATCACGACCTTGTATTCGTATGGTCCGAACACATTGCGGGAGCGCAGCACCGTCTGCCAGCCGGTTTTCACACCGCCAGCCGGTGCAAAAATATAGTACCAGCCGTCTCTCTTGTACATTTTGGGACCTTCGATCGTCTCCTGGTCATTCTCGTTTCCGTCAAAAATCCTGACTTCCTCTCCGATCAGCCCCATTCCGTCAGGCTGCATCTCCACCATATGGAGAACGCTCTTGTAGCCGATCCGGCTCTTTGCGACACCCGCGACGAGATACGCCCTCCCGTCGTCATCCCAGAACGGACACGGGTCGATCCAGCCCGCACCCGGTCTGATGTTGACCGGCTTTGACCATGCGCCGAAGGGATCTGTCGCAGTACACATATAGATCCCCTCGTCCGGCATGGGGAAACAGACAAAATAGGTTCCTTCGTGATATCGGATCGCCGGCGCCCACACGCCGCAGCCGTGCATTGGCTCCCTGTAGCGCTCTTCCGGTATCTCATTGATGATATAGTTCACCACTTTCCAGTTTATCAGGTCTCTTGAGTGCAGGAGCGGAAGCCCCGGCGCATTGCAAAAGCTAGATGCGGTCATAAAATAATCCCCGCCGACACGAATCACATCAGGATCCGAATAGTCTGCCCAGAGTATCGGATTGCGGTAGCTGCCGTTTCCCAGATCCGCATTCCACATGCTGGCTGTTTTCATCTTGTACCTGCCTTTCTATCATGAAATTCATTCCTGAACTTCATCCATAAACTTTATGCGGTCGTTCTGAATGGATCGTATCGAACTGTCCGTCAGAAACGCCTGCTGTTCCTTTGTTCAGTATACGGCATCCGTCCCCGCACCTTCAATGCCGCATCCTGTCATTTCTGTGCCAGATATTGCGGTTTTGTGCGCGCTGGCACAGCATTGCATTCGGCCCGCGATGCGTGTATACTGTATGGAAAGGCACGGTTCCTCCGCGCAGGGCTGTGCATAAAAAAATCGGAGGCATCGCATCATGATCTATCAGAACAGGGACGATTATCTGTTTGTAAAAATAACCAACGACAACAATTACCAGGCGCACATGCACCGTCAGGTTGAAATCTTCTATGTGCTCGACGGGGCGATCGAAATGACGATATCCGGCCAGAAAAAATTACTCGAAAAAGGAATGGTTTCCATCGCCTTTCCAAACGTCGTGCACGAGACCTGCACCCCCGGGCATTCGTCCGCTGTCATGATCATTTTTAATCATATCTTCCTTCCTGATTTTTCGGCGGAATTCAGCACGCGTCACCCGCAGGAACCTTTTGTCGCGGGTTTGCCCGATGCCGGAGCATTTGCCTCCCTGGTGGAGGGACTGCTCGACAACGCGCAAAAAAATACAGATATCCGCATTTCCAAGGGATATCTGTATGCTATCACCGGCATGATCCTGTCACATATCACGCTCCTCAAGCAGGATCGTCTGTACGATGCCGTCGGTCCCTGCCAGGAAATATCCAATTATCTGAACCAGCACTTTTCCGAGGAGATCAGTCTGTCACAGCTCGCCGGCGCCCTTGGCTACAGCAAATATCATATCTCCCATATCTTTAAGGACAAGTTTGGCTGTTCCTACAGCGACTACCTCCGGCGGCTCCGCGCGGAGTATGCGATGGGGCTGCTGACACACTCCGAGCTGTCCGTGACCGAGATCTGTTTTGCCAGCGGCTTTAGCAGCCTGCGTTCCTTCTACAGGGCATTTCATGAGATCTACGGCGCTTCGCCGGGATCCATGGCGCGCTGACGGCTCACGCCTCACCGTCCGGATGATGCGGCGGCTGTGTTTCACACGGATGATCCTGCCCGGTTTCCGGATGCGGTGCCTGTACCGACATCATGCCTGGCTCTGTGGGCGGTGCCTGCCACCTGGTATTCTGTTCCTGCACCATCGGACGCATGATACTGTTCTGATTTCGATGCGCATCCAGGGCAGTCGATGCCGCCTTCCTGGTCTTGTGCGCCTCCATAAAACGCTTTAGAAAGACAAAGTAGATCACAGCCATGACCAGTATGTACGGGGACAGCCGGATCACCAAAAACAGCAGTCCTTCCAGAAATGACACGAAACCTCTGCCGGTGGAGATCAGTGTATTCTTTAACCGGTCTGCAAACTTGTTTCGCTTGACAGGTTCGCTGTCCTGACGGTACTCCATCACCTCCGAGATGCCGATGTTGACATACGAGTATGCCACGTCCATGTCCATGTAGCGCCTGGTGGTCTGCAGGTCATTGAGCTGATACTGGACCTCCGACAGCCGCTGCTCCACCGTGATCATGTCCTCGATCGTCTCACACTTCTCGAGCATCGCCAGCAGATTTTTTTCCTGGATCCGCAGCGCCTCGATCTGCGCTGTCGTGTCATAGTACTTCTGACTGATATTATCCACGCTCGTTGTCTTGGAGATCACCTTGCCGACACCGCCGAGCTCCTCCAGAAAATTGTTGTAATCCTTTGACGGAATCCGAACTTCCAGATAATTGTGCAGTGTGCCGCTTGTCTTGCGGTAGCTCTCATAATACCAGTCGTGTCCGCTGTCACTCTCGCTCTCTGACTGGATGACACCGCTGTATTTGGCGATCGCCGCCTTGACAGAAGTCATCGTTGCAGCGTAGTCGAGCGTCTCGATCTCAAGATTGCAGTGATACACGAGCTTCTCCTCGAGCAGTGCCATGTCAGCCATGCCCGGCGTCTCCTCCTGCGCCTGACTCTTTGTCATGCCCTCCTCCACGGCAATCTCCGCCTCTGCCCCGGCGTAGTTGTCGCTTGCAAAGCCGCTTCCATAGGAATCCATCGCGGCAGTGTTGTCAGACGGTGCTGCCGAGTCTGCCGTCATCATGGATTGCGAGCCGCCTGATGCACCCCCGCAGCCTGTCAGCAGGCTTGCCGTGACTGCAAACAATGGTAAAAGTTTTGTCCATTTTCTTTTCATACTTTCCCTCCCATTCCTCATTCTCCGGCGGTACACACTGATTGGGATGTATACCAGAATGACCTGATCTTACGACGATTGATCCTGCAATTTGTTGATCCTATCATACATACGGTCTGTCAGACTGGTTTTTATGGGTTTTTATCCATATTTTTCAATTTGATCCCATCGGCAGCAGCACATCCACCACAAAATATCCGTCCTGGGTGTAGCACATCAGATCCCCGCCGATCTTCTGTGCCGCCTCGAGCATCGTCGGTATGCCAAATCCGTGGTCTGCACCTTTTTTGGTAGTGCCTGGGATTGTCCCCCGCTCCACATGCAGGGCACTGCTGCAGGAATTTTTTATCCGAATGGTCAGACGTTTTTTGTTGTACCCCATCTGCACGGACACTTTCCGCTGCTCCTGCGGCAGCTCCCGGAGTGCATCCCTTGCATTTTCCAGCCCGTTTGAGAAGATCTGGCACAGCTCCATGTAGGGCAGCTGTTCGTCGCCAACCTGGACGTCAACCGCCAGCACAGCGCCGATCTGTTCGAATTTCTGGGAGTAACTGCCAAGCACAGCATTAAAATACGGATTGGCGCAGTACTGTCCCATACAGGTGTCGATCTCACCCTGCACATTTCTCAGATACACTAATGCCTCATCCACTTTTCCCGCAGCCAGAAGCCCCGAGAGCGTCACTGTGTAGCCCTTCATGTCGTGCTTTAGTTTCCGGATGCGCTGCTGGCTTTCAAGCTGCTCCTGCAGGACCAGTTCATTCTGCTGCTTGCGGTACAGCAAAAACTGCCCATAGAGCGAGGCAAACATCATACTGTAGTTAAAAAACATCATGATCAGGATCAGAACGCAGACCGGGACATCCTTTGGCCGCTCCACAATGTTAACAGGAAACTGCACCACCAGAAACAGCAGGATATAATACAGCATCGTCATCCCCGAGAAGATGCCCCAGCCCTTTTTGACTGCAGCCTGCAGTTCCAGATACGGCTTTCGCAGGAATCGGTACGCCAGATACTCGATCAGCGGAAATGCAGCCAGTCTGCTGAAAAACATCAGGACATAGGTACCTCCCCCGAAATAATGATCCAGCAGGTTTGTGGCTGCCATGACCCACAGCGCGGTCGTGTCTGCCAGACAGAAGGTAAACAGAAAACGAAACCTTTTGTCGGCAGAGATGAGATAAAAAAATACAAAGCTCGGAACCGAACAGGTAAAGAAAAAAACTTTTGCGAGTACATCAAATCCAAGCACCCAGCCCAAAACCATGTTTGACATCATCAAAATACCCATACCGACTCCTGCGAGCACCGCTGTCTTGCGTCTGTTATAACGCGACCGAAACAGCATCACGAACAGGAAAATCACATGGAACATTGCCCACAAAACGGACAGATCCCTCAATACTACATGCTGCATCCGTATACCTCCTCATCTGCCCCGCCCTCACGAAACCGACTTCCAAATATTATTCCATCGGTGTGTCAGCACCCTCCGACAGGATCTCGTCAACCCCCCCGACAGGTGAAGTGTCCGGCAGACCGACACTTGTCTCTGCATTTTCCGCCTTTTCCTGCGGGTCATACTCCTGCCGCTGTCTGTCGTCCTCATCCTCCCACAGGGATTTGTACTTCTCTCTTTTTTTACGCTCATTGAGCATAGCGAGGTTCTTTGCCGCCAGATACACTTCCATGCTGTAGTCCATCAGCTTCTTCTCATCCGAAGCCGGCACTTTCGCACCCTTTCCGATGCGCCTTGCCACCTCCATGATCTTTGCCATATCATCACTTTTTTCCTGCATGACATCGCTCTGCTGCCTTGACACCTCCGCATTCCACACCAGCACGCGCTCCTCCACAAGACGGTCAAGAACCTCCTGATTTTTTTACCGAAAAATGTTTATACCTGCTCACGCCTCCGCAAGCTGCAGATCATACAGCTTCTTGTACATGCCGCCCAGCTGAAGCAGTTCCTGGTGCGATCCGCTCTCCCGGATCTCACCCTTGTGCATGACGATGATCTTGTCGGCGTGCTGGATCGTGGAGAGGCGGTGTGCCACCATGATGGTCGTGCGTCCCTCCATCAGCTTTTCGAGCGCCTCGGTGATCAGACTCTCCGTCTCGGTATCGATGTTCGCGGTCGCCTCGTCCAGCACGAGGATCGTCGGCTGGTAAGCGAGCGTCCGCGCAAAGGAGATGAGCTGGCGCTGACCCGCGGAGAGCGTGCTGCCGCGCTCCGTCACCGGCTCGTCAAACCCGTTTGGCATCTTGTTGATAAAGGAATCCGCGTTCACGATGTGGGCTGCGCGCTCGATCTCCTCCTGTGAGATATCCTCGCTGCCCAGCGAGATATTGCCCTTGATATCCCCGGTAAAGATGAACACGTCCTGCTGCACCTGACCGATCGCCTGCCGCAGGGCATCCTTGTCGATCTCCCTGATGTTCACGCCGTCGATCAGGATCTCCCCGCGCTGGATATCATAATAGCGCCCGATCAGATTGAGTATCGAAGACTTTCCGGCGCCGGTCGCCCCGACAAACGCCACCTTCTCGCCCGGCTCTATGAGAAAGCTCACATCCTTTAATATGTAGTCGTCCTTCTCGTAGGCAAACCAGACATGCCTGAATTCGATCCTGCCCTGGATCGTGACCGCTCTCGGATTTTCGGGATTCACGATCTCCGGCTTCTCGTCCAGGATCGCGAAGATCTTCTCCGCCGACGCGAGGGAGGACTGCAGCGTACCAAACTGCTCTGCGAGCTCCTGGATCGGCTCGAAAAAGGAGCTGATATAGTTGATGAACACAAACAGCGTTCCCAGCGAGACTGTCCCCGCCAGCACGGACGCGCTGCCCTGCCCGATCACGATGACCATCGCAAAGACAGACAGCATGTAGATCGACGGTCGGAAAATGGCAAAGGTCATGACCTCGCGCCAGTTTGCCCGGAAAAGCTGCTCGCTCTTATCTTCAAATTCCTGATATTTCTCCCGCTCCCGCGCAAAGATCTGGATCAGCTTCATGCCCGAGATATGCTCGGACAGAAATGTGTTCAGCTCCGTGATGCGCGTCCTTGTCAGACGGTACGCCTTTCTGGACATATAGCGGAAAAAGAACGTCAGCCCTGTCACAAACGGAATCAGCAGAAACGAATACAGCGCCATGCGCACATTGATCGAGAGCATCACGACCGCAAAGCCGATGATCTTCACCGAGTTTTTGAAAAGCTTTGCCAGTATCTGCGAAAACAGCTCGTTGACCGCCTCCGTGTCATTGGACACCCTCGTCACGAGCTTGCCGACTGGCTGCGTGTTGAAAAAGTTGACGGAGAGTGTGTGAATGTGCGCAAAGACCTCCTCGCGCATCCTGTAGATGATGGACTGCCCGATATTCTGCAGGATCCATGTGTTGGAGGCGTTGAACACAAAGCCCAGCAGGAGCATCAGAGCGTACAGTCCCCCCGCGCGCAGGATCCCGCCGAAAGCCTCCTCCATCCCGAGATCCACGCCCGGCTGCCCGTAACTGCCGATGTAATCGTCGATGGCATTTCCGATGATGATCGGCTTGTAGAGCTCCACACCGATCAGCGCGATGACAAGCACTGAGGAGAGGAGCATCATCCACTTATGCGGTTTTAAATAGCCCAACAACCGTTTCATTTTATTCCACCTCCGCCATTGCCATGCTTTTCGCGGCTTCAAGCTGCTGTTTCTCAAACATTTCCTTATAAATACCGCCAAGCGCCATCAGTTCCCTGTGGCTGCCGCACTCTTTTGCCTCCCCGTCCTCCAGCACGAGAATGGTGTCGGCATTCTGTATGGTAGAAATGCGGTGCGCGATCAGGATCGTCGTCTTTCCGCGCCTGTTTTCCTTGAGATTCCGCAATATTTTCTCCTCCGTGTCCGTGTCCACCGCGGAGAGCGCATCGTCGAGGATCAGGATCGGCGCGTCCTTCTTCAATGCGCGCGCGATCGAACTCCTCTGCTTCTGACCGCCCGACAGCGTGACGCCCCGCTCCCCCACAACCGTGTCATATCCGTCGGGAAACGCGATGATATTGTCGTGGATGCACGCCGTCTTGGTCGCCCTGATGATCTCATCCATCTCCTCGTTGTCCGTGCCGAATGCAATGTTGGATTTCAGGGTGTCGGAAAACAGGAAATTGTCCTGCGGCACGTAAGCGATATTTTCGCGCAGTGTTTTGAGCGGAATGCTGTTGATATCCCTTCCGTCGATGAAGATCATGCCAGGCTTTGTGTTGTAGAGATGCAGCAGCAGATTGACGAGCGTCGACTTGCCGTTTCCCGTGCGCCCGATCACGGCAAGCGTCGTCCCCGCCTTGATGTCCAGGCTGATATCCTTTAAGGTCGGCTCACTGTGCCCCCTGTGGATAAAAGTGAGGTGCCTCAGACATATATCCCCCCTGATCCCGCTCACCTTCGCCGCAGGCGCTGTGTCGGCGATCTCCGGCTCCTCCTCAAACACCTCCTGTATGCGCCTGATGCCCGCACCGCCCTGCGAGAACATGTTGATCGCCTCGCCGCAGGCGAGCATCGGCCACACGAGCATCATGATATACTGGTTGAACGCGACAAACCGGCCGATCGTGATCTCCCCGGTGAGCGCGAGAAAACCGCCGTACAGCAGCGTGAGCAGGCTGCTGATGCCGATGACCACATCGAGCAGCGGAATGACGATCGACTCCATCCGGGCGATCCGCAGGTTTTTCATTTTCGCGTTGGCGTTTGCCCCGGCAAACGCTCTGATCTGCGCCCGCTCGCGCACGAACGCCTTCACAACGCGCACGCCGGAAAAGCTCTCCTGCACAAAATCCGTGAGGTCGGACACTGCCTCCTGCCGCTCCAGATAGCGCTTTTGCATGATCTTGCCGTAATACAGCTCCCCGAACGCGATGAAGATCATCGGAATGATGGCGATGAGCGTCAGCTTGACATTGACATAGACCATCATCTGTCCGATCACCATCACGGTCATGACCACCGCGTCAAACGCCGCGATGACAGCCGGTCCGATCGCCATGCGCACCGCGTTCAGATCGCTCGTAAAGCGCGTCATGAGATCGCCGGTCTTGTGCTCGTTGTAGTACTCCACGTCGAGCGTTTCCAGATGTGCAAACATGTTGTCGCGGATCTCGTGCTCGATCGACCGAGATGCCCCGAAAATGAAATAGCGCCACAAAAAACGCCCCACCGCCAGCGTCAGACCGATCCCGAGTATGATCCCGATATTGCGGAGCACGCCCTCCATGTTCATTGTATGGGCGGCGAGTCCGTCCGTGATGACGCCTGTCACTTTCGGTATGTAGAGGTTGGCAAAATCCAGTATGAACAGCGTGATGACCCCGGCCAGATACTGCCATTTATGCCGCTTAACATACTGCCAGATAAATCGAAATTGTTCCATCTTCCCCAAATATCCTTTCGTTTCATATGGGATCTGATATAATCACTTTTGCAGACAGCCCCCGGTCATTTCAACAGCGCGTACATCTTCATATCAAGAACCTTGCCGTTCTTGACCGCGTTGTTTTGCAGTGTGCCCTCATACTGAAATCCTGCCTTTTCAAGCACCCTGCACGACGCTGTATTATATGCAAATGGCTCTGCGTAGATGCGCATGATATCGCTCTGTGCAAAGACGTACGCGCAAGTCTGCCGCACTGCCTCCGTCATGATCCCTCTGCCCCAGTACGCCTCTGCTATATAATATCCCATCTCGGCGGTCTGCCTGTGAATGTTTTGCTGGCGGAACGCGCCGATGCTGCCGATCGCCCGATCCTCCACCGTGACCGCAAAGGCAAATGTATCGTTTTCATCCGCCGCAAGCATGGCGGCGATAAAGTCCGCTCCGTCCTGCTCTGTGTACGGGTACGGCAGCCCGTCCCGAAGGTTATCCTGTATCTTTTTATTCGAAAGCGCCGCCGCCAGATCGCCCGCGTCCGACAACTTCCATTTCCTGATCGCGCAGATCATTTTCCATCACACCCTTTCTGTACGAATATGTCAGTTTCTGTGATACGTTATCCGTAATACCCAAATTTTATCACATACTTTGCAGTAACACAATGGAACATTTTATGCTACTGTCCATTTTTCGTAACAGTACTTTCCGCCTAATATTGCCCTAACTTCCCTTCCTTTTTTGCTTTCCTGATCAACAGGTTCAATACAACTATTCCAGCAACAATAAAGGCAAAAGCAGTTACCACAAACAATATCACGTCTCCTGCTTTAACACGATCACTCAATATCTCATTGATCAATATATTCGCATTGGTTATAGGCATTATTCTTATAATGTATTGAAGGATCGGATTGTAACTGTGAATATCACCAATGATTCCTGTAAACATCAACAGAAAATAATCAACCACATTGAGAATCGACGATATCCGTTTATAGTATAAACTCAGCCCGCCAAATACTCCCCCAATACAATAAAAGGAAAATAGGGTAATAACTATGATAGTAATGATCTCTATATATTTCATCAGACCAACGGACATCAGCATAGAACCTTTATGAAACAAAAGTGTGCAAACAAAGAATAAAAGCGTTCCTTTTAAAATAACAAACAATAAATTGACAAATATTTTTGAAAAGAGAATTGCAAAAAAGTTAGTTTTAGTCAGGAACATTTGCTCTAGTGTTCCCATCATCGCCTCATCCTGGATCAAATAACATAAGTATTGGATTCCGTTCGTGCAGATTTGCCACAATATTGCACAAATGAGCATCGCTAATACCTTTGTATCACTCGCTTCATAATAATAATTATAAAATAGACCCAAAAACAATATTACCATACCGGCATTGTAAAAAATATAGTTAAGATAATATTGTCTGATCTCCCCCAATAACATTGTCCATTCTGCTTTTATAAGTCTTCGCATTGTTCTATAAACCCCTCATCCTAATAAAATGCGCCAGATCATTTACCTGCTTTTCAATCGATATAATATTCTCCTTCAATATTCTGTTTTTCATCATCCTATCCATATCATTCACTTCAAGCACATAAATCCCATCTTCCATCCTAAATGGAAAGTCAAAATTTTTAATCTCGTCTTCCATCGAATGATCTGCTTTTATCTTTACTTCATAAATATTTTCGTTCACGATCGAGTTAATCTGTTCATCAAAATCCACTTTACCATTTTTCAAATATACAACCCGGTCACATAAACTGGAAACCAGCGTCATGTCATGAGATATGAGAATCACTGTTTTTTGCTCCTCGCAAATGATCTGTCTAAGTAGATCTGTCATTCTCATTGTTGCGATCAAGTCCAATCCCAACGTGGGTTCATCCAAAATAAGAAGTTGGGGATTTTTCATCAATGTCACCATTAATGCAATCTTCTGCTGTGTTCCCCTTGACAACTCATTGACTGGCTGATCCTTATATTTTTCCGCATCAAACAGTTTTAACAAATAAGCTTTTCTATCTGATATCTCTTTTGAAGATAACTGATTCAGATAGCCAAAATAATTCAGATTATAGTCCACGGTCAGGAAATTATACAGATTCCTGGCTCCTTCCAGTAAAGCACCCACTGTATTGTGGATATATTTGGGATTTTTGATCAGATTCACATCATTAAAATATACACTTCCTGATGTCGGCGCAACAAGCCCGCTGATGCACTTAATTAATGTTGTTTTACCTGCTCCGTTGTCCCCGATCAGCCCAATTGCAGATTTCGATTCCACGGAAAAAGACACACCCTGCAAAGCAACGGTTTTTTTATATACTTTCCTCAGATCCTGAATTTTTAACATTTTTCTATGATTCCTTATTTCAACAAATATTACAAGTACAGCGTTTTCTTAATCCTCGTATACAAAGTGCCTGATATTTGTATCAGTGCAAGGCGGAGGAAGGAGGCGATGCGGTGGCGTTGTTGACTGACGACAACGCAGGACTGGTGCAAATAGCAGGTGCTGGATTCACTGTTATTTGCGCAATGTTATTTTGATATTAAATTGTTTCCCTGATTATGCTAACTGCATAACCTCGGCTTCAATTTCTCTTAATTCTTCAAGAGATAATGACGGAACACAATCCGCAATATCTTCCAATGACATTTTTCCTTTTTTTATCAACCTTTCGGCTGTTTCTCGGTCTTTATCATGAGTAATTTTATCAGTAAGAGTATTTTCCATATCTTTCCAATATGTTTTCATTATCTGCTCATCATTAAATAAACTCATCATAATTGTCACTACCTCCACTTCCCGCTTGATCAAATATTCTTTTAAAACATTCCTATCCTTGCAAATACGGATTGTTTCCTTCACTGTCTGCTCTGTCATTCCATACAGTTTTCTCTGTTCATCAAAAACTTTACAAAAAATAATATATTGGTTAATAATATCCTCTGTGTCACTCTCATAGATGACCTTTGCTCTCACATTAATATCAATATCCGCACCATCAAAAAATTCTTTAGACAACGATATTGTATCGGGTTTCCTGCCTTTATTGCCTGTGTAGATGATATATAATTCTGGTTTTGGCATTGTTACTTTCTTGCTCTTATACAGGCTCTGGCTTGTTCGCTCAAAATATTCATGGTA
>CAJUES010000053.1 GCA_910585765.1 uncultured Lachnospiraceae bacterium | reverse complement strand
GAGATCTACACTCTTTCCCTACACGACGCTCTTCCGATCTATTTGCAAAAAAGATATCGAAATACAGGACATCGGATGATCTTGAAGTGATCGGGAATGTTGTTGATTTTGATCGGTTCAGGATCTGTGACAATGAGTCCCACAGTGGAATGCGGTTTCTGACGGTCTGTTATATGAATACCGAAGACCAGCTCAGGAAAAAGGGAGTCGATGTCCTTCTGGGAGCCTGGAAAGATTTTTCCGGAAAACAGCCTGCGGCAAGACTGCTGATCGGCGGCGATGGACCGGCAAGGCAGAAAGCAATGGAGTGGTGCAGGAATTATGGTGTGGAATCGTCGGTAGACTTTATAGGGGCGTTGAGCCGTGAGCAGGTTGCGGCGCGGATGCAGGCGTGCGATGCGTTTGTGCTTCCGAGCCGTTACGAGACATTCGGTGTTGTGTATATAGAGGCCATGGCATGCGGAAAGCCTGTCATAGCGGCGGCAAACGGGGGACCGGATGACTTTGTGACGGAGGACAACGGGATATTGATCCCCCCGGATGACACAGGGCGGCTTGTGCAGGCTATGGAACAGATGGTACAGAAGATGCAGGATCAGAAGGCATACGATGCGGAAGTGATACGCAATTCTGTCCGGGAGAGATTTGGCGGGCAGGCGATCGCAGGACAGCTTGAACGCGTATATGAGGCTGTAGGGGCGGGCTCTTGAACATAGCTGCGCATGCCATGATAAAGCAGAGCGCGGATCCGGGAGAGAACAGGGTTGGCAAGGAGGGAGCAGATGATCATAGCTGTAAATTATGCAGATAAAAAATTTCGGAGGGCACAGAAGCTCAACAGCAGGACAGCAGGGCAGTGGGGGGCAGACCGGGTGATCGAGTACGGGCCGGATGACATTGACGAGGCGTTCCGCAGACGAAACAAGGAGATCCTGGACACACCGAGAGGCGGCGGGTATTATCTCTGGAAGCCGTACTTCTACAGAAAGGCATACGATGAGCTGGGGGAGGGTGACTATCTGGTCTATATTGACTCAGGCGCTGTCTACATCAATAAAATCCAGTACCTTATCGACTGCATGGAGCAGGAGGAGACACCGCTCATGATCTTCTCATTGGAGCGGGAGCGGATCGAGAAGGGGAACACAAAGCGGGATGCCTTTGTGCTGACAGGCTGTGACGAGGCGCGCTACACTGATACGCCGCAGTCGATCGGCGGGTATTTTGTCTGCAAAAAGGCTCCCGAGGTGAAGGCATACCTCGACGAAGTGCTGCATTATGCGCAGGATATCCGCATCATCTCCGACAAGCCAAATGTGATGGGACTGCCCAATTATGCGGAATTTGCGGATCACAGGCATGATCAGTCCGTGATCTCACTGATGTCCAAGAAATACGGATTTAAGAGATTCCGCGATCCGTCCCAGTTCGGAATGACGAACCGCTATGAGACGGAGGTGGAGCGGCGCAGCACCTATCCGCAGATTGTCGATTCGCACCGATTGAACGCGGGAAGCCTTCTGGAGGTTCGTTTCCGCAGAACCAAGGCAGTCCGCAAAATTTCCGGGTTGATGAGTAAAGTAAAGCGCAGGCTGGGAGGGGTAAGATGACACGAAAAGAGAAGTGGATCCGGTATGAAAAGCGGTGGAAGTGGAGAGATTTTTATTTTAACAAGTGTCTGAGACGCCATGGCATGCTCAAATATTTCCACAGGGAACCCGTCATGCCGCACTACGCAAAAAAATGGGTGATGTCGTCAGCGAAGACGAACGATTATATCTATCAGAAGATCATGGAAGGAAAGCCCTTTATGGCATGTCGTTTCGGAAACACAGAGCTACAGACGGTTGTGGGCTACTTGAAGATCAAGTACAAGGGACACAGTGCGGAGGACGACGCGTATCTGGATAAGTGGTTTACCAGGCTGGGACAGGGAGCAGGATTTTTCCCGGTGGAACATCAATATCTGGAGCGTTTTTCGGAGCTTCTTCTGGAGTCGGGGGCAAATGCGGACCTGCTCGCAATGTGGCATCTGAATATGGAGGACTTTATCATTGAGGAATTTGCTCCGAATGCAGATCTGACATTCTTGTTCCGGTTAGAGCCCTGGCTTGCGCCCAAAAGACCGTGGACAGCTGCCCTGGCAGGAAAAAGAGTCTTAGTGATCCATCCGTTTGAAAGGTCGATCCGGGAGCAATATAAAAGGCGCGCGTTGATCTTCCCGGACACGGAGATCCTGCCGGAATTTGAATTGAGGACTTTAAAAGCCGTCCAGACAATATGCGGTATCAGGGATGAACGGTTTGTGACGTGGTTTGATGCGCTTGACTATATGTGTGAGCGGGCGCTCGAAATTGATTTCGATGTCGCCATCATCGGGTGCGGGGCCTATGGAATGCCGCTGGCATCAAAACTAAAAAATGCGGGTAAACAAGCAATCCATCTGGGAGGGGCGACGCAGCTGCTGTTTGGCATCAAAGGGAACCGGTGGGAAAACGGTTATCCGACAAAGATCGCGACTTTTTTTAATGATGCGTGGGTCAGGGCGTCAGCTGAGGAGACACCACAAAATGCATACACGGTAGAGAGAGGATGCTATTGGTGATGATAAAGGAGAGAACAAAATGTCAGAGCTGCTGGTGACAGTCCTTACGCCCTGTTTTAACAGCGGGAGGACGATCGAAAAGACATTGACATGTATCGAGAACCAGACCTACAAAAACATAGAGTATATCATTGTCGACGGAGGTTCGACGGACAATACTCTGGAACTGATCGAACGGCATCGCAGCAGGCTTCCTGAAAAACTAACGGTCATATCCGAGAAGGACAACGGGATCTACGATGCCATGAACAAGGGGATCAGACTTGCAAAGGGACATCTGATCGGTATTGTGAACAGTGATGATTATTACGAAAAGGATACAGTGGAACAGATCGTAAAACATTTTGGTAAGAATCGATATGAGGTTGTCTACGGCATGCAGCGGATATACCTTGATGATAAAGAAAAAGCAGTTGTTATCTATCATCACGATTTCCTGCCGCAGCAGATGATCACCCATCCGACCTGTTTTGTGACAAGGGACACGTACGAGCGATTTGGAGTGTTTGACACGCAGTACCGCTCCGCGGCAGACTATGACTTGATGCTGCGTTATTTTATGAGCGGGGAAGTCGTATTCACACCAGCATATCGTGTGTTATCTAATTTTCATCTCGGCGGTATGTCGAGCAGTCAGACGGGGGTGCGCGAGAATGCCCTGGTTCGGTTCCGGTATGGGTATCTGTCAAAAAGGAAATATTGGTTTGTGGTGATGAAGAGTCATATATATGAATTGCTTCATAGAAAGTAGACGGAGGGGTATGAGGTGAAAGAGAAATTTAATTCGATCGATCTGTTTAAATTTTTGCTGGCGATCGTGGTAGTTGCATTTCATACGAATCCCTTTGTTGACTGCAAAAGTATTCTGGTCAACGCGATCGTCATGATCATAGCGGATATGACAGTGCCGTTCTTTTTCATGGCGTCAGGATATTTCCTGGCATTGGGGTGGGGAGAGACCTGCCAGCAGCGCGAGCGATATATCTGTAAGACACTGGTTTCTACGTTCAGCCTGTATACACTTTGGACATTGCTGAGTTTGCCATTGACGATCTATGGGTATGCAGTCTCTGGAAATAGTATCGTGCAGTGTATACTGTCGTATGTAAAATATTTTTTCTTTATCGGCAAGCTGTACAATTCATATCATTTGTGGTATCTTCTGGCGATGATCTATGCGCTGCTGGTGATGTGGATATTGATCCGTAGAGGAAAGGGTACGCGGCACATTCTGATTGCAGGGATCTGTTTTTACGTGATATATCTGCTGTTTGCGTGGATCAGACAGAGTGATGGTGTCGGCGGAGTACTGGCAGCTGCCGGTAAAATGTTTGACTATGTTTTTAACAATGGCGGCGTATTTACGGGAATGTTGTACATGAGTGTTGGAATTTTCATCAGGGAGCATCGGGTGTGCCGTCCGCTGGTCGGCGTGGCTGGCATTGCAGCGGGGATTTTACTAAGATATACTGTGTCGCAGGAGCTGGGTACGATTTTTTCATCCGTTATGCTCTTCACACTCGTACTCAATATGAAACTTCCTGATCACCCCTGTTATTTTATCATGAGGAGACTGAGTAAATACATATATCTGCTGCATTTACTTTGTTTTTCGTTTTACACTTTCGTCGTGATACGCCAGCCCAATAAACTGGGTGTCGATTCGTTTTTTGTGACGATTACGTTGGCTGTTCTGATCTCGGCATTGATCATAGCAAGAGGAAAAAGGAAAAAAGGAGCGCGGTAGCATGAGTGGCTATAGATCCCATGTATTCAGGTAAATTAAGGCACTATCAGTTAGATTCTTTTCAAATCGATTTTGCTGAGAGGTTCGTGGGGAAAAAAGTGGATAATATTTTGGGATTAGGAACCAGGAATTCAGCGCCGCTCCGTTTAAGATACCGGGAGCAAAAGGTCAGGTTAAGAACTCCATCCCATGAGATGTGATGATAAAATGTACCAAAACGCTCCCGCATATTATACTGGCTTTTGGCAGTCATATCAATATTTTGACCAGTATTATGAGGACATAAAAAGACAGTTTCAGTTAAAAGAACAATTTAGTTCACAAGGGAAAAAGTACTTAGATAAAATCCAAACAAAAGTTCAATGTGGAGGGGGAGGCGTCAATGAAGCTTGCAGTGATATCACTCAACACAGAACAGAAGAACCTGAGCAAATACTACAATTCGCAGGCAGAAGGCATGGCGAAAGCATTTGCGGCAATGGGGCATATCGTGTCCGTCTATCATCTCATACCGGATCTGGCTCAGAGAGAGGAGATCGTTCAAAAGGGAGGGATCAGGGTCATATATCTAAAGTGCCGCCATATAGGAAAGCATGCATTTGTGGATACAGCCATGCTGGACAAAGCTGCAGCATGCTATGTCACAGCGTCGGACAACTATCTCTTCCTTGGCAGATTTTACAGATGGTGTACACAGAACCATATCCTGTGCCTGCCCTACATCGGCGTGGTTCAGAGCAACAATGCGTCCGCGTGGAAGCGCAGGCTCGTGGATCTGTTTTGCGATAATATAAAATATTACAAAAAGATTCCTACCATCGTCAAAACACCCGCGCTCGCCGCCAGGCTTGAGGAGCAGGGAGCGCGGGAAATATACACAGTCCCCGTCGGGCTTGACAAATCACTTCTAAAAGAGGATTATTTAAGTTATGACACAAATAAATTAAAAGAAAAACACGGTTATGACCGGCAGGATAGAGTTATACTATATGTAGGCAGGCTGACTGCGGAGAAGCAGCCGGTAAAAATGGTCGATATCTTCCGCAGGGTATATCAGAAAGACAGTCATTTTCGACTGATCATGATCGGACAGGGCGAGCTGGCAGGGGAAGTACATGCAGCGATATCAGCACATGGTTTGTCGCGATTGGTCACGCTCTGTGACAAAGTTTCCAATGATATGATGTGGGAGTTTTACAGGATATCGGAATGTCTTGTCAATCTGAACAGGCACGAAATATTTGGCATGGCGATCCTCGAGGCGATGTATTATGAAAGCACTGTGATCGCGGTAAAGGCGCCGGGACCCGCACTCATTATAGAGCGGGAGGTTTCAGGCTGCATCTGTGAATGCGAGGAGGAAATCGTGGACAAGATACTGTCACATGACGGGAAGCGAATCGGTGAGGAGGGCAGAAAGCGCGTCATGGATAAGTTTATGTGGGAAAAGTCAGCAGCAGAGATTTTAAATATCATAGCGGATATCACAAAACGCTCAAAGCCAGCGTCGAAAGGGGGAAGTGAGGATGCAGGTCAAATGTAACGTACTTGACAGACAGTTTCAGATGTATCAGTCCGAATATGAGGAGGCGGCACTCCGTGTACTGCGCTCCGGCTGGTATGTGCTCGGAAATGAGGTACAGCAGTTTGAGGAAGCCTTTGCGAAGTACACAGGCAGGCAGTACTGTGTGGGGCTGAACTCAGGTCTGGATGCGCTGATCCTTTCCGTCCGGGCACTGGGGATTGGAAAAGGGGACGAGGTGATCGTGCAGGCAAATACATATATAGCCACGGTGCTCGGGATCACTGAAAACGGTGCCACGCCTGTGTTTGTCGAGCCGGATGAATACTATAACATGGATGCAGACCGGATCGAACAGGCGATAACGGACAGGACAAGGGCGATCATGGTGACGCACTTGTACGGGCAGGCTTCCAACATGACTCCGATCGTCGGTATAGCCCGGAGACATCATCTTGAGATTATAGAGGATTGTGCACAGTCGCACGGGGCATGTTTTGGCGGGAAGATGACGGGGACTTTTGGAACAGCCGGATGCTTTAGCTTTTATCCGACCAAGAATCTCGGTGCTTTTGGGGACGCAGGGGCAATCGTTACAGATGATGAGGCTTTTGCGGACAAGCTGCGCATGATGCGCAATTACGGAAGCCGAAAAAAATATCACAATGAGATAGAGGGCGTGAATTCGCGGCTGGATGAGATGCAGGCGGCACTTCTGGGTGTAAAGCTTGCACATCTGCGGGAATTGAACGATGAGAGAAGAGTGCTGGCAGGCAGATACAGCCAGGGAATCAGGAATCCAAAGATCATACTGCCGGAGCTGAGGGACGGTGCGGAGAGTATCTATCATCAGTATGTCGTCCGGTGTGCCGACAGGGATGCGCTGCAGAAGGCGCTGGATCAGGAAGGGATCCAGACACAGATCCACTATCCGATACCGCCACATCTGGCAGTCTGCTATCGCCATCTGGGGCACAAAAAGGGGGATTATCCCATCACGGAATCCTATGCGGAGACGGTGTTAAGTCTGCCGATCTACACAGGAATGACATTTGCAGAGCAGGATCATGTGATCAGTCAGATCAATGCATGGGGCAAAGAGGAAAGCAGATGATACGCAGATTGGAACGCAGAGATGCAGCGCTAATGCTGGAGTGGATGCATGACAAGGAGGATATTCGAAAGGCATTCCGGTCGCCGTTTGAGCATGCTACGATGGAGAGCGTTATCGGATTTATCGATAACAGTTTTTCGGATGAGAACAGGCATTTTGCGATCGCGGGCGAGTCGGATGAATATCTGGGAACAATAAGTTTAAAGGGCATATCACAGGGAGACAGATCGGCGGAATATGCGATCGTGGTCAGAAAGACGGCCCGAGGAACCGGGGTGGCAAAGGCAGCCACGAAGGAACTGCTGGATTATGCTTTTCATACCCTGGGGCTTCACAGGGTGTACCTGAATGTGTTGGAGAAAAATCAGCACGCGCAGCATTTTTACAGAAAATGCGGATTTGTGTACGAGGGGACATCCAGAGATGCCATCTTACTCGACGGCAGATACGAGAGCCTTGCGTGGTATGGGATCATAAATGATAAGAACTGATTTCTTTATCGACGACGATCCGAAAATATGCTATATTGGTGAATGGGATCTGTAGGAAAATTTAAATAGACTCTCGGAGTCTCTTTGTGCCTGATATTGTGAGAAGATTTTTTGTCAGATGTGCACAAATTTATGAGGCGTACGTGGCACGTACGTTGATTAAATTTGTGTGCATATGACGGTAAATCTGCCACAATAGCAGGTGCAAGGGAGATTCCGAGAGGCTATATAATAGATCTGGAGGAGGATAGATGATAGAAAAGTGCAGGATGATAGAATTTCCACAAAAAGGGGATGACAGGGGACACCTTGTCATTGTGGAAGGCGATCAGGATATTCCATTTGAGATCAAGAGGGTGTTCTATATCTACGGATCAGATAAAGATGTTATCCGTGGAAGGCACGCCAACTACAACACGGAGTTTGTTCTGATCAATGTGGCAGGAACATCAAAGGTTAAAGTAGACGATGGCACCGATCAAAAGGTATTCAGTCTCGACAGGCCTCATACAGGGATCTATCTTCCCAGAATGGTCTGGAAAGACATGTATGATTTTTCGGAGGACTCCGTGCTTTTGGTTCTTGCCAGCGAGCATTACGATGCGGAAGAGTACATCCGGGATTACGGGAAATACCTGAGGGCTATGGATGATTGGAAAAAATTGAAGGGGGAATGACCATGTTAAGAAGATTGGAAGAAAAGGATGCGCCATACATGCTCGAATGGATGCACGATGATACGGTCAACTGCTGGTTTCGCTATCCATTTGCAGACATAACGATGGAGAAGGCGATATTTTTTATCAGGTACAGTTTTGATGAGGAGAACCAGCATTTTGCGATCACAGACAAGAAAGATGAGTATCTGGGGACGGTCAGCCTCAAACATATCTCCGAAAAGGATCACAACGCGGAGTTTGTCGTTGCATCAAGGAAAATGGCACAGGGCACAGGGTTTGTGGAGCACGCGATAACAGAGATCCTGCGTTATGCATTTATCGACCTTGGACTTCACAGGGTATATCTAAAGGTCTTAGCCGACAACATAGCAGCCAGAAAACTCTATGAGAATTGCGGTTTTGATCTTGAGGGAGAGTTTCAGGATGCGATCAGGCTGCACGACAAATACCATAATGTGGCGTGGTATGCGATGCTGAACTGGAAAGAGAAGAGCCAGTAAAAAATCAAACTAGCTGAAAGGATCAAAAGCAATGGACTCAGTAAGGCAGGATCAGATATCGATCATCGTATTTTCAAAAGGACGTCCCATGCAGATGCACGCGTATCTGGAGAGCCTCTTCCTGTTTTCGGATGCCAGGCAGGAAATGGTCACGGTGCTCTACTGTGAGACAGAGCAGATCAGATATGGGAAGCTGATGCAGCGGTTTTCACAGGTGACATGGGTAAGGGAAAATAAATTTGAGACAGATCTGAAACAGATCCTGTCAGGCGCAGGCGAGTACATCATGTTCGGCTGCGATGATGTAGTGTTTACCAGAAGGTTCAGCCTGCAAAGGGCAGGCTGCTATCTGGCGGAGAATGCACAAGTCTTTGGCTACAGTATGCGTCTGGGGGAAAATATCAAGCCTGCGCCCCAAAACCTTTCATCGGATGACACAGTGTTTGAGTGGCAGTGGGACTGTGCGTGCCAGCATTACGACTATCCATGGGAACTTGACTGTACGCTGTACCGCAAGGAGGACGTGGTCCGGATGACGATGGAGGAGGAGACCGCGATCAAGAATCCGAACTTTTATGAGGCGATGATAACGCCGGACAACAGAAAAGAGCGGATCACACGCCCGAATATGGCATCCGGCAGACAATCAGGCTGTGCGGTTGTCATAACGGTGAACAGAGTGCAGGAGACACATCAGAATGGTTTTGATGACAGCATGCTCACCGATATCTACTCGCTCGATAAACTCTACAATGATGAGGACAACACCCTTGATATAGAGAGGATCGCATCCATGGATAACAGTGTGATCCATGTGGGGGCTGAGTATTTTATACTCAGGAAGGAGACCAAGGGATATGCTCCTGATTCCCTAAAGATCAAAAAAAGGAAGATTAAGGAGCTGGCGGATAAGCTGACAAGATTTCCAAAGCGTGTCCACAGGCATTTTGAGAGAAAAAGCTACGAGAAGGGCAGGTATGCAGACAAGCTCAATATTCTGGACACTGATGAGACGCTTGCGCTGATGGAGCGTGAGAAGATTAGTTTTTTGAGGTACGGTGATGGCGAGATCGCGATCATGCAGGGAAATTCCATTCCTTTTCAGGAGTATGATCCGAGACTTGCAAAGCGGCTTCGGAAACTGCTCAGGACAGACACTGACGGGCTTAAGATCGGCATCCCGTATTATTACATGCATCCCGTAAGACAGTTAAATGATTTCACTGCGAAGTTTGCGAAGGCGCTCGCAGTGCAGCGTCGTTTCCTGTGCAAAAACTGCAGCAGGGATATGGTTTATGTGGATACCTGCATCACGCAGGTGTACCAGACTTATGAGAAATACGATTTTAAGAAATATTACAGGCGGATGCAGAAACTTTTGGGGGACAGGCATGTGACGATCGTGTGCGGTGAGGGGGTATTTGACAGACTTGAGTACAAAGCGTATGACGTGTGCAAGTCGGTGGAATTTGTGACGGCGCCGAGCATGAATGCCTTTGCATATTATGACAGCCTGCTAAAGAAAGTCTTGAAAACCAGCAGCGAGAGACTGGTGTGTATTGTGCTTGGACCAACTGCGAAGATCCTTGCATGTGATCTGCACAAAAAGGGGTATCAGGCGTGGGATATGGGACATTATTTTAAAGATTACGATGCCTATATGCGGAAAAAACCGAGGACTGCAGCTGAGATCGCGCAGTTTTATAAGCCGGACTGAGAAATGTCTGGATTCGTTTTATGGAAGGATAACATGATGTTCAAAAAGATCAATTACGTCCTGGACAGAAGACAGAAGACTAATCTGAGTGTGCTGCTTGTCATCATATTGATCGGCGCATTTGTGGAGCTTCTGGGCGTGTCGGCGATCATGCCGCTGATCGATGTCGCCATGGAGCCGGGGACAATAGGCGAAAAGTGGTATTTTGTGCTGATCAGCAAAAATACAGGGATCACGGATGCCAATCAGATGATCGTGCTGCTCGCGTTTGTTCTGATCGCGATCTATATATTGAAAAACATATATGTCACAATGATGTACAGCCTGCAGTATCGTTTTATTTTTAACAATCAACAGCGCCTGTCTGTGCGGATGATGAAAAGCTATATGCAGCAGGATTATCTTTTTCATGTGTCGAGGAATGTGGCGGAGTTTCAGCGCAATATCGTCAATGATGTCAACGGTTTTTACACTGTGACACTGAACGCGCTGCAGTTTCTCGCGGAGTTCAGCGTGAGTGTGGTCCTGGTCGCATTCCTGCTGGTCCAGGACTGGGTGTCCACGCTGGCAGTCGCGTCGCTCCTGTTCCTGTTCATGGGCTTTTTTACCATCTTTTTCAGAAAGGTTCTCGTGCGGATCGGCGAGGAGAGCAGACTGGCAAATGTTTCGGTGACAAAGTGGCTGCTCCAGGCTTTCTCGGGGGTTAAGGAGATCAAGGTGGCGAACAAGGAACGTTTTTTCATAGCCAACTATGACAGGAGCTACAGGGATTGCGCCAGGATACAGCGCCAGCAGTCCATGCTGACCTATCTTCCCAAGCCCGTCATGGAGACGGTGTGCATCTGCAGCCTGATGATCGCCATGATCATCAAGATCGTGGTGGTAAAGAGCGACATCACCTCCTTTGTTACCACGCTGTCCGTGTTTGCGGTCGCGGCGTTCCGCATGCTCCCTTCTTTTAACAAGATCACAGGCTATATCAGCGGCATGATGTTCAACAAACCGTCGATCGATGCCGTCTACAACGATCTGCGGGAGATCGAGCAGCTCATGGCAAGGAGGACGGCTGACCATGAGGACACCGTGAAGGTTAAGCTCGGCACGGCGATCCGCTTAGACCGCGTTTCGTTCCGATACCCCAAGGCCGAAAAGTGGATCTTGAAAAACGCCAGTCTCGAGATCTCGAAAAACACGTCGGTTGCGCTGATCGGGGCGTCGGGAGCGGGCAAGACCACGGCTGCCGATCTGATCCTTGGCATCCTCGAGCCGCAGGAAGGAGCCGTCATGATCGACGGAACGGACATCAGAAGGTGTATGACATCATGGCATGAGGACGTGGGATATATCCCGCAGACGATCTATCTCATGGACGACAGCATACGCGCCAATATCGCGTTTGGCATACCGGAGGCGGAGATCGATGATGACGCGGTCGAGAAGGCGCTGCAGGAGGCGCAGCTTGACCGGTTTGTCCACACGCTCCCGGAGGGGGCGGGCACCGTGATCGGTGACAGGGGCGTGAAGCTTTCCGGCGGTCAGCGGCAGCGGATCGGCATCGCGCGGGCGCTCTACCGCAACCCCAGTGTGCTGATCCTTGACGAGGCGACATCGGCGCTCGACAATGAGACCGAGAAGGAAGTGATGGAGGCGATCGACGGGCTGCACGGGACGAGGACCCTGATCGTCATAGCGCACAGACTTAGTACGATAAAGAAATGTGACAGGATATATGAGGTTGAAAACGGTGTGTTTGTGGAGAAAAAGAAGGAGGAAGTATTGGAGAAGAGATGAGAGCCGCAGAGATTCTAAAGACATACTTTGGTTACGATTCGTTCCGGGAGGGGCAGGAGGATATCATCCGCGCCATACTGTCAGGGGAGGACGCGCTGGCGATCATGCCGACGGGCGCCGGCAAATCCGTCTGTTACCAGGTGCCTGCGCTGCTGCTGCCAGGCATCACGATCGTGGTGTCGCCGCTGATCTCCCTGATGCAGGATCAGGTAAAAGCGCTGAATGAGGCGGGGATCCACGCCGCGTTCATCAACTCATCGCTGACGGAGACGCAGATCGCTAAGGCGCTGCGGTTTGCCATGGAGGGCAGATATAAGATCATCTACGTGGCGCCTGAGAGACTGGAAAGTGCAGGTTTCATGCAATTCGCACAGGCCGCAGACATTTCCATGCTCACAGTCGACGAGGCGCACTGCATTTCTCAATGGGGACAGGATTTCAGACCCAGCTATCTCAAGATTGTAGAATTTATAGACCGCCTGCCGGCAAGACCGGTGGTGAGTGCTTTCACGGCGACTGCCACCAGGGAAGTCCGGACCGACATCGAGTGCATACTGAAACTGAGAGATCCTAAGATCGTCGTCACGGGGTTTGACAGGGAAAACCTTTACTACAGCGTGGAGCACGTCTCAGGCAGGCGCAAGGATGATTTTATCATGGATCACATCAAAAAACACGCGGATGAGAGCGGGATCGTGTACTGTGCAACGCGCAAAAATGTGGATGCCCTGTACGAGAAGCTGCGCCAGAGCGGTGTCTCGGTGACGCGCTATCACGCCGGGATCGACAATGACACGCGCAAGAAAAATCAGGATGATTTCATCTATGACAGGGCGCAGATCGTCATTGCCACCAACGCGTTTGGCATGGGCATCGACAAGTCCAACGTCAGGTATGTGATTCATTACAATATGCCCCAGAGCATGGAGAACTATTATCAGGAGGCAGGGCGCGCGGGGCGGGACGGCGAGAATGCGCAGTGCATCCTGCTGTTTTCCGCGCAGGATGTGATGATCGACAAGTTCCTTCTGGCAAAGAAGGAGTTTGAGGGGATGGATCTGGACGACATCGAGCTGGTCAGACACAGGGACGCCCAACGCCTCCAGGTGATGGAGGGGTACTGCAGATCCACGTCGTGTCTCAGGAATTATATTCTCGAGTACTTCGGGGAGAGGACGGCAGCGCCGTGCGACAACTGCGGAAACTGCCATCGGGAATACGATGAGCAGGACATGACGGCGGAAGCGAAATGGGTGGTCAACTGCATCGCCGAGATGAGAGGAAGATACGGGCTGAACATCGTGATCGGGACACTGCTCGGCGCAAACCGCGCCAGGCTCAAGGAGATCGGCGCCAGCGCATACAAGTCCTACGGTACGCTCGAAAACAGGAGTGAGACGGAGGTCCGCCTGCTGATCGACCAGATGCTGGCGGAGGGCTATATCGTCCAGACAGGCGGGGAGTACAGCCTGCTGCAGATGGGCGATATCAGCAGGTTAAAGGATGAGAATACCCGTGTGATCATCAGAAGGGCACAGGAGCAGGAAGGGAGCGGGAGCAGGGCGAAGAAAAAGATCACGGATTCGCTCACGAGTGCGGGCTACGACCTGTTTGAGAAACTCCGCCGGCTGCGCATGGCCATCGCGAAGGAGGAGGCGATGCCGCCCTACATTATATTCAGCGACAGGACACTGATCGATATGTGTGCCAGGGCGCCCCGGGATCAGGCAGAAATGCTGCAGGTAGCCGGCATCGGGGAAAATAAGTTCAACAGGTACGGGGAACGGTTTCTTGCTGAGATCGCAGCGTTCCTGGCCGAGCATCCCGGCGCAGTCGCCGGGATGCAGACCGATGATGGCGGGCGCTGTGCTGCGCCTGCCGCAAAAAGAGGGCGCAAGGAGGCATTTTACCTCAATCAGGAGGACGCGGAGCGCTTTTGTTATGCGGAGTATCGCTACATCAGTGAGATCAAGGAACAGCTGAACCAGATCACCAGTGCGCCGAATGTAAAAAAGATCACGGTCGGTGTGATCTGGGAGTATCTTGTGCGTGCAGGGCTGACCGCCGAACAGCAGGGGCAGGAGGGCTATACGAAAGTCCAGACAGAACAGGGACTGCAGCTGGGGATCAAAACGATCGACAAGGTGAGCCAGGGGGGACTGGCGTACCAGCTGCTGCTGTACCCCGAGGCAGTGCAGAAAATGATCGTGGAACATTTTACAGGACCGAGGGACGCGGAGGGATGAGCCGGATCTTTGAGCGGCAGGATGCCGGGCGATTGGGGATATGAGTCAACAGAGAAGGAGAGGATATATGAGATACACATGGATCGACGAGTATTTGCTGGAGAAGACCGGCGTGACGAAAGACCACAAGAAGGAGTGGAACTGGCTCCGCTGCCAGATCGGAGGAAGTCAAATTTGAGCCGGAGGTAAGGAAATACGGATGGGATATAGACAAATATCCCGATTGTTGATAATATAAAGTTATCTTATTTCAGCGAAGGGAAAGGAAAGATCGCTGCGGGAGTCTGAACGGAGGCCTGCAGTGACACCGTATTATGAGTGTTGTGTTTTTAGGAATCCAGGTTATTGGTATTTGTTTGACTGTTTTTGCATTGCTTCTTGTACTTCGGGGAGACGGTTCAAGGGAGCAGAAGCTTATGCAGTACTTTTTGCTCGGCTCTGTAGTGCAGAATGCGGGATATCTGCTGGAACTGACCGCGCCTACGCTCGAGGCTGCCCTCGTGGCTGTCAAGATGCAGTATATCGGCTCGCTGGTGATCCCTGTCAGCTACTGCTATTTCATATACAGCTACTGCTATGAAAAAACGCCGAGAAAGATCCTGTGGGTCATAAAAGCAGTGGATGTTCTTGTTTTCTGTCTTGTTTTCACCTGTGATCTGCATGATTTGTATTACCGGAATATAGAATGGATAGAACATACGGACAGGTATGGCGGTTATCTGCGATTGGACTACGGACCGGGATACTGGTTTTACATGCTGTGCGGGACGGCTGTCCCCTACGTCATCTCTCTGTACGCCCTGATCCGTGTCTGTGTGGAAAAACCGGAGTTTGCGGCGGGCAGGAGATGCAGGCTGATCCTAGCGGTCTCTTTTCTGCCGGTAGTTGCCCTTTTTGCGTATGCCATGAAACTGACACACTTCTATGATCCGACACCGATCGTTCTGGGACTGGTGCTCTCCGGGGTAGTGATACTGATCTGGATCAGGAAAGTGTATGACTTTAGCAGTCTGGCTTTTGGGATCCTGGTCAACAGCATGAGCGACGGGGTGATCGCGCTCGATGAACAGCGGCATATCACCAATTACAATACGGCGGCGGAAGGGATCTTCGCGGATCTGGACGGCGGTGCGATCGGCAAAACGATCGAATCCCTGGCAGGCTTTCCGCAGGAAGGGCTGGAAGAGGGGACGAAGAAGGAATTCAGCCTGAACGACCGTTTTTATCAGGGGCTGGAGGAACCGATCCTGGATAAGTTCGGCGAGAATAAAGGGTATGTCGTACTAATATATGATGTGACGGAGACGAGAAACTACATAGAGGAGATCAAGAAGGTGCGGGAACAGGCGGAGCAGGCGAACTTTGCCAAGAGCGCGTTCCTCGCCAACATGTCCCACGAGATCCGGACACCGATGAATGCCATCGTCGGGTTGAGCGACATCATCATGGAGGAGAGCCGGGGGCGCAAGGTGTGTGAGTATGCCTGCGATATCAAGTCAGCCTCGCGCAATCTGCTGACGCTGATCAATGACATCCTGGATTTGTCGAAGGTGGAAGCCGGCAGGATGGAGCTGGTCATGGCAGAGTACCATGTGAAATCGCTTGCCGACGAGGTTCTGAATATGATGGATGTCGTGGCGTCACAGCGCGGGATCGAACTGAAAAGGGAGTTTGACATGACGATACCATGCCGGTATCTGGGCGATGAAGGCAGGGTCAGACAGATTCTGATCAACATACTGAACAACGCGCTAAAATTCACGAAACAGGGTTATGTGAAACTCTCCGTCACCGGTGTGCAGGGAGAGACAGCGGATGCGGAGCGGCTCCTGTTCCGGATCTCGGATACGGGATGCGGCATCCGCAAGGAGGACCTGAACGATATTTTTGACAATTTCAAGCAGGTGGATTCAAAGAGAAACCGCACCGTGGAGGGGACCGGACTGGGGCTTTCGATCACAAAGCGCCTCGTGGAGCTGATGCAGGGCACGATCGAGGTGGAGAGCGTATACGGGGAAGGGACGACGTTTACAGTAGCGATCCCGCAGAAGATCGTGGATCACAGACCAGTGTCTGAGATCGCGGCGGAGGATGTCAGGAGGGAGGAGAAGCTCGAGCCGTTTATCGCCGAGGACTGCAAGGTGCTGGTGGTGGACGACAACGCGGTCAACAGGAAGATCGCGCGGATCTTCATGCAGTCCTACGGCCTGGAGATCAACGAGGCGGAAAGCGGGGCGGCAGCGATCGCGCTCGTTCGCCAGACGCGCTATGACATCATATTTATGGATCACATGATGCCGGAGATGGACGGGATCGAGGCAGTGCAGATCATCCGCAGTGAGTGCGGGGAAAACGGTAGGATGCCGGTGGTCATCGCGCTGTCCGCAAACGCCATGGAGGGTGTCAGGGAGACTTTTCTGGAAAACGGTTTTCAGGATTTTATCGCCAAGCCGCTGGACAGGAGACCGCTGCACGAGGCGCTGCTGCGATGGATCCCGAGGGAAAAGATCTCCGCGAGCGAGGCGTGGCTGGACATCTGGAAGGTTGACGACAGCAGGAAGACAGCGTTTCAAAAGATCGTGATCGAGGGCATTGACACGGATGAGGTGGTCAGACATTCCTCGGGCAGCATCGACGATTACCTTGATCTGCTGAACCTGTACTGTCTGGACGGAAAGCGCAAGATCCTGCTCCTGCGTGAACTTTGGGAAAAGCGGGATTACAGGAACTACGGCATAGAGGTGCACGGATTGAAGAGCGCGTCCGCCAATGTGGGTGCCATGAGCGTCTCGATCAACGCCCGGGAACATGAGCGGGCAGTGGACAGAGGGGATGAGAAGTACGTCGACGAGCATGTGTGCCAGCTGCTGTCGGAGTACGAGGCGCAGATGGAGCACATCTCCGGATTCCTTGCAGCCAGCCGGGGAGCCGGGCAGGCGGATGCGAAAGTGCAGGAGATCGATCCTGCAGCGTTGGAGCAGGAGATCCGGGCAGCGCTGGAACGGCTCGAGAATTTCCGCGCGAAGGAGTGCGCGCACAAGATCGAGGAAATACTGCAGTTCCAGCTGCAGACGGATCTCGAGGCACGGCTCACGGAGATACAGGGATTGCTGAAACTGTACGAGGATGACAAGGCAGAACAGCTGCTGCGGGATCTGCTGGAGGAATTACCGGCTGCGAGGTAAGAGAACGCAGAGGTAGGAGATTGTATCAGAAAGGGGAAGAGAAAATGATGGAAAGATCAAGAATATTGGCGGTGGACGACAACAGTATCAGTCTTGCCACGATCGAGCAGGAGCTCAAGAGGGACTATGAAGTGATCCCCATGAATTCGGGCGAGCGTGCCCTGCAGTATCTCAAGCGGGAGAGACCGAACCTGATCCTCATGGATATACAGATGGCGCAGAAAAGCGGGATCGAGACGCTGCAGGAGATCCGCAGGATGGAGAAGTGCAAAGACATTCCGGTGATCATGCTCACATCCAGGCAGGATAAGGCGTCTGTCGTGGAGAGCTCCAAGCTTGGGGTTTTCGACTATGTAGTCAAGCCGTTCCAGGGAGATGACCTTCGCAGGCGGATCGAGAATGCCCTGCGGGATCACAAGTAAGGATCTGTTGATAAAATCTGTGACAAAACCTGTGATATAATCAATAGAAAAAGATTGCATTCAGAACAAATGTGTGATAAGATAAAAGCGAACAGAAATTTGGAAATTCTGTTCGCTTTTCTTGTTGCGCGATCCACACTATTGTAATGATTCAGGAGTTATAAGTATGGGAGATCTTATTCAACGTAAAACAGCATCCGGTCAGACTGGCACCGCCGGGGACTGCGTGGCCAGCGGCGGCGGGCAATCGAGTATCGAACTGCGGGCGGCGCAGGCACAGACGATCATGGAGAAGCTTTCCATCCTGACGGACGCTGCGAAATACGACGTGGCATGTACCAGCTCCGGCGTCGACAGGAAAGGGAACGGCCGCGATATGGGCAGCTGTGTCGCGGCGGGCATCTGCCACAGCTTTTCCGCGGACGGCAGATGTATCTCGCTCTTGAAGATACTGATGTCAAATGAGTGCGTCTATGATTGCAAGTACTGTGTGAACCGCAGGAGCAATGATGTGCCGCGCGCAACCTTCACGCCGGACGAGATCTGTGAGCTGACCATGAATTTTTACAGGCGGAACTATATAGAAGGCCTGTTCTTAAGCTCGGGGATCATCAACAATCCGAGTTACACGATGGAACTCATGTACCAGACACTGTACAAGCTGCGGAATGTGTACCGCTTCCGAGGGTATGTGCATGTGAAGGGCATTCCGGGGACAGACCCGATGCTGATCCGGCAGATCGGTTATCTGACCGACCGCATGAGTGTCAACCTGGAACTGCCCACGGCGGAGGGGCTGGAAAAGCTTGCGCCCAACAAACACAGAAAGACGATCCTCACGCCGATGCGCCAGATCCAGAACGGCATAGCACAGGGGAAGCAGGAACTTGCGCTGTACCGCAGTGCGCCGTCGTTTGTCCCGGCGGGGCAGTCCACGCAGATGATCATCGGGGCGACGCCGGAGAGCGACTATCAGATCATGTCGGTCGCGGAGGGATTGTATGACAAGTTCGGCATGAAGCGTGTATTTTATTCCGCCTATGTGGGGGTCAATGAGGACAAGGCGCTCCCGTCGGTGAAGGCGGCGTCCCCGCTTCTGCGGGAGCACAGGCTGTACCAGGCGGACTGGCTGCTGCGGTTTTATCAGTTCAGGGTGGACGAGCTGCTGAGTGAAAAGCATCAGAATTTCAATGTACTGTTGGATCCGAAGTGTGACTGGGCACTGCAGCATTTGGAGCAGTTCCCGGTCGAGATCAACAGGGCGGACTACCGGATGCTCCTGCGCGTGCCGGGGATCGGGGTGAAGAGTGCACAGCGCATCTGCAGGGCGAGGAAGAGCGGGGCGCTCGACTTTGACAATCTCAAAAAGATCGGTGTAGTCCTGAAACGGGCGCTTTATTTCATCACCTGCAGCGGGAAGATGATGTACCGCACGAAGATCGAGGAGGACTACATCACGCGGAATCTTCTGGCAGAGCATGAGAGGCTTCCGTTTGACAGGGATGGCATGACATACAGACAGCTGTCGCTGTTTGACGACGCGCAGGAGAACGTGGATTTGTTTGGGAACGGCAGCGCGATGAGTACCGGCTGAGCGTGCGCTGTCTCTGCAGGGGGAGAGTTTGTATGGAAGAGTATGTATTGATATGTGAGGACAGCACGGAAGGGATCCTGACGGGGGTATATGAGGCATACCGGTTTAAGAAAGACAGAGGGATTGCCAGTCATGACGCCATCCATCTAGTGACGGAGGAGCCGGAGGTGCAGCGGCTCTTCACCGAGTATGTCCATATACAGGCAGATCACGGGAAAGCGGCGAAGGTGACGGGCACGATCGCCGCGCAGCTGGGGGATGAGACCTGGTACAGACTCAGCATGGCGATGGTCTCCTGCCATGAGGAGAAGGCGGACGCGGTGTACCACACGGTCGTCCTGGGATTGAAGACGCGTGACAGGCATGTGACGGACAGGCTAAAGGAGGACTGCGTGCAGGGTGTCTTCAAGTGTGCGCGGGCATCGGACAACGAGCTGTGCCACCTGAGACAGTTCCTGCGTTTCTCAGAGCTGCAAAACGGGATGCTGTATGCAAAGATTGACGCAAAACACCATGTCCTTCCGTACCTGATGCCGCATTTTGCCGACAGGCTGCCCGCGGACGATTTTGTGATCTATGATGAGAATACGCAGACGTTCGGGCTGCATGCGCGCTTTAAGAAGTGGTATCTCATGCGGGGGGCGGATTTCGATGAGAGGACGCTTGTGTACGCAGCGGTTGAAGAAACATACCAGGAGCTGTTCAGGCAGTTCTGTGACAGCATCGCGATCGAGGCGCGCATCAATCCAAAGCTGCAGATGAACATGCTGCCGCTGCGCTTTAGACCGAATATGACAGAGTTCCAGGGACAGAGAAACGAATCGTCTGACGGCGGAAGACCGTGAAAGTCAAATGTTTTCCAGGATCCGTATATCTACAGCGGTGTAGTTGTACTCTTTCTCGGGGAGCTCTCCGGAGGTGAGATACGCAAACAGCAGGTCGAGCGGTTTCCTGCCCTGGATGCGCGGCTGCTGGCAGATCACTGCGGACAGCACACCCTGCCGTAAAAAGTGTTCTGTCGTGTCAGCCTTGTCGAAGGCGATCGCGCAGAGCCTGCCGGCGAGTCCGAGGGATGCGGCCGCGCGGCATCCGCCGTACACGCCGCCGGCAGCAAAAAAGAGCGCATTGATCTCGGGATGCGCTTTCAGGAGGCGTGAGGTCTGTTCATAGCTTTCGATCTCATCGTCCTGTGTCTCGACGACCGACACGATATGCATGCGGTCCCGGACGGATCTGAGCGTGTCGGTGAATCCGGCGATGCGCTCTGTATGGCAGAGGATGTCCGAGGAGCCGGTGATGATCCCGATATGGACAGTGCCGTGTGTCATCAGCTTTAACAGTCCGGCAGCCGTGGCGCCGCTCCTGGCGTAGTTGCTGCCGACATAGGCGATCCGTCTGGAGTTTTCGATGTCGGTATTCAAGGTCACGACAGGGATGCCCTGCTCGTGCAGCTTGTTGATGCGGATGCGGATGCGCTCATCGTTCTGGGGCGCGAGTGCGATGCCGTTTACCTCCTCGCGGAGCAGCTCGTCGATCGCGCTCAGCTGGGCGTCCACATTGATGGGGATCTGCCTGACGAGAACGGCGCAGTTATATCCGGCTAAGTCTTCCGCCTTTTCGCTGACACCCCGCAGGACATCGGCGAAGAAGGGGTTGTCCGTGGAGAACAGGATCACCCCGAGCTTTAATTTCTTTTTCTGGGCGGCGAGCACCATGCCCGCTTTGTTGGGCCTGTAGTCGAGCGCTTTTGCGATCTCCATGATTTTCCCGGCAGTAGCGGGATTGACAGAACCCCTGTTGTTGAGCACCCGGTCGACGGTCCCTCTTGAGACACCAGCCAGTGCAGCAATCTCTTTTATGGTTGCCATAGATCATCCTCCGGTTAACAGTTCTATATACAGTTTTTATATAACAGTTTTATATAGTATGAATCGGTACATTTGATGCCATATGTTATGAATCTGCGTTATGATCCTGATTTGTTCTGCAGTTATGATCCCGATCCATTCTGCAATTTATAATCAGTATAAAGTCTTCAACCGGAAAAAGCAAGCGCAATCTTGCACGGGCACGACGGGCACACCGCAAAGACGCCCTGCTGTTGACACACGCTGCTCAATGTGTTAGCCGACGAGCGGGCAGCAGCCATAACCGCAGAAATGTGCATTATAGACATAAAATGCGGTGTAAATTGATCTATTTTGACGAAAATGAATTATTGTGAGATATCCACTTGATTTTTGACGGGACACACACTATTATGAAATTAGCTGCTCGTGCGTGCACGGGCACAAATCAGCACATGGTCGATCCAGGTGCTGAGATGGGATAATGGACATAACGTCTGCGCGGGGCAGGGCTGCGTGGTTATGCGGCGAGATATGGAACGTGAGCGTTCTGCCGGGCAGAGCTGTGTGATCTTGAATAAGGAGGATTTCAAAATGAACAATTTACCACAGGTAAAAGTAGGTATTGTGGCTGTGAGCCGCGACTGTTTTCCGGAGAGCTTGTCAGTAAACAGAAGAAAGGCGCTGGTCAAGGCATATGCTGATAAGTATGGCATGGACGGCATCTATGAATGTCCGGTGTGCATCGTGGAGAGCGAGATCCATATGGTGCAGGCGCTCGAGGATATCAAGAAGGCAGGGTGCAATGCCCTCTGCGTATATCTCGGAAACTTTGGACCCGAGATCTCAGAGACACTTCTCGCAAAGCATTTTGATGGTCCTGCCATGTTCATCGCAGCGGCGGAGGAGACACAGAACGATCTTGTCGGCGGACGCGGAGATGCGTACTGCGGCATGCTGAACGCGAGCTACAATCTCAAGCTTCGCAATATCAAGGCGTACATTCCTGAATATCCGGTGGGAACAGCGGAGGAATGTGCCGACATGATCAACGAGTTCATGCCGATCGCAAGAGCGATCGTAGGACTTTCTGACTTGAAGATCATTTCTTTTGGTCCCAGACCACTCAATTTCCTTGCATGCAATGCACCGATCAAGCAGCTCTACAATATCGGTGTCGAGATCGAGGAGAACTCAGAGCTTGACCTGTTTGAGGCATTCAAGAAGCATGACGGGGACGAGAGGATCCCGGCGAAGGTGAAGGAGATGGAGGCAGAGCTCGGAGAGGGCAATATGAAGCCGGAAGTGCTGCCGAAGCTTGCACAGTATGAGCTGACACTTCTCGACTGGGTTGAGGCGCACAGAGGATACCGCAAGTATGTTGCCATCGCCGGAAAATGCTGGCCGGCATTCCAGACACAGTTTGGTTTCGTACCCTGCTATGTGAACAGCCGTCTCACAGGTATGGGCATCCCTGTATCCTGCGAGGTTGATATCTATGGCTGCCTGAGCGAGTTCATCGGTACATGCGTGAGCCAGGATGCGGTGACACTGCTCGACATCAACAACACGGTGCCTGCTGATATGTATAAGGAGTCGATCAAGGATCAGTTCAACTATACACACAACGATACATTCATGGGATTCCACTGCGGAAATACCAACACCAGGAAGCTCAGCTTCTGCAGCATGAAGTACCAGATGATCATGGCAAGGACATTGCCGGAGGAGGTTACACAGGGTACACTCGAGGGCGATATCGTTCCGGGCGACATCACATTCTACCGTTTACAGTCCACGGCGGACTGCAAGCTCCGCGCGTACATCGCACAGGGTGAGGTTCTCCCGGTGGCGACCAAGTCCTTCGGAAGCATCGGCGTATTTGCGATTCCCGAGATGCAGCGTTTCTATCGCCATGTACTGATTGAGAAGAACTATCCTCATCATGGCGCGGTTGCGTTCGGACACTTCGGAAAGGCACTGTACGAAGTATTTAAGTACATAGGGGTTCCTGTGGAAGATCTGAACTACAACCAGCCGAAGTCGCTGCCGTATCCTACGGAGAATCCGTTCGCGTAGGCAGGAACGGTACTTAGGGATTTGCGACGGATATAGGGGGATCATTGCAAGGTATTTGGGATGATCGGTCATAGTATAGATTTTGAATAGTGAGTGTATTGCAAGGGTGGAAGATATGTGGGATTCCACCCTTGCTTTTATGCGCAGCCCCGTGCAGAGGAAAAATGCCGCTATGCGGCGCACGGGGCGCGCGTCGAGCAGGAAAGATATCCTGCTCGATCATATCAGCCCCGTGCAGAGGAAAAATGCCAATTGAATAGAATTGTTATAATTTTGTATCGCATTGTGAGAGATTTTTGCTGAGGAATGTGTTATTGTAACGAAATGGGCATAAATGGGACAGTGGCAGAAGTATACAAAAAATAACAGACGGAGGTTTTGAAGATGATTGATATGAAAGCAAGGCTGCACAC
>CAJUES010000052.1 GCA_910585765.1 uncultured Lachnospiraceae bacterium | reverse complement strand
TACGAGATGTTTGTGTGACTGGAGTTCAGACGTGTGCTCTTCCGATCTTTGTATCGAAAATAGTGCAGAAAAATTTTTTAGGAAAATCGCACAATATTCTAAAATGCAAGCATTTTAACACATGTTTTTCACTGCTTTGACGACGAGTGCACAGGAATAAAAATAGTAACAGGAAGCCGAAGGCTGAACTGTTACTAAAAATAAACATATATTCGAAAAACGTGATGAAAAGTATTTGCAATGTTGAAAAAATATGTTATACTCTAAAAGTCGATTTTTTTGATTTGCAGATTATGGAAACAAATACAAAAAATAAATAGAAAGGCATGGTTGCTCTATGGCAAAAACGGACAACGTATATGACGCCTCCAGTATCACTGTCCTGGAGGGGTTGGAAGCTGTCAGGAAAAGACCTGGCATGTACATAGGAAGTGTATCTACGAAGGGATTGAACCATCTGATCTACGAGATCGTCGACAACTCTGTGGACGAACATCTCGCGGGCGTGTGCAGCGAGATCCGCGTCACGCTAGAGAAGGACGGTTCCGCCACCATATCGGACAACGGCAGGGGGATCCCTGTCGGGATGCACCAAAAAGGGGTCAGCGCGGAGAGAGTCGTCTTCACGACGCTCCACGCAGGCGGCAAATTTGATAACAGCGCGTACAAGACCAGCGGCGGTCTGCACGGTGTGGGTTCCTCCGTCGTCAACGCGCTCTCGACACAGCTCACCGTCACGGTCAGGAGCGACGGGCTGATCCACCAGGACAAATACGAGTACGGCAATCCGGTCATTGAACTGGTCGACGGACTTCTTCCGGTGATCGGAAAGACGAAGGAGACGGGTACTACCATCAATTTTACGCCCGATCCGTCGATATTTGACAGGACAAGGTTCAAGGCGGAGGACGTGAAGAGCAGACTCCATGAGACAGCTTACCTGAATCCGAAACTCACGATCATTTTCTCGGACCTGCGCGGCGAGGAGCCGGAGGTCATCACCTACTCTGAGCCGGAGGGGATCATCGGATATGTCAAGGATTTGAATAAAAATAAAGAAACACTGCACGATATCATATATTTTACAGGTGTCAGCGAGAATATCACCGTGGAATGCGCGTTCCAGTACGTCAATGAATTTCACGAAAACGTGCTTGGCTTCTGCAACAACATATACAACGCGGAGGGCGGCACGCACCTGACCGGATTCAAGACGATGTTCACGACGATCATCAACAACTACGCGCGTGAACTCAATATCTTGAAGGAGAAGGACGTCAATTTCACAGGCGCCGACGTGCGCAACGGCATGACAGCCGTCGTGTCCATCAAACATCCGGCGCCGCGTTTTGAGGGGCAGACCAAGACAAAGCTCGACAACCAGGATGCCTCCAAGGCTGTGAGCAAAGTGACGGGAGATGAAGTCCCACACTATTTTGACAGGAATGTCGAGGTGCTAAAGAGCGTGATTTCCTGCGCCGAGAAAGCGGCAAAGATCCGCAAGACGGAGGAAAAGGCAAAGACGAATATGCTCACCAAACAGAAGTTTTCTTTTGATTCAAACGGAAAGCTCGCAAACTGTGAGTCCAAAGACTACAGCAAGTGTGAGATCTTTATCGTCGAGGGAGATTCCGCCGGGGGCAGTGCAAAGACTGCGCGCAACAGAAATTATCAGGCGATCCTGCCGATCCGCGGAAAGATCCTCAACGTCGAGAAGGCAAGCATCGACAAGGTGCTGGCAAACGCCGAGATCAAGACGATGATCAACGCCTTTGGCTGCGGCTTTTCGGAAGGCTACGGCAACGACTTCGACATTTCCAAGCTCCGCTACAACAAGATCGTGATCATGGCGGATGCCGACGTGGACGGCGCACACATCAGCAACCTCCTGCTCACGCTTTTTTACCGTTTTATGCCGGAACTGATCTACGAGGGACACATCTACATCGCGATGCCGCCTCTGTACAAGGCAATGCCCGCAAAGGGAAAGGAAGAGTACCTCTATGATGAAAAGGCACTTGAAAAATACCGCAAGACACACAAGGGATCATTCACCCTGCAGCGGTATAAGGGGCTTGGCGAGATGGATGCGGAACAGCTCTGGGAGACGACCCTGAATCCCGAGACTAGGATCCTGAAACAGATCGAGATCGAGGATGCCCGCATGGCGTCCGAGATCACGGAATTGCTGATGGGGACAGATGTCCTGCCGCGGCGGACTTTCATCTATGAACACGCGACGGAGGCGGAACTCGATATATGATAAACCCAATACGGCGCGCGGTCCACTCCGCTGATGGCTGGGTGAACAGTAACATATAAGGAGCATATAGCAAATGGAAGAGAGAATTATAAAAACCGAGTACGCGGAGACCATGCAGCGGTCCTTCATCGACTATGCCATGAGCGTCATCATCGCGAGGGCGCTGCCTGACGTCAGGGACGGCCTGAAGCCGGTGCAGCGGCGTACTTTATATGATATGCACGAACTGGGGATCAGGTACGACCGTCCCTATCGAAAGAGCGCCCGCATCGTCGGAGACACAATGGGTAAGTACCATCCGCACGGCGACAGTTCGATCTACGATGCGCTGGTCGTCCTCACACAGGATTTTAAGAAAGGGATCCCGCTGATCGACGGACACGGAAATTTCGGCAATATCGAAGGCGACGGTGCCGCAGCCATGCGATATACGGAGGCTCGGCTGCAGAAGATCACACAGGATGCCATTCTGTCAGACCTCGACAAAGATGTCGTTGATTTCGTCCCGAACTTTGACGAGACAGAGAAGGAGCCGAGTGTCCTCCCCTGTCGTTTTCCCAATCTGCTCGTCAACGGATCCGAGGGAATCGCCGTGGGCATGGTCACGAGCATCCCGCCGCACAATCTGGGGGAGATCATCGACGCGACAAAGGCGTACATGCTGAATGAAAACATCACCACGCGCGAGCTGATGAAGTATGTGAAGGGGCCTGATTTCCCTACGGGCGGCATCGTCTGCAACAAGGATGATCTGTTGTCCATCTATGAGACCGGTGTCGGAAAGATCAAGCTGCGCGGCAAAGTCGATGTGGAAAAGGCAAAGGGCGGGAAGCTGAATCTGGTGATCACGGAGATCCCTTACACGATGATCGGCGCAAACATCGGAAAGTTCCTGCAGGATGTCGCCGCACTGTACGAGCAGAAGAAAGCGCCCGAGATACTCGACATCTCCAACCAGTCCTCCAAGGAGGGAATCCGCATCGTCATAGAGCTGAAAAAGGACACGGACGTAGAAAACTTCAAGAATCTGTTGTACAAAAAAACGCGCCTGGAAGATACCTTCGGCGTCAACATGATCGCGATCGCGGGCGGGAGGCCGGAGACGCTCGGGCTAAAGAGCATCATCGCGCAGAATGTGGCTTTCCAGTATGAGATCGCCACCCGGAAGTACACAACGCTCCTGAACAAAGAGCTCGAGAAGAGAGAGATCCAGGAAGGTCTGATCCGGGCGTGCAATATCATAGACCTTATCATCGAGATCCTGCGCGGCTCCAAGGACAGAACGATGGTCAAAAACTGTCTGACAAGCGGCGTCACGGACGGGATCCGGTTCCGGTCAAAAGAATCCTCCCTGATGGCGCAGCAGTTAAACTTTACGGAAAAGCAGGCAAATGCCATTCTGGATATGCGCCTGTACAAACTGATCGGTCTGGAGATCGAGGCGCTCATGGCGGAGAACAAGGAAACAAACGCCAACATTTACAAATATGAGGACATTCTCGACCGCCGTGATTCCATGGCACAGGTCATCATACAGGAACTTGACACGCTGAAAAAAGAGTATTCGCGCAAGCGCAGAACCCGCATTGAGAACGCGGAGGAGGCAGTCTACGAGGAGAAAAAACTCGAGGAGATGGATATCATGTTCCTCATGGACAGATTCGGCTACTGCAAGACCATCGATATGAACACCTACGAGCGGAACAAGGATGCGGCGCACACGGATTTCAAGTATGTCGTGAAATGCCGCAATACAGGAAGGATCTGCCTGTTCACCAACACCGGGCAGCTCCATACGATCAAGGCAGCCGATATTCCTTTCGGCAAATTCCGGGACAAGGGGCTGCCCGTCGACAATATCAGCAATTTCAACTCCGGCACGGAGGAGATCGTCAATATTGCCAGCCAGTCGGAGCTGAATCTGTACCGCCTGCTCTTTGTCACAAGACAGGGCATGTGCAAGATCGTGAGCGGCGGGGAGTTTGACGTGACAAAGCGCACTGTAGCCGCCACCAAGCTCGGCGAGGATGACGAGCTGCTCGATATCGAAATCGTGACAGAACACCAGCACATCATCCTGCAGAGCAAGAACGGTTATTTCCTGAGATTTGACACCGACGAGATCTCGGAACTCAAAAAAACCGCAGTCGGCGTGCGCGGCATGCGGCTGGGAGCCGATGATCATATCGAGAGCGTTCATTACTGCCAGCCCGGTTCCGAAGGTACGATCCCGTACAAGGACAAAAATATACCGATAAACAGATTAAAAGTTAATAAAAGAGATACCAAAGGAACCAAAATTAGAGTATAATGATATACTACAGCCGTCAGGCTGTCATGATATTACACAGGCTATAGGTTAATCGAAAAGGAAACAGTGTACTGTCTGATACCAGAGCGGTCAGCCGGTACACTGATGGAGGATCATATGAGAGTAATTGCAGGAACGGCAAGGCGGCTTTTGCTAAAGACGCCCGACGGTTTAGACACGCGGCCTACGGCGGACAGGATCAAGGAGACGCTTTTCAACATGCTCATGCCCTATCTGCCGGATGCCGTATTTGTAGATCTCTTCTCGGGGAGCGGCGGCATTGGTATCGAAGCGCTGAGCCGCGGGGCAAGGAAGGCTTATTTTGTTGAAAACAATTCGAAAGCGATCGCATGTATCACAGATAATATCGAACACACACATCTGACGGACAAGTCTGTCGTGCTGAAACAGGATGTCTTCGCCGCACTCCGGGGCGGCATCAGGGAGACTGCCGATATCATATTTCTCGATCCGCCATACGACCAGGGGTATGACAGGAAGGTTCTGGAGATCCTGCGGGATGCTCCCTGCGTGGGAGAAGATACGCTGATCATCATAGAATCCGCGCTGAATACTTCTTTTGAGTATGCAGATTCACTGGGATTTACCATCACAAAGGATAAAAGGTACAAGACAAACAAGCACATTTTCATGCAGAAAAGTGTATAAAATCGGGAGGAAATGAGATATCATGAATGCTGCGATCTATCCGGGCAGTTTTGACCCTATGACCCTTGGACACCTTGACATCATCAAGCGCGCATCAAAGATGTTTGACGAGCTGACGGTGAGCGTTTTGGACAATAAGGCAAAGAATGCGTTGTTTTCTGTCGAAGAACGTGTTAGTATATTAAGAGAAGCGACCAGGAATCTGCCGAATGTGACAGTGGATTCTTTTAATGGGCTTCTCATTGACTATGCAAGGCAGAAAAATGTCCACATTTCAGTGCGCGGGCTGCGTGCTATCACGGACTTTGAATATGAACTACAGACTGCCCAGACAAACCGAATGCTGTCGGGCGGGGAACTTGATACTGTATTTCTGACGACAAGCCTCGAGTACGCGTATCTGAGTTCCTCCAGTGTAAAGGAAATCGCTGCGTTTAACGGTGATATCTCGCAGTGTGTCCCGGATTTTGTAGCCAGACTTGTATATGACAAATTCAGCAAAATGAGAACGGAGTAAACCTCGTTGATACAGACAGCGGGGCGAATATATATGGAGGAATAATATGAGCAGCAGAATAGAGCAGTTGATTGACGAGATCGAAGAGTACATAGATAACTGCAAATACAAGGCATTTTCGACAGATGTGATCATGGTAAACAAGGCGGAGATCGACGATCTTCTGCGCGAATTGCGCATGAAAACACCGGAGGAGATCAAGCGCTATCAGAAGATCATCTCCAACAAGGAAGCGATCCTGAACGATGCCAGACAGAAGGCGCAGGCTTTGATCGACAACGCAGAAGTCCAGACGACAGAACTGGTAAGCGAACACCAGATCATGCAGGAGGCGTACGCACAGGCAGAGAATATCGTCGCGATGGCTACCCAGCAGGCTCAGGAAGTCATAGACAACGCAATGATCGAAGCCAACAGTATGAAATCCGCGGCAATGCAGTACACAGACAGCATGCTCGCCAATCTTGAAAATATATTGAAACAGTCCATCGAAATCTCCACGCGCGACTACAATACGATGATCGGACATCTGCAGGAGATCGACCATGTTGTCACCTCAAACCGCGCTGAACTTGTTCCGGTGGATGAGATCGTCGAGGCGGCACAGGCCGCCGACGGCGCAGGGACGGAGATTACCACGATCTAAAATTGTGTTGTGTTTTTTCTGCCAGCCCACAGTTTTTCCTGTGGGTTAATTGAATTTGTACCTGGATTTGGAGGAGGAACCTGATGAGAACATCATTCAAAAAAGCAATAGCGCTCATCTTGAGCGTTGCCGTGGCAGCGATACCTTTGTCGGCGCTGTCCGTACGCCGTGCGGCGGCGGCAGAACCGATCATAGTGGTCATTGATCCCGGACACGGCGGCAGCAATCTCGGCACGGACTATCTGCCGATCCCGGAGAAGACCTACACGATGACTGTCGCCCTGCACATGAAGGAGCAGCTGGAAAAGTACCAGAACGTGCAAGTGTATCTGACACATACCGAAGACATTGATATGTCCCTCAAAGAGCGGGCTGAGTTTGCCGCCAGCGTGGATGCGGACTTTCTCTATTCGCTGCACTTCAACATGTCCCTGTCCCATTCCCTCTACGGGAGCGAAGTGTGGGTACCGTCAACCGGAAAGCTGTACAGTCAGGGATACTCTGCTGCCAATGAATTTCTGACACAGTTTGAGGAGATGGGACTATTTAACCGCGGTATCAAGACCAGGATCGGCAGTAACGGCAGATCCGACTACTATGGCATCATCCGCGAGAGCAGTCTCCGCAATATCCCCGCAGTCATTGTGGAACACTGTCATGTGGACAACATCAATGATGCACCCTATATGCAGTCGCCTGAACTGCTGAGGGAATTCGGTGTGCGGGATGCGGAAGCCGTCGCCAGATATTTTGGGCTCGTGTCAAAGGACGGCAAGACAGATTACAGCGGTTACGCACCGCTCGCTGTCCCGGTCCCGTCGAGCCGTGTGTGCAACGACACCACGCCGCCCCTGTATGTCACCGCTGATCTGATCAAGTACGACCAGACGGGAAAATACGCGACAGTGGAGCTGACGGCAGTCGACACGGAATCCGTGATCCAGTATTATTCCTACTCTTACGACAACGGTCTGACGTGGTCCGCACTGCAGCCGTGGGCAAAGGGCAGTCCCACCGTGACAGTGTCCGTCAACATGGGGTACGGCAGAAAGGATTCGCTGATCTTCAAAGCCTATAATCTGTATGACCGGAGCACGGAATCAAATGTCATAAGCCTGAGTCAATGATTCATGGTCAGCACAAAATAATATACCGCGGAGATCAGGGTGGTCAGCACTTTGTGTTTCATGTAACGGCTGACCGACAGTCCTGATCTTTCCAGGAAGCTGCTCGTCTGCAGGATGCAGGAAACACCGCCGAAACACAGGGCTGTCATGATCCAGAATACTTTCTGACCCGGCAAAAGCGCAGTCGTATAAACTGCCTGGACGCCGCCAATGATCTCGAGAAAACTCGACAGAAGTTTCCTGCTGCTGACAGAGACCGGGATCAGATCCAGAAAGATCCGGAATGCATTGGTAAAGGTAATATAGCCGCCCAGTATGATGAGCGCCTGTGTGTTGTCCATGCACGATTTTTTCAGTGTCGCGGCGAGAGAGAGCCGGGGGGCATCGGAGCTGAGGGGCTGCACGCTGGCAGGGGGCGTATCGGGCAGCCCGTTCTTTGCAGCGCGCAGGCGTCCTATCACGATCCCGTAGATCGCAGGGATGCCGTACATCCCAAACACAAAAGGCAGTGTATTGTGATACCCGCACTCATGCAATATCGGCATGATGATCCCCATAAAATATGCCGGACCTATGTTATTGCAGAATGCAAGCAGGGTATCAGCCTCGGATCTGCTGATCTTTTCCTTTTCATACAAGTCGCTGACGACCTTGGCACCCATGGGAAACCCGCAGAAGAACCCCATGAATATTGCATACAGGCCATAGCTGCTGTATCGGTAGATCCTGCTGAGCACATGGTTGAGCATAGTGCCAAGCTCCAGGGCAGCGCCGCTGTACACCATGATGGAACTGATCATCATAAAGGGAAAAAGGGTCGGGACCATTCTGGCTGCCCACTGGTAAAGCCCCTCATAGGCGTACTGGAACGCAGCCTCGGGCTTTCCGAGTATGATGATGATGAGCAGAAGATACGCCAACGTTTTGAACAGCATACGAAACCTCCGCGTCCGCCGGAATCTGTGTCTGTTACATTTTATAAGGGATCTGCCCAAATTATGTGTCTGAATTGATGATCGGGAGGACTTGTGGTATGAGGCTGGACAAATTTTTATGCGATATGCAGCTTGGCACGCGGAGCCAGATCAAGGAAGCTGTCAAAAAAGGGCTTGTGTCTGTCAATGGCATGCCTGTCAGGAGTCCCGATCACAAATTGGACGAAAAGCGGGACACTGTGGTATATATGGGTCAAGTGCTCACATATCAAAACCTGTATTACTACATGCTCCACAAGCCTGCGGGGGTTGTCACTGCCACAAAGGACAACCGCGAACCCACCGTGATGGGGCTGCTGTCCGATGCCGTCGGAAAAGATTTGTTTCCCGTGGGGCGGCTTGACAAGGACACGGAAGGGCTTTTGCTGATCACGAACGACGGGGATCTGGCACACAGGCTGCTTTCGCCCAGAAAACATGTGGAAAAAACGTACTATGCGGAGTGCTCCGGCATGCTCACCGCGGACGGGATCGCCTCACTGGAGTGCGGTGTAGATATCGGGGACGAGACGCGCACGCTGCCTGCGAAAGTTCGACGGATCTCCCAGTCGGCGGACTCGTACGCGCTGGAGCTCACCATCACGGAAGGAAGGTTTCATCAGGTCAAGCGGATGGTTCAGGCAGTCGGCGGCTCTGTCACTTACCTGAAACGGCTTTCGATGGGGACGCTGACGCTGGATCCCGGTCTGCCTAAGGGTTCCTACAGACCACTCTCAGAAAAAGAGATCGCCGATCTGAAAGCAAGTCATTAGAAACATAGGGTTATCAGCACAAGGAGGGCGGAATATTGTCACTTGCGAATGGTTTTCTTCCGATGACGATGGAAGAGGTGCAGGAACTTGGAATAGAGCAGTTGGATTTTATATATGTCACGGGGGATGCCTACGTGGATCATCCGTCCTTTGGACACGCGATCATCACCCGCATCCTCTGTTCCCACGGATATCACGTCGGGATCATATCCCAGCCTGACTGGAAGGATGATGAGAGCATCACGCTGCTGGGCACGCCCCGGCTTGGTTTTCTGGTCTCCTCGGGAAATATGGATTCGATGGTGAACCATTACTATGTATCAAAAAAACATCGTGAGACAGATGCCTACACCCCCGGCGGAGCCACGTACAAACGGCCGGATCATGCCACGGTCGTATACAGCAATCTCATCCGCAGGAAATATAAGGACATCCCGATCATTATCGGGGGCATCGAGGCAAGCCTCCGGCGTATGGCGCATTATGATTACTGGTCTGATTCCTTCAAGCGGTCGATCCTGCTCGACAGCCAGGCAGACATCCTGTCGTACGGCATGGGCGAAAAGTCGATCATTGAGATCGCCGATGCCCTGAACAGCGGCATCGCGGTGCGAGATCTGTCCTTTATCGCGGGAACCGTATACAAGACAAAGGATATCTCCGGTCTATACGACTATGAGCTTTTGCCATCCTATGATGAAATGATGGCGGATAAGCTGCAGTATGCAAAAAGCTTCAAAATACAGTATGACAACACGGATCCGTTTAACGGGAGGACGCTGGTAGAGCCTTATCCAAACGGCGTGTATGTCGTGCAGAACGTCCCGCAGGAACCGCTTTCTGTGCAGGAGATGGACGATGTCTACGCGCTCCCGTACCAGCGGACATATCATCCTTCCTACGAGGCGCAGGGCGGCGTGCCGGCGATCGCCGAGATCAAATTTTCCCTGATCAGCAACCGGGGCTGCTTTGGCGGATGCAATTTCTGTGCCCTCACGTTCCACCAGGGGCGGACGGTGCAGGTGCGCAGCCACGAATCCATTGTGGCGGAGGCAGTGCGCATCACGCAGGATCAGGATTTCAAGGGATATATCCACGACGTGGGCGGTCCGACGGCGAATTTCAGACAGCCATCCTGCAAAAAACAGCTGCAGGCCGGCGTGTGCAGGCACAGGCAATGTCTGTGTCCGAAGCCGTGCCCCAATCTTGAAGTGGATCATTCCGACTACTTGTCGCTCCTGCGCAAGCTGAGAGAGCTTCCGAATGTCAAGAAGGTGTTCGTGCGCTCCGGAATACGGTTCGATTATCTGATGCTGGACAAGGACGATACGTTTTTCCGGGAGCTTGTCGAACATCACATCAGCGGACAGCTTAAAGTAGCGCCGGAGCACATCTGCGACACTGTTCTGTCCAAAATGGGAAAGCCGGAGAACGCTGTGTACGAGGCGTTTACCGAAAAATACCGCAGACTGAATCAACAGATCGGCAAAAACCAATTCCTGGTGCCATACCTGATGTCATCACATCCCGGGTCCACACTGAGGGAGGCTGTTGCACTTGCCGAGTATCTGAGGGATATCGGTTACATGCCCGAACAGGTGCAGGACTTTTATCCTACGCCATCAACGATATCGACCGTGATGTACTATACAGGCGTAGATCCTGTGACCATGAAGCCGGTTTATGTGTGCAGAAATCCGCATGAAAAAGCGATGCAGCGCGCGCTGATCCAGTATCGCAACCCCAAAAACCACGATCTTGTGCGGGAAGCACTGACACTTGCGGGACGCGAGGATCTGATCGGCTACGGCAGGAAATGTCTGATCAGACCGCGGAAACCGGCAGACGGGATCATGCAGAACGATCCCCGGCAAAACAGGAAGAACATGCATGCGCAGACAGTCAGGAAAAAAGACACGCAGAAACAAAAAAAGACGAAAACCATTCGGAATATGCACAAACAAAAGAATGTGACCAGAGGACATTAGGCACTGTAAAAAGATCATTGTTACGGATCATGGCGAATGGTCGGGAGCGGATCCGGGTAAAATAAGAAAAAGCTTTAAGGAAGGAACAGAATATGAACATCATTATAATAACAGGAGCCTCCTCCGGTCTTGGCGTGGAATTTGCGCTGCAGCTGGACAATATTTTTCAGAAGATCGACGAGATCTGGCTGATCGCGCGCCGCAAGAAGGAGATGCTCGAAGTAGCGCAGTACCTCGAACATACGACGCGCATTCTTGACATGGATGTCACGGATGAGAAACAGATGGAGCGTCTCGAAAAACTGCTCGCCGACGAGAAGCCGGTTATCCGAATGCTGGTCAACTGTGCCGGGTACGGCATTATGGGAGCATTTTCCACTTCCAATATCGGTGAAGAACTTGGTATGATAGATGTGAACTGCAAAGCGCTGACACGGATGACATATCTGTGCATCCCCTACATGCAAAAGAACAGCAGGATCATACAGCTCGCTTCCAGCGCGGCGTTCCTGCCCCAGCCAAACTTTGCAGTGTACGCGGCAACCAAATCCTATGTACACAGTTTTTCCAGAGCGCTGAACCAGGAACTCCGCTCAAAGGAGATCTATGTGACCGCGGTATGCCCCGGTCCGGTAGACACCCCTTTCTTTGACATTGCGGAAAAAACCGGCAGCACCCTTGCAGTGAAGAAACTGACGCTTGTCCGCGCAGACCAGGTAGTGGAGCGGGCGATCGCGGACTCTTACCACAGACACGAAAAATCAGTGTACAGCGCGTGGATCAGAAGTTTCGATATCGCAGCAAAAATCATTCCGCACAGCGTCCTTATGAAGGTGATGCGGCACTTGAAATAGGATCACAGGTTTCGGCATCGCGTGCAGAGCTATTGTTATAGAATACATTGTAAATCAGGAGACAGCAGATGAACATACCAAGGCAGAGAAAAGGGGAATTTGGGTATCCTCCCTACGAACGAAAGAGAGTGATCATTCGCACAGCGGCATATTTTTTGATATCGATCGCAGTGTTTCTGTTAGGATATTTTTCCACAGGTCAAAAGGAAAACCTCCTGACGATCGTCGCTGTTCTGGGGCTGCTGCCCTCGAGCAAAAGTCTCGTGTCGGTTGTCATGTACTTCAAAATACCGAGGTTCAGCGAGACGGTCTATCAGGAGATCTCCGGGCAGGAGAGCAGCGTGCCAGTCATCTACAGCCTGTATCTGACTTCGTATCGGTCTGATTTCCCGATCAACTGTTTTGCCGTGCGCGCCGGCAGTCTGATCGGCTACACGGAGTTTTCGGACTGCAATGCCTCCGCCTGCGAAGAGCACATTCAGGGGATCCTGAAACAGAACGGTTTCAAGAACATCACTGTCAAAATCTTTCATGAGAAAGCGCGCTTTGTGGAGCGACTGGTGCAGCTGCAATCTTTGGAGCCAGGCAAAAGGGAGCCGGAGCTTCTGGCTCTCCTGTGCGACATCTCCTTATGATACAATGATAAACAGCGGAGCAGGTACATATGATCGTGACAAACGTTTCTACAAATGAATCAGGGCAGCGATTTGACAAATATTTGAAAAAACTGTTGAAAAATGCGCCGGACAGTTTTATATACAAGATGCTGCGGAAAAAGAATATCGTGCTGAACGGAAGAAAGGCTGACGGCAGGGAAAAACTGTGCCTCGGTGATGAGGTACGCTTTTTCATCGCGAATGAAACCTTTGAAAAGTTCAGCACGAAAGCGGACGCGGGCAATGTCAGTCCCTCACAGTATACCCGCGCCTACCAGGAGCTGGCGGATCTACATATTTTGTATGAGGATGACAATATCCTGATCGTTGATAAACCGTCCGGTGTCCTGTCACAGAAATCAGCGCCGGATGCAGTCAGCGTCAATGAATGGCTGACAGGCTATCTGCTTTCGCAGCACAAGGTCACGGCAGATTCGCTGGCAACCTTCAAGCCCTCCGTCTGCAACAGACTCGACCGCAATACCTCCGGGATGGTGGTCTGCGGAAAAACCCTTGCAGGGAGCCAGTATCTGAGCCGCATTATCAAGGACAAATCGCTTGAGAAATATTACTACTGTATCGTTTCGGGCAGGATGGTCATCGGGGAGCGTGTGACAGGCTATCTGTACAAAGATACACGCCAAAACAAGGTGACAGTTTATCACAGCGAAGCGGATATCCCCGACAGATACAAAGGGGACGCCGTGTATATCGACACCGCCTTCCGGTCCGTACATACAGCCAACGGCATAACACTGCTCGAAGTACAGCTTTTCACCGGAAAGACGCACCAGATCCGCGCCCATTTGTCTGCATTGGGGCACCCGATCATAGGAGATGCCAAGTACGGCGATGCCGGTACGAATCAGACGTATGCCGGAAGGGGAGTGCACAGCCAGCTGCTGCATGCGCACAAACTGGTGTTTCCAGTCACCTCTGACCACACGTTCCCGGAGACATCCGGCAGGGTAGTGAAATGCCCGCCCCCTGCGATATTCAGGGAACTGCTGCAGTAAAGTAGTGAACCAGTATAGAAGGAGCATATCGTATGTCTACATGGAATTCCAGAGGACTCCGCGGTTCCCTTTTGGAAGAGATGGTCAACATGACAAATCAAAAGTACAGGGACAGCGGGCTGGCTCTGATCCAGAAGGTGCCAACGCCGATCACGCCGATCACGATCGACAAGGAAACCCGCCATATCACACTCGCCTACTTTGACCAGAAGAGCACGGTCGACTACATCGGCGTCGTCCAGGGAATCCCTGTCTGTTTTGATGCCAAGGAGTGTGCGGTCGATCTGTTCACGCTCCAGAAGATCCATCCGCACCAGGTCCAGTTCATGCGGGATTTTGACAGGCAGGGCGGCATTGCGTTTTTTCTGATCTATTTCACGGCGCGCGATGTCATGTACTATATGAGTATCCGTGAATTGAATGTGTTCTGGGACAGGATGGAAAACGGCGGCAGGAAGAGCTTCCGGTTTGAGGAATTGAAGGATCCCTATTTCATGAAACACAGAGGCGGACAGATTGTGCCTTATCTGGATATGATACAACTCGATCTAAATGATCGGGAAAATGACAACGGTTGACATGACAGACAAAAAAGTGTATACTTCGTTTAATGCGCTGTGTTAATTCGTTAGCGAAGTAACACGTTAATCTGCTAAAGTAAATAATATCAGAAAGGATGCACTATGGAATTTGCAGGAAAACGACTCGTACATACGCCCGAGGGCGTGCGGGACATCTACGGAAAGGAATATGCCAGCAAGCAGACTGTCCAGAAACTGTTTGGCGAGAAACTCCACAGCTACGGATATCAGGATATCCAGACGCCAACCTTTGAATTTTTTGATGTGTTCAGCCGTGAGATCGGCACGACGCCCTCCAAGGAGCTGTACAAATTTTTTGACAAGGAGGGAAACACGCTGGTGCTCAGACCGGACTTTACGCCTTCCATAGCAAGGTGTGCCGCCAAGTATTTTCCGGTCGAGAACATTCCGCTGCGTTTCTGCTATATGGGAAATAACTTTATCAATACCAGCGATCTGCAGGGAAAACTGAAAGAGACGACGCAGATGGGCGCGGAGCTGCTCGGCGACGGCTCGCCGGAAGCGGACGCCGAAATGATCGCGATGCTCGTGGAAGCGCTGTCGAATGCCGGACTGAAAGAATTCCAGGTGTCCGTAGGACAGATCGACTACTTTAAGGGACTGTGCGCACATGCACAGCTTGATGAGGAAACAGAGTTCGCGCTGCGCGGATTCATATCAAACAGGAATGAATTTGGCGCCCAGGAACTCCTGCTGGACAAAAACATACCAGAACGGTCCATACAGGCGCTTCTCGGTGTGAACAGTCTGTTCGGTTCGTATGAAATCCTGGACCGGGCGCTGGAGGCTTCCGACAACCCGCGTTCCCAGAAGGCGATCGAGCGGTTGAAGCAGGTGTATGAGCGGTTAAAGGTCTACGGCGTGGACCGGTACATATCCTTTGACCTTGCGATGGTCAGCAAGTACAATTATTACACCGGTGTCATTTTCAACGCCTATACCTACCAGGCCGGAAGCGCGATTGCAAAGGGCGGCAGATACGACAATCTCCTGGAAAAGTTCGGCAAACCCGCACCTGCAACCGGATTTGTTGTCATGATCGACGACCTTGTGACGGCACTTACCAGACAGAAGATCTGCCCTGAGCCTGAGAACCAAAATATCCTGCTCCTGTATACAGGTGATTTTGGCAGCGCCGTAGCAAAAGCGAAAAGCTATCGGGAACAGGGATGCTCCGCGGTGCTGATGAGGCGGGAACAGTCTATGGAACAGTATGAGAAATTTGCCGCAGACAACAATTTTTCTGAGGTTATCTCAATATAAGAAGGAGGGTATTGGATATGGAGGGACATACAAAAGACATGCGGTACCTTACCTTTGCGCTCGGTAAGGGGCGGCTGGCGGATCAGACACTGGCACTTCTCGAAAAGATAGGCATTACCTGCGAGGAGATGAAAGACAAAGGCTCCAGAAAGCTTATCTTTGTCAACGAAGCGCTCAAGCTCCGTTTTTTCCTCGCAAAAGGTTCGGATGTGCCGACCTACGTGGAATACGGCGCGGCAGACATCGGCGTCGTGGGCAGCGATACTATTTTGGAGGAGAACAGACGCGTGTACGAGGTTCTCGACCTTGGCTTTGGCAGGTGCCGGATGTGTGTGTGCGGTCCTGCCTCGGCGAAAGAACTGCTGCAGCACCATGAGATGATCCGCGTGGCAAGCAAATATCCCAAGATTGCCAAGGAATATTTCTACAATCAGAAACACCAGACAGTAGACATCATCAAACTGAACGGATCTGTTGAACTTGGACCGATCGTCGGACTCAGCGATGTCATCGTCGACATTGTGGAGACAGGCTCTACCTTAAAAGAAAACGGACTGGAAGTCCTGGAGGAGATCTGTCCGCTCTCTGCGCGTATGATCGTCAACCAGGTCAGCATGAAAATGGAGGCGGAGCGGATCAAAAAGATATTGCAGGCACTGAAAGACAACGTGTGAGGATGGAGTACTGGTACAGCGTCGCGTAGATAACAGTGAAAAACAGTGCCTGATATTTGTGTCAGGACAAGGCGGAGGAAGGAGGCAAAAATGAGAATTGTAAGATTAACAGATGAGACAAAGCAGAATCTGCTTGAAGATCTATTGAAGAGAAGTACGAACGACTACGGTGATTACGAGAAAGTCGTGGCGGATATCATCGAGAATGTCAAGACACGCAAGGAGGATGCCGTCTTTGAGTACTCCCTGAAATTTGATAAATGTACCACAACAAGGGAGACTTTTCAAGTGACCAGGGAGGAGATCGATGCGGCTTACCAGGAACTGGACGCACATTTTATAAAAGTGATGTGCGATTCTGCCGCCAACATCCGTACATACCATGAAAAACAAAAGAGAAGCAGCTGGTTTGACGCCAGGGAGGACGGCACGATACTGGGACAGAAGATCACACCGATGCAGAATGTCGGTGTATATGTCCCCGGCGGAAAGGCTGCCTACCCGTCGACAACGCTCATGAATGTTGTTCCTGCCAAAGTTGCAGGTGTCCCCAACATTGTCATGACAACGCCTGCGGGCGCCGACGGAAAAGTCAATCCCGCAACGCTCGTCGCGGCGGATATAGCAGGCGTCAGCACCATCTTCAAGGCAGGCGGCGCGCAGGCGATCGCCGCACTCGCTTACGGGACGGAGATGATCCCGAAAGTCGACAAGATCGTCGGTCCCGGCAACATCTATGTGGCACTCGCAAAGCGCGCTGTGTATGGGCATGTCAGCATTGACTCGATCGCCGGTCCTTCCGAGATCCTGGTGCTTGCCGACGAGAGTGCTACGCCGCGGTATGTGGCGGCAGACCTGCTGTCCCAGGCAGAGCACGACGAACTGGCATCGGCAATACTGGTCACTACGAGCGAAACCCTCGCCCAAAAAGTATCTGAGGAGGTCGACGGCTTCCTGAGGGTGCTTGAGCGCAGGGAGATCATCCAGAAATCACTTGACAATTACGGATATATCCTCGTGGCTCCCGATATGGAGACGGCTATCGAGGCAGCCAACGAGATCGCTTCAGAACATCTCGAGATCCTGACCCAAAATCCGTTTGACACGATGACGCGGATCCGGAATGCCGGTGCGATTTTCCTCGGAGAGTACTCCTCAGAACCGCTCGGGGATTACTATGCCGGTCCCAATCACGTCCTGCCGACCAATGGTACGGCAAAGTTCTTCTCGCCGCTGAACGTCGATGACTATGTAAAGAAGTCCAGCATTATCGCCTATTCCAGGGAAGCGCTGGAAAAGGTACACGAGGATATTGAGCTTTTTGCCAGCAGGGAGGGACTCACGGCACACGCCAATTCGATCCGTGTGCGTTTTGAAGCTGCAACAGACTAGAAAGGAATCACTATGGACAGAATCGCAGAAGTGAAGAGAGTGACCAAAGAGACAAACATCAATATGAGACTGGATCTGGACGGGAGAGGGCGGTCATCGGTCAACACAGGAATTGGCTTTTTCGACCATATGCTCGAGGGCTTTGCCAGACACGGTTTCTTTGATCTGGAGGTCGACATCAGGGGCGACTTGCATGTTGACGGGCACCATACGGTCGAGGACACCGGTATTGTGCTGGGAAACGCGATCCGGGAAGCCGTGGGAGACAAGCGGGGGATCAGGCGGTACGGCTACTTTATCCTGCCGATGGACGATGCCCTGGCGCTGTGCGCGGTCGACTTGTGCGGCAGACCCTATCTGCAGTTTGACTGCAATTTTCCGAATGATATGGTCGGCAGTTTCGACACATCGCTCGTGAAGGAATTCTTCTATGCCGTATCTTACAGCGCAGCCATGAACATTCATATCAGGATGCTCAGCGGAGAGAACAGCCACCATATGATCGAGGCTGTCTTCAAAGCGTTCGCGAAAGCGCTGGACAGTGCGGTATCCATGGATGAGCGCATCGAGGATGTGCTGTCGACAAAGGGAAGTTTATAAGGAAGTTTAAAATACAGGGAGGAAAAGTGACTGATGAGAAAACAGCGATCAGCCAACAAAGTTACAAGGATCCTATGCGCGCTTCTTGCCGTGTGCATGCTGTGCGGCGTGCCGGCTTTTCAGTCGGAGGCGGCAGCCATCGAAAAAGGGATCGATGTCTCAAAATACCAGGGAGCGATCAACTGGCAGGCAGTGGCGCAGAGCGGCGTCTCGTTTGCCTTTATCAAGGTCGGCAGTACAAAATCCGGGATCGATCCGTACTTTCAATACAATATGATCGCGGCGCAGCAGGCGGGCATCAAGACGGGTGTATATATCTACTCCTACGCGAAAAGTGTTGAGGAGGCGGCAGCAGAGGCCCAGTTCGTATTGAATGCCATCCAGAATGTGCAGGTGTCATATCCTGTCGTGTGGGATGTCGAGGACAATGTCCAGAAATCCCTTTCCCCGGAAACATTGTCTCTCATGGCAAACACGTTCTGTGCCATGATCGAGGCAGAAGGGTATTATCCGATGGTCTATACCAGCACCAGCTGGTTCCGCGACCGGATCGGCCCCGTCTTTTACGACAAGTGGGTCGCCCAGTGGGCAGCAGCGTGCGAGATTCCCGACGCTGCTATATGGCAGTACTCAAGCAAAGGCAGTGTCCCCGGGATCGTCGGTGATGTCGATCTGGATTATGCCCTGAAGGACTATTCCGCCAGCATCGTGAACACGGGCTGGGTTGCAAGGAAAGGCTTTTTATATTACTATATCAACTACAAAATGCAGAGGGGCTGGCTCGACCTGGGTGCTGCAAAGTATTATCTTGACCCTGCCGGGCGCATGGTGACAGGATGGCTGCCACTCGACAACAGTATGTACTATCTGCAGCCGGACGGCGTTATGGCAGTGGGCTTTACGCCGATCGGGCCGGGAATGTACTGTTTTGGCGCAGATGGCAAAATGCTCACCGGGCTCCAGAACTTGAACGGACTGTTCTACTACTTTGCACCAGATGGTCCCATGTATGTCGGATTCCTTGACTTTCCCGACGGAAAGCGGTTCTTCTCAACAGACGGCCACATGCTCACCGGGCTCAGCATCGTGGACAATAAATATTATTACTTTGATGCGAACGGGATCATGCAGACAGGATGGCAGACGATCGGAGACCAGACATTCCTCTTTGCCGTGGACGGCTCCATGGCATACGGCTGGTTCAACGACGGTGCATACAGCTATTATCTGTCCATGACGGACGGACACAGATTGACCGGGTGGCAGACGATCGAGGGAAGGACATACCTGTTTGACGAGCTTGGACGCATGATGACAGGCACTGTGAACCTGAACGGTCTCTCTTATCTGTTCGGCGCAGACGGCGCAATGTACACAGGCTGGTTCAACGACGGTGTCACAGCAAAATATTATGAGGCGGACGGACACATGGCGATCGGCATGGTGACGATTAACGGAAGCATTTATTATTTTGATATCAACGGAAACATGCAGACAGGAATCGTCGAGATCGACGGCATCCCTTATATTTTCGATGTCGACGGCAAGATGCTTCCCCAGCCAGCCCTGCCGCAGCTTCCGCAGTAGATTAAAGAGGATTTATATGAGAAATTTAGCTTTAAGTGACGAGATCCTGCTGAAAATCGAAAAACCGGCACGCTATATCGGAAACGAAGTGAACAGCGTGACGAAAAATAAAATGGACATTTCTGTCCGATTTGCAATGTGTTTTCCCGATGTCTATGAGATCGGCATGTCGCACCTCGGGATCCAGATCCTGTACGATATGTTCAACCAGTTTGAAGATACCTGGTGTGAGCGTGTCTACTCGCCCTGGCCGGATCTCGATGCGCTCATGCGCGAAAGAGGGATCCCCCTGTTTGCATTGGAATCGCAGGACCCTGTCAGGGACTTTGATTTTCTGGGCATCACACTCCAGTACGAGATGTGCTATACAAATGTTTTGCAGATATTGGACCTTTCCCAGATCCCTTTGCTGGCAGCAGAGCGGAACTGGGAACATCCGGTCGTGATCGGAGGCGGGCCCTGCAGTTACAATCCTGAACCGATCGCGGACTTTTTTGACATCTTCTATATTGGAGAGGGCGAGACACAATATCGCCGTCTTCTGGATCTGTACAAAACATGCAGGAAAGACGGCGCGTCGAGAGAGGATTTTCTGGCGGAGGCGGCAAAGCTTCCCGGAATGTATGTGCCCCGTTTTTATGAGCCAGGCTACCACAGCGACGGCACGATCAAATCCTTCGAACCGACACGCCCTGATATACCAAGGACGATCGTGAAAGAGATCGTCACCGATGTATCAGATACCTACTATCCCGAGAAACCTGTCGTGCCTTTTATCAAATGTACGCAGGACAGGGTCGTTCTGGAGATCCAGAGGGGCTGCATCCGCGGATGCCGTTTCTGCCAGGCGGGTCAGCTGTACAGACCGGTGCGGGAGCGCGATGTGGAGATGCTCAAAGAGTACGCTGTGAAAATGCTTGACAACACGGGATATGACGAGATATCGCTGAGTTCACTGAGCTCAAGCGACTACTCGCGGCTCGAGGAACTCGTCAGCTTTCTGATCGGTAAATGCCAGGAAAAAAAGGTCAATATATCCCTCCCGTCCCTTCGGATCGACGCCTTCTCGCTCGACGTCATGGAAAAAGTACAGGATGTCAGGAAAAGCAGTCTGACGTTTGCACCGGAGGCCGGGAGCCAGCGGCTGAGAAATGTGATCAACAAGGGGCTGACCGAGGAAGTGATACTCAAGGGGGCTGCCCTGGCGTTTGAGGGTGGCTGGAACAGGGTAAAGCTTTATTTTATGCTCGGACTGCCAACGGAAACAGAGGCGGATATCCGGGAAATAGCAGAACTTTCCAACAAGATCGCCGTCACCTTCTATGAGACCGTTCCAAAGGAAAAGCGAAACGGAAAAGTGCAGATCGTCGCCAGCACGTCGTTCTTTATCCCGAAGCCTTTTACGCCGTTCCAGTGGGCTGCGCAGTGCACAAAGGAACAGTTTCTGGAGCGGGCGTACATGACGAGAAAGGCGATCACCGAACAGCTGAATCAAAAGAGCATCAAATACAACTGGCATGAAGCCGACGCCAGCGTCATGGAGGGGATTCTCGCCCGCGGCGACAGACGCCTGTGCAGACCGATCCTGATGGCGTACCAGAAAGGCTGTATCTTTGACGCGTGGGGCGAGTACTACAGACACGATATATGGATGGAGACGTTTGCGGAATGCGGCATTGACATAAACTTTTACACGACGCGGGAACGCAGTCTCGATGAAATCTTTCCGTGGGACTTCATCGACTGCGGCGTCTCAAAAGAGTTTCTAAAGCGGGAATGGCTGCGCGCACTCGACGAGCAGGTGACGCCGAACTGTCAGCAGCAGTGCAATGCCTGCGGCGCGGCAAGATTTCAATGCGGCATATGCTTCGCAAAACGCGGCGGTGCGGCAGAAGCCCTATGATGCAAGGAGGTTTGTTGTGAGATTAAGAGTAAAATTTTCCAAGCATGGCGTACTGCGATTTATCGGGCATTTGGATGTCATGCGCTATTTCCAGAAGGCAATTCGCCGCGCAGGAATCGACATTGCCTACTCAACAGGTTTCAGCCCGCACCAGATCATGTCCTTTGCCGCCCCGCTCGGCGTAGGGCTTGAGAGCAACGGCGAATATATGGATATCGAAGTCCATTCCCTGACAAGCGCCGGGGAATTTGCCGACTCGCTCAATGCCCAGATGGTGGACGGCATCAAAATCCTTGAGGTGCGGCTTCTTCCCGACAACGCCGGAAATGCCATGGCAAGTGTCGCGGCGGCAGGCTATACGATCGCTTTCCGCGAAGGCTTTCAGCCTGATTTTCTGACCAGTTCGGTCATAGATGACTTTTATGGTCAAGACGAGATCATCGTGACGAAAAAGACGAAAAAGAGCACGTCGACGTTCAATATGAAGCCCTATATATACGCGTGCTGTTTTGATGAGCAAAACGGCACCATGAGCTTGACTGTCGATGCGAGCAGTGCAGGAAATATCAAACCCGCCCTTGTCGTCAAAGCGCTGTATGACTATAAACATCAGGCATTTGATGAATTCGGACTGCTGGTCACGAGAGAAGAGACTTACACCAATGTCGGTACACCGGCGGACATGCAGCTAAAACCGCTTGGATTTGTGGGGAGCGATTACTGATGAACGGAATGCGCTATATCATAACCAAATACGGAAGTGGTGTGCTGGCGTTTGTATTTGATGCCCGGACAAACAGAATGGATGCCATCAGCTTCGTCCATTCTGCCAAAAATACAGACAATATCACAATCGGAGATATCTTTGTCGCCAAAGTAAAAAATGTGGTAAGACAGCTCAACGCGGCATTTATAGATTATATGCCTGACCAGAAGGGCTATCTGCCCATTCCCGCAGACTACAGTCCCATCCTGACAAACCGCAGGTTCGATGGCAGGATCCTGGCCGGAGATGAGATCCTGGTACAGCTCGAAAAGGAAGCCGTGCGGACGAAGGAACCTGTGTTTACCGCCAATCTGTCTCTGGCAGGAAAATACAGCGTCATTTCCTGCGGCAACACCTACAAGGGCGTCTCCAAGAAGTGTTCCAGATCCGAGAGGGAACGGCTGCGGAATGTCATTCCGCAGGATATCGACTACGGTGTCGTCATTCGGACAAATGCGGCAAGTCTCCTGCACGATGCCGCAGCGATCCTTCCTGATGCGGACACTGATTTTGATGCCGCAGCCGCGACGGACACATCTCAAGACGAGCTGCAGCCCGTCTCAGACGAGATCCGATACCTGTGCAGCAAAATGTCCACACTGATCCAGGATGGCAGCCACAGGACATGCTACAGCCGCATCTCACATGCCGCGCCGCCTTATCTGACGAGCATGCGCGATGCGGGAATCGTATTCGAGCGGATCGTGACAGATGACGCACAGATATTTGACGAGATCAAGGAATTTGCGGCGGTCTATCTGCCCGAACAGCTCGCCGGCATTTCATTGTATCAGGATGAAACCTACCCGCTGAACAAGCTTTACCGTGTGGAGACACAGCTGGACGAACTGCTCTCCAAGAAAGTCTGGCTCCGATCCGGCGCCTATCTGATCATTGAAAAGACGGAAGCAATGTATGTGGTCGACGTCAACTCCGGAAAGAACATCTCCAAAAAAGACAGTGCAGCGTATATCTATCAGATCAACCTTGAGGCAGCCTGCGAGATCATGTACCAGATCCGGCTGCGCAATCTCACGGGAATGATACTGGTCGACTTCATCAATATGGAGGACAGCCAGAAAGATGAGGCGCTGCTGCAGGAGTTGAGGATCCTCGCCAAAAAGGATCATATCCAGACAAACATCGTCGACATGACTGCGCTGGGGCTTGTCGAGATCACCCGCAAAAAGACGACGAGATCACTGGCGGAGCAGCTGCGTGATCTCTGACGGTGTTTTTATGATAACGACCTTTCTGCCGGCAAGTTTTTATGACAATCCGGATCTGCTCACCAGGTTTGACGGCGCCAACAAAGTACGTTACAGGCATAGCACACAGGATGGCGTCATCACTGTGACCTGCGGCAAAATGACAGGCGCAGACGTCATCTGGAAATACACGGCAGACGCGGACATAAGCCGGCAGATGCAATATACATTTCAAGTGACAAAGGGAAAGGCAAAGCTGATCCTGATCACTCCTGACAACAATGTCACGACACTGGTGGAGCAGGACAGTGCGGCGGTGAACGATCCTGAATCGTCGGAGTCGGATTTTGAACATACGATCGACCTCGCGCTGAAAAAAGGAAAAAACCAGATCAAGATCGTCTGTGCGAAAGGGACATCATTTTCTCTTTTGTTCGAGATCCGGTAAAAATCAGGCAAAAATACATTGACAACCTCCCGCAACAGTGCTAATATATATCCCGTTTTAAACACTTGACAAAATAATAAACGGCTGAAATCCTTTGTTTA
>CAJUES010000051.1 GCA_910585765.1 uncultured Lachnospiraceae bacterium | reverse complement strand
TTATACTTAAAAACTGGAGGAAATGCAAAAGCTTTTCCGGTTTATCCGGGTTAGGGAAGTTCAATTAAATGAAATCCTCTTTTACCCGACAGCAATGTATGACAGTATCCTAACCCCCAGCCGCTCGACCACCGTCCCCTTATTACAGCAATGCAGTGCGACCACAGGGATCACCGATGCCAGGAGCAGATAGACCGCCGCCACGGCCAGCGCCAGCGTAAAGCGCAGGGAGAAGAACCACATAGACGGTGAATTCAGGGCATTTCTCAGCACTGTCAGCACAAAGACCGCAGCAGCCGCACCGCCGATCAGATATGCTCCCGCGGCATAGTACAGCCCCTCATAGACCATCAGGCGGCGGAGCTGTCCGAACATCTCATCAGTCATGTACAGGCGCGGCGCATCGCCGCCGATATTCATCTCAGTCATGTTGGCAGTGAGGATCTCTCTTTCCGTGCCCACGACATTTGCCCGTGCGAGGATCGTACAGGTCCGAAGCAGTTCCCCATTTTTATAGAAGGAAACAAGGTCCCCTGTCCCAAGCTGTCTGGTTAAAGGTGTCTCTGCCGGCTTTCCGGTCACCCTGTCCGTATCACAGCCAAGGATCACATAGTCTCCCGTCGCCATCTTCTGCCGCAGCACTGCCGTATCCTTCTCGCCGTCAAAGATCGTCAGGTCTTCGATAAACTGCCAGGAAGCCCCATATATATTTCCATAAAGAAGATTCTCCGCATCAGGTGCAGGAAACAACAGATACCTGTCATAAGTCCTGTAGCTCCTGCCATCCTCATTCTCCCATGATCCATCTTCAATAATAAGGTCTTCAAAGCCATAATCTACTGCCACGCCGTCATCGTCGAGGGTGTTTCTGTAAAGACTTCTCCCATTCTCCACGCCCGGCTGCCGGCTGATGAGATCGACGACCGATGCCGGCAGTGCATCGGCGTGATGCCTGACCCCCTTCATGACATTTGCCAGCGCCGAGTTGTAGACCGTGTAATTCGTCTTTGAGCTGGCGCTGAGAAATTTTTCCTCGTCCATGCTCTGTACGATGATCCCCACTGTGTTGACCAGGACAAGGCACAGCAGCATGGAGGCCATGATAAATGCAGCACGCCGTCTGTTGCGCCCGAAGTTGGAAAAAGCCATGCGGGACAGCTTCGCTCCCTGTGTGCGGCTTGCCGACCGTTTTCTGCACGCTTCCTGTTCCGTGTAGCGCACAGCCTCCGGCGGTGATACTTTTGCCGCCTTTTTCACGGGCTTGCGCGTACTGATATACACTGTCACGATCGTAAACAACGAGGCGATGACAAAGATCAGCGGTGAAGTCGAGACCTGTGCCGCCGATCTGTGCTCGGCACAAAAAAGTTCATCGGCAGCGAAACCGCCTGCCAGACCGATGGGCAGTCCGATCAGGGTGATCCAGAACGCCTGTCGCTTTACGAGATTTTTGATCTGCCGCGGGAAGGCTCCGATCATCCGGAGCAGTCCATACTGCCGCACCTCCTGCATGACGGAGATATCGAATATATTATAGATCAGCAGATAGCCGCACACCACGAACATCATCACAGATGCCGCCGCGAACAGGATGCTATCCATCGTTGTCATGCCCTGCGCCATCTGATTCTCACTGACGAGGATAAAATTGTCCGCGTTGATATTGCCGGGATCGCCGCCGACTGAGCGCACAAACGCTTCTAACTGGCCTCTGATATCCACCTTGTCTCTCAGCACCACCTCCGAAAACGTAAGACCTGCCATCTCACGATGCGCCGCCCATGTGTTCTGGAACAGACCAGGATTCTCCGCTACAAACTGCTCCGACACGACCATCAGGCTGACTGTGTCATTGCCGGCATCCCACCAGCCGGAAAGCACCATATCATAGTGATATGTCTGTCCGCGTATCTCAAATTTCACGGGAACCGACGCACCGATCGCGGGCTCTACTCCCAAAGCCTTCAGCGCCAGATCCGTGGTGGTGATCTCATTCACCCCGGGGCGCAGAATGTCAGTTCCTGCTGCTGTCCGCCGGACAGATTATTCGGCATACTGTACAGCTTATCCTCCAGTGCCAGCATGCGCACGACCTCGTCCATGAACTGCCGATCCGCCATACCGCCGTCCAGCTCTATGGGCAGGACGATATTCTCGTAAACATTCAGCACAGGGACAAGATTATAATTCTGAAAGACAAAGCCGATGCTGCGCCTGCGGAAAATGGTAAGCTGCTCTTCGCTCAGCTTCGCCAGCTCCCTGCCCTTTACCCTGACGCTGCCGGCGGTCGGCACGTCAAGACCGCCCATCATGTTCAGCAGCGTGGACTTGCCGCTGCCGGAAGTTCCGACGATCGCGACGAATTCCCCTTCCTCGACGGAGAGCGTCACGCCGTCCAGCGCCTTCGTGACATTCGGCTCCGCACCGTAATATTTTCTGAGATCCGTTGTCTGCAAAATACTCATGAAAAACATTTGATGATATGATGATAACAACCAAACCTCACAGAAATGTCACAAAGAATCGTACAAATTACCCCCCTGTAAAAGCACCTGAATACTGTCCCGTGATGAACCTCCGCGATCCCCTTGTCCGTGTCTGCCCGCCTGCCTCGATCTTATTGCGCACCCTGCTCACCGCGACAGTCAGGGCATGTTCGTCGACAAAATTCTCATCGATATCCCACAGCTTTTCGAGCAGGATCTGCCGTGTCAGGACCACCTGCGGATTTTTTGTCCAGATCTTCAGGAGGCGGTATTCCAGCGGCGTGAGCGCCAACGGATCCCCTGCAAGTTCCGCGGTCATCCCAGAGAAATTGACAGACAAGATACCGTCATCGTAACAGTCCCCGCCGGTCTGTCTGACGATCCGGTTCAGCAGCGCCGCCAGTTTCTTCTGAAAGACACTCATATGAAACGGCTTTGTCACATAGTCGTCCGCCCCCAGCTCATAACCCCTGAGCATATCGCTCTCCATATCATTTGCAGTCAGAAAGATCACGGCAGTATCCGGCCGGCACCCCCTGATCTCCCTACAGAGATCAAAACCGCTCCCGTCAGGCAAGTTCACGTCAAGCACGATCAGGTCATAATCCCGATTCTCCAGAAACTCCCCCGCCGCCCGCTAAATAAGCCGCACGTTAACAGCCCTTTCCTGACCATCACTGCGTACAATCTTATAACAGACCCTTTTTCCAATATACGAACGATCAATAGCGGGATTATCAAATTCATGAAAAAAAATATTATTAGGCGTATGCTCAATAAAACCAAAAAGAGTATTGTGTTTGTCCAGATCTATGTTCATTACATATCCCGTATACAATTTTTCCGCATCATGATGTTCTGATATGCCATGAATTTCCTTAATAAGAAATCCCCTAAAATCCGCACTATCCTTAATACCATATTTATATTGTTCCCCTTTTAAGGCGATCCACTTTGCTCTTATTTCCTCAAATTTCCTGCATGCCTCTAATGCATATTGCTCTAATCGTTTATTTTCCAAAACTTTCAATACTCGCTCGCAGTATTGATCAATATCATCTGATGACAAATCTGGTGAAACACCACCTTTCATTTCTTTGATCAGTAACATAATATGCATTTTGTAACTGCTTAACTCCTTTGGCAATTTTTTACTTCTGAAAAGCACATCTACATTCAGATAAAAAAAAGCTGCCAAATAATATGGCTGGCAGGAATGTGTATCAACAAATAGAATATCTTTATAGTCTTTTAGCAATGTGTATTCATGCTTATGACTATCTTCCACATGATTCAGGAACAATGCGACCATACTTTGGATCAGCCCGCGAAAACTGATTTTCTGATACGGCTTAATCTGCGAAAATGCCGCATACTGTTTAGATCGTCTCTCATAATATATTTTCTGGTATCCATTCACCTGATTAATCTCAAAATACTTCTCAATATTTTTATGAAACTCCCGGATTGTTTCAAATGCTTCCTCATAAACGATATTCTGCCTGTTCGCACCCCTTACAATTCCTTGTGTCACATCTACCATATCCGTTCCTATAATTTTCGCAATGATCTGAACTCCCTCAAAATCCATACCACCGCTGTACGCCTGATAGATCATGTTACATGTCTGACAGCCATTCACAATCTGAGGGTTTTCCAACACATATCTTCCATTTTCAATTTTAACACTTCGGCAGACAATCGTAATCCCATTATTAAACAAAACAAAACGCTCTGGATATGTTTTCAATGTTGACAGTATTTCCTGATTTACAGTTGAAAATCCCTGCGAATCCCTCACATTGTCCTCAAACATATTGCGCCGTAGCAATCCATCTGAAGTTGTCATCAATTTTATCAGCTCCTGCGCAGACATGCACAAAATATATGCGTTCCCTAACTTCTTTCCCTCACTGGGTATTAACAACGCCGATTTGCACTCCACTTCGGCCTGATAACTGTTCTCATTAGAATTAATGATCTTCTGCAGACGCTTTTCATCAATCCTGATATAGTCTATATTCGAAAAACTTTGGCTGAAACGATCACTAAAGCCTAATTTGCCTTTTTTATCCATATTTTGATATGATACTATCTTAAGAACCGGGTTGTCTTTCCATCTCAGGACAGTTTCCTTCGACATCGCATACGCCAGGAGTTTAAGCCACCCCTCTTTTTTTTCTATAACATCCAGTGTATGAAACAACCTCTCCAACTGCTCCACAAAACGGTCCATGTTGCCATGTGTCAGAAAGTACAATTCCAACAATCCCTTCTGATCCCGCTGCAAAATATCATCTATATCCTGCACCTCACTGAGTATCTGGTCATTCAACAGAAAAAGGACTCCGTGTATCTGTGAATACCAGGAAACCTCAACGCATATCTGATCCAGTAAATCAGCGTCCGTATCAAGACGCCCAGGCTGAAATTGCGAAAAAAAATGATAATTAACAAACCTTTTCCAGTTTGCATCTTTTGACCCATCCTGCAAATTAAAATCTTCAATAAACTTTTCAAATTTCACATTTAATATATTCCGCATTATATAATTCCTCTCTTACACAGAAATTTCCGCTTTATAAATTTGTCCAGTTTCACACTGCATTTGCTTAATATGAATTTCATATGTATTATTTCCGCTTTCCGCCCGAAACCTCCCGTCCAAAATTGCCTCGACAGCCATAAGTATTCCCCGGTACTTTGAAATATTGATTCGCTTTTTCCGCTGTGCCAGTGTCATTCTCTGTGAATAATTTTCGACCTCCTCGCAAAGTTCCTTGTATTGATTTCTGAGACGTTCCATTCTCTCTTTATCATAACACCTTGTAACTACCCCTAAATCCGACATCATCTTATATTCAGGTGTTGTTTTCAAAATATTATTATACAGATATTGTAATCCTGCATTCCACTGATCATAAAGCTTAACCACTGTATTTTCCCCTGCCAGTGCATCCTTAATATCATATAAATGCCACCTGATGCACTTCTTTTTATGACATAGCATTACCGCTGTAATATCGATGACCTTCGCCCCTGTTTTTTGTATGTTATGAGGACTATATTCCTTTGCAAAATATCCCACATCTCCTTCTTCCACAACGTATTTTAAGATCACCTGATCCAGGCTTCCATCGCTCTGCTTTTCCTCTGTCACAATCTCACGGGAATTAGCCACTTCGTACAATTCCGTCCTTCCCGGCATCTCGCACTCTTTTAACCTTCGCGCTTTTATTGTCATTTTAGCCTCCGTAACTAATCTATATCTATGGCTGTTCCTTATCTCGTAATTCTATCTGCTTCATCATAAAGCTTGTCAAGATTTCTACCAAAAAGCTGAAAATCATATCCCATCAATGGATAACTTATAAATTCCAGTTTTTCAACTATCGTTTTACCCGGCTTCACATTTCTAAATTCGTATACGCACACCGCAACATCTGGACGCAACAAATCAGCATCTACCAGCTCCAGTTCCGACAATATTTTATAATCGGCATTTTTCCTATATGACTGCGTAAGCATGAACAAATTGTTTAGCCGACTCGCCATTGTATCACTGTGTGAGCTTATTATCACATGCATTCCCGCATTCACCATCCGGATCAGCCATCGTGCCATCTCCCTCTGGAGCAGTGGATGGAGGCTGTTCTCCACTTCATCACAGTATAACCAGTCTATACGCTGTGTCGCATTCAGCGCTTTCACAAAAGGCGTCAGCTCATGAATCATAGAAGATGCAATATGCAGTGGGATCTCCCTGCTCTCCTGCGAGTCAACATAAAACGTCTCATCTCCCCGTTGAATTACCTTTCCATATAAAAGATATTTCTCACCAAACTCCAATAAAACACTTCTTGCTTCATTCAACTGACTGTCCTCGGCATAAAGCTGAAGAAAGCGCAGAAACTCTTTTACCGGCGTTACCAAGCTGCCCGCAGCCTCGCCCGCAAAATAATATTTGTACAATAACTGCAGTCCGGAACGTGATGCCGGCAAAAAAAGTTGTCCCGAATCCATCGTATTTTTTCCGCACAAAATGATTCTCCAAACAATTTTTAATGCCTTCATCACCGCACCATCCGGGTAATCCAAAACAGAGACCTGATTTGCAAAGGACTTCGCATTTTCTCCATTTTTATACTGCAGAATATCAATGTTAATTCCTTTTTCCTGTCCTAATGCATCTATGTTTCGATACCCAGAGATGCTACTCACAAAATATTCGGCTTCATCACTCTCCAATTCCACCTCTATCTGTCCGACAAAAATCGAAACACCAAAAATATCCATAATAATCCGCGACTTATTTTCATCCAGATATTTGTTTATCTTTAACTCTACTTCCTTATACCAGCCCTGATCACACCGAATTAGAAGCTGCCCATTTAACTCAGACTGCTTTATTCCGCAAACCGGTGGTAAAAAATTTTCCAATTCTTTCCTGATTCCATAAATTAACTGCATGATCATTGTTTTGCCACTATTGTTGTTCCCAACAAAAACAATCAGATCATTTAATGTTATATCCGCAGACTCCACCCTGCCAAAATTTCTGATTTTTACATGCAACACCAATATAATTCATCCCCTCTGATTTTTAAATCCGTAGTGTACATTGGACACTTTTATACATTCTATCATGATCATTCTTCCATTTCAATGCTCCTTTGACAACTGTCTCCACTGTATGAAATCAAAATATTGCTGTTCGGACAGGGCTTGTGCTCCTTGCCTTACTTTCTCCGGCAAATGCTCTCATCGGATTTTCTTTAGTCTTGCTTTCTGAAAAATGAACATTAAAAACCTTACCAATATTCAGAATTCACATCTGAAAATCAGTAAGGTTTTGTTAAGCTGACACCTGCACACTTCCTGCACACCTGATGAAAGTACCCGATCACTGTATCACTGCATCTTTGTCCCTGCATACGGGCATCCATCCTGCAGAATATATAAAATACGGCATTTCCGCACAGGCACCCTGCAGTATTCAACAGAATATCATTCACATCAAAACAGACATCGGTCAAATGAAGCGAAATGATCATCAGTAACTGCACAAACTCGATCAGTACAGAGAGCAGCACCGAACAGCCTGTTCTGACACTGTTTCTGCAATCCATGACAAATGCCAGAAGGATACCCATCGGAAATGTCAACGCCAGATTACCGATGATCTGATAAAGTGTATAGCCAAACAGGCTGGTCACATCCAGATTCACATGATCCGCAAGCGATGTATAATACGCAGCGCCATCCGTAAAGATCGGGAAAAATGCCTTGTCGATCAGAAAATTCAGGTAGATCCCCAAAATGAACACAAAGAAATAATATCCCTTTTTTCTCTCTTGAAGGATTCCTTTGATCCCAAAAACGAGTATAAGCATCAAATTGACTGGTATGTAAAACAAATATCCATATGTATACATGAACCGCCTCCTGTTTCGTTATCTTTTGTGCAGATCATACTGTATCCATTATTTATGCAGACGCACCGACTCTTTTTTCACATACCCCGTCACATCCACATCCCGATCCTGCATTGTGATCGCAATCGCTATCTGGTAAAAACCATTCTCCTCTGCAAGTATCCTGACCACGCAGCCCTCATTTAAAACAGCCATGGCGTTCGCGTCCAGATCTGCCGCACATCGCATCCTCACTGCGTCCGTATTAATGACTCCCTCATCCTTTGCACAGGACAGCGCAAACGCAAGCCCTTCCTGTGCAACCGCCGTACTGCCGTCCGCTATCCCTGCGGCTATACCGGTCTTTTCATAAAACTGCCGAAATAGCTCATTCTCCTCTGGTTTTGCATACTCGCCTGTCAGCAGCATATGATCTATCATGTCTGTTCCATCATTAGAAAAAATATCTTCTTTCCAATGTTCATCTGCAGATTTTGTATTTTTCAAAAAGAAGATGCCGCACGCCAATCCCAACGCCAGCAGCAGACATACCAGGATCCACACTCTACGCCTTCTGTCCGCGTCCTGCTGCTCATCCCATCCTTGCGCATTGTTCATCCTCACACCTCCCTGGATAGATATATACAATGTGCATTATACATCTCACATTATATTATACAGCAATATCCCACAGATCACAATGAAAATTTTAGAGAACCCCGACCGGCTCAACGGTATTGCAGGGGACATCGATGAGACACCAGTCCGTCGAGCGGATCGCCCAGGGTAGCCAGCATGGAAGCCTCGCGCAGGAGATGCAGCAGCTCGACAGCGCCATGGCGGAAGCCGCCGACCGCATCCGGGACGTCTCCCAGAACACGGCCGATGTCACCATTGCCCGGTTTTATGATACTTTTGCATTTCCTATCGTCTCAGATACCCCTCCACCGGGACTCCGACCGTCAGGATCTCAAAGGGTTTGTAGGATATGCGCTCCATCGCTTCCTCCCCTTCCACATCCTCCAGCATATTCATCAGATATCCTTTCAGCGGCAGTTTCACAGTGCCTCTTTGCCCGTCCTGTTCACTCAGACGGAACACCACGTATTTCCCGTTCTCGGACAGCTTTGCCGCCTGCAGATACAGCGGCCCGAAATCAAGATCCGGGCTTTCGACGGCAGTCCTCACCAGCGGAACATTATAGGAATACGCCTTGCGGTTGATCCCGGCTTCCACTGCATCGCCTCTGTGCGGCAGGATCACATAGCAGAAATCATGATGACCGATATCAGACATGATATCAGGGCGGATATTCGAGCGGATCAGGCTCAGGGACATGCCCTTCTCCTCCACGCCCAGACCGTACTTGCCCTCGTTGATGATCGCGATGCCGCCGCTCTTCTCGGCAAAATCGCACCACTTGTGATGACACACTTCAAACCGCGCTTTCTGCCAGCTCGTATTCCTGTGATTCTCCCGCTTGATATAGCCGGCGCTCGTATCGCACACCAGCTCCCTGGACAGAACATTGCAGGCAAATTCCGCTTTCACCATCCGGTGTTTCTCATCCCAGTCCACGATATGCTCCACCTCGATCGCAGGGGAGTCCCTGAACAGACGGATGATCATCTGCCATGCGCTCTTTTCCTTCGGCGTCCTCAGGCGGGCTGTGAACTCCGCCACCTGCCCGTCCCCGTAGGTAAAGTGAAGCCCTTCCTCCACAGCAAAGGCGTACTCCACATCCTTGTAATTGGGCAGAATATCCCACGCATCGTACATGCCCGGCGTGTCCTGATACAGATGCAGCTTATTGAAGTTTCCGTCGGTCCACTCTCTGTCCATCCGCTTGTCGAACAGGCTTTCTATAGAGCCGTCTGCGCCAAAACGGATCCTGTACACCGGCGTTTCCACGCGCAGTCCTTCCATGTGAAGCCACGAAGGATCGGTATCGCCGTCCCAGCAGAGCGTTTTGCCGGAAAGGGCATCCATCTCCGGATTTGTATAGTAACCACGGACACCCTTCCTTGTCACAGGGCCTTCCGCCCACGGAATGAAGGCTGTTTCCCCCCGTCTCTGGTTCAGCGTGTTGAAAAAGCGCTCCCCGCCCTCGTCCAACAGCGCGTCCAGGCGGCTCTCCAGCTCTCCATAGTCCTGCATCGCATCCTGATAGACAGGGTTGATATGGCTTCCCGGCAGAATGTCATGAAACTGGTTCAGCAGAAACTTTTTGCAGCAGTCCCTCAACTCCTCTTTGGGGTACTCCCTTCCTTCCCGCATCCGCAGCGTCCACAGAAGTTCCGCATTCCGCAGTTTGAACTCCAGACGGCGGTTGGCAGCTTTCAGGTCGGACTTGGTCGTGAACGTCCCCCTGTGCATTTCCAGGTAGAGCTCCCCGTCCCACGTCTCCAGCTGTCTGTTGTCTTTTAAATTGCGGTGGAGAAATTCATCCGCCCGCATATGCTCCGTCCTCGGCATGATGCTCAGCTTGTCAAACCGCTTCATCAGCTCCAGCATCTCCTCCGTGACACCGCTTCCGCCGTCTCCATAGCCAAACATGGACAATGTCTGGCCGCCCGTCTCCTTGTCCTGATAGGCATCCCAGTTCTCCTGGATCTGGCTGGGCATATTCCATGTGATGAAGTGCGTCGGCGGCACGCAGGCATACACCTGGCTTCCGTCGATCCCCTTCCAGAGGAAATTGTTATGTGGGAACCTGTTCGTGTCGTTCCAGGTGGACATCTTGTTGGAGACAAAATAATCCACGCCCGATTTCTTCAATATCTGTGGAAGGATCCAGCTGTTCCCGAACACGTCCGGCAGCCAGGCGTTGTCCACTGTGATGCCAAAGGTCTTCCTGTAATAGTGCTGTCCGTACAGACACTGGCGGATCAGGCTCTCCGCACACGGTATATTGCAGTCCGGCTCCACGTACATGGCGCCCACGGGCTCAAACTGTCCCTTCTTTATTTTTTCTCTTAATTCCGCGAAGAGTTCCGGATAATACTTCTCCAGCAGCTCATAGGTGTACGGCTGGGTGTGCGCATATCTGAATTCCGGGGACTGGTCCATCAGGCGCATCTGGATCAGTATCGTCCTCGCATTTTTCTGTACCACATGGATCCGTCTCCAGTAATAGGCGATGTCCAGATGCGAATGCCCGACGAGCGCGACATTGCCGCTCGAGTGGAAATCCTGATTCTGGTATATATGCTCCTCTATGTACTGTACGGCTTCCCCTGCTCCCTCAAAAGTGTCAAAGTCGATCCTGTTCAGAGCCTGATCCAGCTCTCTGTTGAGAAATTGACGGTAATCCTCGTCAAAATGAGAAGATTTCGCAATGTCGAGCAGCAGGGTCAGGTCATAATACAGATCCTGCAGATCCTCGTTTATCAGCGCCACATACGCCCCGTCAAAGATCTGCCTGCATCCTCTCAAGTGCATCGAATCCGGATTTCTCTCATCATCCGGCTTGGAACGGTTGTACCCTTCGATCTCGATCGTAAACGTCCATTTTCCCTCTTCCAGCCATGGATCGAGCCGGATCCGGTCCCTGTTCGGGTCAATGCCGCCGGCATACCTGCCGTTGATCTTTACCATCATCTCCGCCGCCGTGTGGAGTGTAAACCAGACCGGTCCTCCCCGGAAATCCTCGGGGATCGTCGCCGTTCCTCTGATAAAAACCGTCCCGTCCGGGGTGAAATACATCTCTCCCTTCCGCAGGGAACGGTAATCCGACAGATACTCATATTCGTTTTCCCCGGTCTGCACGGCATCCCTGATCTCGAGATCCGTGATCTCATGCTGTCTGCTGACCAGGCTCCTCTTTATCCACGCATACCGCAGATCCGTCCACTCCTCCGGTCTCATACTTCTTCTGACCACTTCTACAAAAGCCATAATCTTCCTCCCTTAGTTATCCCAGAAAAAGGGCTTGACGCGCAGGGGCTTAATGGTGATGTCCTCATCCAAGTCCCGCTTTACCTCCTGGCAGATCCAGTCAAGACACCTGTCCAGAATGATGCATTTCGAGCACTCCCCCCTGAAGACCAGCTCAAGCTGTCCATCCTCATAAGAAACAAATTCCACCCATCCGCCATCTCCCCGGATCCTCGGCGCGATCTTATTGCAAATATACTCTTTCATAAAATGAACCATGCCTTTCCATATTTCAATTCAAAAAGTCTTCCCTTTTCGGCGAGAACACATCCACCAGCTTCCCCGCCTCCAGGCACACCGTTCCGTGGAGCGTATCCGGCGGTATCAGCACACAGTCCCCTTTCGAGACCTCGCCTGTCTCCTCCCCGATTGTAAACGCAAACTTTCCCTCCGCAATATACGTAACCTGGGTATGCGGGTGCTTGTGCACATTGCCCTTTGCCCCTGTCTCAAAGGTGATCTCGCACATCATCATGGCATCGTTATACCCCATCACTTTCCTGGTGACGCCCGGTTCACAACCCGTAACACCGCACGCTTCGCTGTATACAAACATATGAAACCTCCTTATTCAAATTTCCTGAAAACAATCTTCCCACACGATGCATTCCCTCTGATTCATGCTCCTGGGAACGATATGGCAGTCCTCGACTGTCACATTGTCCCCATGGCGGATGTACAGTCCGTATGCGGGCACATCCCCAAAAGCATTGTTCTCCGGGTAATCCCGCACATTCTCATACACTGTCTGCTCCGGGTGCAGCTCTTCCTGGTTGTCCCGGTACACCGCGCACAATTCCCGAATGTGGATATCCTTCACCCTGCCTTCGGATATGCTGTCTTCTCCCATGTCCCGAAAACCGGTGATGATCCCCGGAACTTCAACCTCCTGCGCATTGATCCGCTCGATCGTGACATGCTCGATCGCACCGTGCGTCCTGTGCTCCCTGTCATCGCCGGAACCATATTTGTTTCTCTTATTCAGGCAGATGAACAGCGGACAGCACACCCGATCCATCTCGACATCGCGGATCTCTATATTCCGCACATGGCTTCCGTCCGCGGATTCTATCGAGATCCCGGACACCGTTCCCGGGAAAATATCGGGCATCATGAACCTGCAGCGCTCCAGCGTGACATCCTCGATGTCAAAGTATGTCTCCGTTCCTATTTTGAAGGCGTTCATCACGGACACCACCGTGCAGTCGCTGATCCTGATATCCCTCGTCCCCCTCATTTTCGTCTGACAGCCCTTTATATCGATCCCGTCATGCTCCCGCCTTCTGGGGGACTTGATGCAGATCCCGTCATCCGCACAGGAAATAAAGCAGTGCCCGATCCCGACATGACTGCACCCCATGATATCGATGCCGTCCGTGTTTGCCACATGGCGGTTTCCGTTGATCACCAGATCCCGGATCTGCACCTTCCGGCTACAGTCCAGCACCAGCGTCCAGTCCAGCGCGCCCTCAATGACGATGTTCTCGACCGTCACCTCCTCGCAGCCGCAGATCCAAACCGTGTACATAGGCCGCTCGATCGGGCGCAACCCCTCCGCATACTTATCCTCCGCATAGCGGATCCTGGAGCGGTACGCATAGCGGATCGTATCAACCGGATACCCCATCGGATCAAACAGCCTGGGCGGCAGCTTGGTCTTTTCAAGCGGCTCAAGCAATGGCCGCTTCAGAGGCAGATAAGCAAAATACTCACCGTTTCCGATGATCTTCCCGCCTCCCCGGATGCTCACGTTTCGGGCATCCATGCAGGTCAGGAGCGCATCGTCATAATTGGAGAGGTTTTTGGATGCACACAGCGCAGAATCCATGGAAATCCACAATGTCGTATTGTCATAGACCCGGACAGACCCCACACAGTAATGTCCCCCTGTGACCAGCACGATGCCGCCCCCCGCATCCCTCGCCGCCTCCGCGGCCGCCATAAAAGACTCCGTGCATAAGGTCGCTCCGTCCGCGACAGCCCCGTAGTCCCGTATATCAAACACAGGAACACCTGACGGCAGGTTCTCCTGATAAATATATTCCCCAAAGGGCAGCGCCCTGTAATAATCTCCGTCATACACAACGCCCCGTTCCGGCGCTGTCGCCCGATCCCGCTCAAAGTTCTGCCAGTGTTTCCGGTCACGGCTGACCGCCAGACAGATCCGTCCGCCAGGCGCCTCCAGCTCATATTTTACATACAGATCCAGCTCTTCATCCCATACGATCGAACATACTGGCGATATCTGTTCCCCTTTCGCGCTATCAAGCCCGGACAGCTCCTCCTCCGAGAGCGGCCTCAATTCCTGCCAGCGCCTCAGATCCCTGCTTGTGCTGACCCTCCTGCCATCCGGACCCGCTACAGTCAGATAGTGCATGCCTTCATAACAAAAGGCGGAAAGGCTCTGCCACACGCTGTTATCTGATCCGGGAAAAACCAGGGGCGTACTGATCGCCGCGATCTCCTTTTTTCTTGTCAAGACCATATTCTCCTCCATCCTTCAACATTCTAAACAGTTCCTAATCCACATACTGCGTCCTGTCCTCCCCGGCGCGGTACACAAGCGCATAGTCGCTCCCCGCGGAGAGCCTTTTCCGCTCACGGTCATACACCGGGCACAAATCCCTGACATCTGCTGCAAAATCTGCCAGGCTGTCATAGTCCTGTCCTCCTCTGCAGACACACAGATAGGCAGCGCTGCTCTCATACACACGAAACTCACAGTCAAAGATCACATCGCTGTAAGGCTGCAGCTCCCCGCTGCTCCACAGCGCCAGATATCCCTGATCCTTTCTCAATATCAGCCAGTGGGGATCCGCTATATACTCGTCAAACCGGTCGACCGGGCAGTATACATGTGTGAACCGGATCGGATGGCTGTCCGGAATGTCATACACTGCCCCCAGCATACCATGAACCTGTTTCAGAGCCGGCATCACCCCATTGCCATACCAGTATCCCGGCCTCATGCCGGAGTGCTCCGCGTAAGTCCCCGGATGGTTCACAAACACCACCGCCTCCGGTGACAGGGCCCCATACCACATATGCTGCTGATATCCGTACACCCCCGGCTGAAAGTAAGTGGTACCGTGAAAGCACTCATTCAAAGAGCGCGTGTAGGCATGGGACGCCCTGTCGCCTCCCTCCTTTTCCCGGATATTCGGCCACCGCTCAAAGCCATCCTCGCGCGGCGACTGCACGGAGGTCAGACAGTAATCCCTGTTTTTCTCCAGCGCGATCAGGGCATTTCCCGATGTGTAGGTACATTCCGCATCCTTCTCCATCAGCTCCGTCAGCCCGTCCGGAAAGCGATAGGTGCTGTTTGTCAGAAATGCCAGCCACCCTTCCCCGTAGACATCCGGCGTCCTGGGATCCAGGAGATGGATGACGGACTGCGCCCCCTGGTCAAAGGGACGGAGCACTTCCCCGTACACCCGTCCCATCGGCGTGATGACACTGCCATGAAAAGTCTGCAGGCACAATTCCCGTACCAGTCGATCCGTCAGTGCCCTTGCCCTGCGGGAAATATCCGCTTCCGCAAAATCCACCACATTCAACAGCGCCGCGAGCGTTACACACATATACACCGTGCTCAGAAATTCCTCAAAACCCCTGCTCTCGACATCCGCCAGCCATTCCAGCACTTTCCGTTTCCCATAGAGGGAAAGTTCCCGCCCTTTCATGCCGGCTCTCGGAAAATAATCCTCCGGGTAAAGACTGCCCGCATCCATGGCTGAGGCATAGAACATCAGCGCATGGTTCTCGCTCCAGAAGCACATGGCATCCGCCCCATCCATATCCATCCAGTAGCGGTAATCCAGCAGGACCTCCCGCACCCGCTCTGCCAGCTCCTGATCCAGCTCATAGTGGTGCATATAGCGGAGCAGCCCGCAGAGCAGGAAGTCCGAACAGTCCACCCGCCTGTGGATCAGCTCCAGATCTCCCAGAAGTCTGTCTCTGTCCTCGGCGCACTCCCTTCCCAGATATTTTCTTGCCAGGATATTCGATATGGCAAAGCCAAATTTGCCGCGGTTCAGGCTGCCCACAGAGGCGATCCGCTCCATGACTGCCCTGAAATTTGCTTCCCGGGACAGCGCCTGGTCTCTGTAAACAGGTCTGCAGCGCCCGGCAAATTCCAGCGTCCTTGACAGCTCATATCCCTCTCCCTCGACGCGCATCGTCACGCGCGAGATCTCATCCGGGATCTCGATCATGTCTCCCTCTCCTGCCTGCTGCCACACAGGCTCCTCACACATCACCTCATAGTCCGGACTGACCCTGTGGCTGCAATACGAGAATCCTCCGGGCACCCGTCCGGAAAACAGCACCTTTCCGTCCTTGAGCCGCAGGTTTGAGAGAAATCCCACCTCCTCATAGACACGATCCTGAAATTCCTCGTCGGGCAGGGCGACTTCGACTGCTTCCGGATTCTCCCTGACCTGTACTGCCAGCATATTCCTGGTGTCCCGCACTCCCAGGTTTTCACAGTCAAAATACAAAAGATTGTTTCCCTCTTTCAGGTACAGCTCCACATCCAGATACTGGACAGGCTTGTATACCGGTCTTTTCACCTCGCCCACAAGCACTCCGTTCAGATAGATGCCCACCGCCATATATGTCCATATCCTGACGGCAACCCGCTCCTCCCCCGAGGTGTGCAGTACCGTCGCCGCAGCCAGACGGATCTTCTGCAAAGTCGAGTAGAAGAAAGACACATCAATAAAGCAGTTGCCGCAGGCTGCATAGACCGTCCACGGCGCGCCGTGCTCTTCCCTGTCCCCCATCCGGATCCGGGGTTTTATCTCTTTTGCCTTCGGCGTGACGATCTCCGCCCGCAGCTTCGCCTCCAGGGCAAGCTGCTCTGCAGCCCTGGTATCGGAAGCGTACTCCCATGTCACAGGTCCTGCGATCATGTACTGCATCACATACCCGTCAATTCCCAGTTTCCATCTCTGCATCGTATTCCTCATTTCCGCACACTGCGCTGTGCTGTTGTTTCCCGCTGTTATCCTTTTACGGCTCCCGCCGTCATGCCGCTCATAAAGTTGCGGCTAAAGATGCAGTAGATCACGAGCATCGGGATGATCGCGATGCTGGCGCCGGCAAACATGATATCCCACGCCGCCGCGCCGTCCCCCGCATTTTTCAGCATATTCACGCCCACGGTAAGCGGTCGCAGATTTTCATTTGTCATCGTAAATACCAGCGGAAGGATATACTCATTCCAGCCCTGTCTGAAGGAGAGCAGCGCGATCGTCGCCATCACCGGCTTCAATAGCGGCAGGATCACCAGCCGGTAGATCTGGAAAAATGTGCACCCGTCGATCTTTGCCGCCTCGTCCAGCTCCATCGGGAGCGCGTTCACAAAACCGCGGCTCAGAAACAGATAGGTCGCCTGGCCGCCGCCCGCCGAGATCAGGATCACGCTGATGAGGCTCTTATTCATATGTAATTTGACAGACAGCTCAAACAGCGGTCTCAGTGACACAGAACCGACATTGATAAACATGAACATGACGAAAATGCCATATAAGATCTCTTTTCCCTTAAATTTCCTCCTGGAAAATACATACCCCGCCATGGTAGAGTTGAGCAGGGACACGATCATAACCCCCAGTGCCAGGAAGATACTGTTGATCGTGTATCTGGCAAAATTTGCCTGCTTCCACGCGTTTGAATAGTTTGAAAACACCCACTTTTTCGGCAGGATGTTGGTTCCCCCCACCAGAAGCTCAGAGTTGCCCTTGAAGGATCCAAATACAATATATAGTACCGGAAAGATCATCAGTACCGCCATGAACAACATGAGCACCCAGATCAGACCTCTCAGTATTTTTGTCTGTGTCGAATATACAGCATGCCCTTTTTCCATCTATATCACCTCCTACACTACATCATCCAGTTTTTTCGCCACTATATTGTAAATGATCGTCACCGTACCCACGATCAGTGCCGCCATGATACTGAGCAGCGCACCGTAGCCGATCTGAGCCTGGCTCGTCGAGTCTGTGGAGCCAAATATCAGATTGTATATGTACAGGAACATGACCATGGAACGGTTGCCCGGACCTCCTTTTGACAGCACCATGATCGCCTCATAGTCCTTGAACGCACTCGTGATCGCAAGCATCAGCACGACTTTCAATACCGGTGAGAGCATGGGCAGCGTGATCCTGAAAAAGGTCTGCACACCGTTTGCCCCGTCGATCTTTGCCGACTCATACACATCCTCTGACAGACCGTTCATCCCGGTGGTAAAATACAGCATATAGTTTCCCAGACCGCCCCATATCGCCATGATCGTGACTGTCACCATGACCCAGTCCCGGCTCATAAGCCATTTGATCGGAGAGTCGATGACCCCCATGTCCATCAGGATGCTGTTCGCGATACCGTTCTTGGTCGCGAAGATAAAGGCAAAGATCATACCGGAAATGGATGTACTGATGATGGTGGGCATAAAATACATCCCGCGGAAAAGATTGGATCCCTTCATGCGCATATTCAGCAGCACCGCCATCAGCAGCGATAACGGAATAATAAAAACCAATTTATATGCGGCGTACTCAAACGTGTGTCCCACACTGCTCCAAAAAGTCTTGTCGCCCAGCATCCTGGTGATATTGCGCGTTCCTGTAAAAGTAGCCGTAAATCCGTTATAGTCATAGCAGATATACCGAAAGATCCAGATAAACGGATATATGGAACACACAATCAGGAATATAACGGCCGGCGTCAGCATCAGCCCTGCCACCAGACCATCCCTGCTAAATTTCATTTTCCCTTTGTTTGTTTTCTGCATAAATACCTCCTTACAGACTGGAAGGGGAACCATCCTCCGGCTCCCCTTCTGCACAGGAACTGTGCCATGACTGCACCATTCCTCGTTCCCGTAAATTACTCTTCCAGATAAGTCATTGTTCCCTCGTTGGGATGAAGCGGATCGTAGTCAGAGATCACCAGCCTCCTGGTGGCGCCGGAAGCAACATCTGCATCCAGTGCCTCATTGTAGCGGGTGTTCAGATCTTCAATGGCATCATCAATATCCACATAATCCATCACAGCATTCCAGAGGACAACGCGATAGTCGTCACCTGTCAGGTTGATGACCGGCGGCTGCGGGTATACGGACTCGTACTCCAGCATGGAGAAGTCAGCCAGACGACCGATCTTGGACTTGTCGATCACGCCATCCATGTAGGTGCTGATCGGCAGGCAGTAGCCATTTTCCAGATAGCCCTTTATAAATTCCTCAGACTGGAAATACTGGATCACTTTCCACGCCTGCTCCTTGTTCTCTGAGGAGGAGACAATTCCCCATGACTTGGACGGTGTCGTCTGCAGAGCGCCTTTGATCTCACCTGTAATGGAAGGCACAGGTGCCACGCCCCACTCAAAATCCTTCACCGGGATCTGGTCTGTAAACACGGACGCTTCCTGGGATGCATTGCTCCAGAGCGCAAACTGCCCCTCCGCAAACAGCGCTCTCATGTTATCCACAGCCTGCTGGTCAGGATATGCAATATCTTCGCTGATGAACCGCCGACCGAGCTCGAGGATCTCCTTGTATCCGCTAAAGTCGTATCTGCCGTTTACATAATCATAATAGTAAATGCCGGAAACCTGTGCAGACATTTCCAGAAGACGCTCAAACGGTGAGGACGAGGTGAAGCCTATACCATAGCAGCTGCCGCCGCCCTGCTCCGTGATGGTCTTTGCCATGTTGATGTAATCCTCTAATTTTGCGGGTATTTCTTTATACCCTGCCGCCTCGACCACATCCTTGTTGTACTCCACACGCACGCCGGAGCGCATACCGCTGTACACGCCATAAATATTCCCATTTCTCAGATTCAAGCCCTCGTAAGCGTGTTCATAGGGCTCATTGACTTTCTGGAATGTCGCGTCCGCGTCAATATACTCATTCAGCGGTACCAGAATGCCGGTGTCCGCAAACGTGTTCAGGGGAAGGGAATTCGCAGTCACCACATCCGGCGCCGTGCCGCCGTTGTAAGCCAGAGCCAGCATATTCTGATAATCCTCGGTTATGACGCTCAGGTTGATGATTATCCCGTCGGAGTTGCTCTGATTGTACTGGTCGATCATGGACTCCACATACTCCAGATCATGGCGGTCGTTTGTCCACACCTCAATGGTGGTCGCCCCCGCTGGCGCCTGGGTTTCCTGCCCGGCAGCAGACTGCGCGCCACTGTCCTGTGCCGGCGCATCACTCCCTGTGCTTTGTTTGTTGTCTGCGCCGGAATCCGCGGAATCGCCGCCACATGCACACAGACTGGCAGCCATCACTGCTGTCAACATCATGCTGATCAATTTCTTTTTCATGGTTTCCTCCTTTTTATGTAAAATTTTACAAACCCAAGTTACATTTTTTATTGTATTCTTTTTCCCCGCAAAACCAAAGGACACTTTTCACTCACCATGTAACAATTTCCATGTTTTTTTGTACCGAATGTATAATCCGCTCTCTATACTCCCTGTTTTATCAGTGCAATGCCTACACTCGCAGATCAAAGCAGGGCGATTCGTTGTCTCATTTGCACAAAAACCAGTTTTTCTCAGGAAAAAAGCTCTTGTTTTATGATGTGCCGTGTGATACACTTTTATTTATTTGGGGGAAGCGGACAGATATGGTAAACCAAAACATTTATTTTGCTGCCGTCCTGGCAGACGATGAGATCAGCATATTGAGAGAACTGGAAAATGCTATTGACTGGAATGGGCTGGGAATCCGGCTGATCCGTCTTGCAACCAACGGACAGGATGCCCTCAGCGCCATTTTGGAATTCCGACCGGACTTTGCCATTATTGACATCAAGATGCCGGATCTGGACGGCATCGCGGTTATACAGAAAACCAGAAAACTTGGGATCACGACCGATTTTATTATCCTGAGCGGCTATGACAGTTTTTCCTACGCCAAGGATGCCATCCGCTACGGGGCAAAAGCCTATCTCCTGAAACCGTTGGACAGCTCTGAACTGTATGATGCCATCTACAGGACCTGTCTGGACCGCAGCCAGCAGAACAAGGGCAACCACAGCAGACTGTATCAGGAAAAGCTGAATCTGAATTTTCTCAACCGGCTGCTGGACAGCAAGATCCTGGAGCAGAACATGATCGGACAGCTTCTGCAGAATACGGGGATCCCTGTCAGCGACAGTCCGTGCTATGTCTGTGTCCTGCTCTACGAACAAAAGGACCAGCAGCTCCCGCACCAGCAGCTCATCCGCTGTCTGGATGAAGCGTTTTCCCAGGAAAAACATATTTTCTGGCAACACGGAGAAAATCAGATCACAGGGATCCTCAATGTCTCCGACAGCCTTCCTTTCCAAAACGCCATCAAATGTCAGGAAGCAATACGCAAAAAGGCTCTCCCGATGCCCTTGATCGGCATCGGGGACATAGTTTCCGGTCTGATGGAATGCTCCTATTCCTACAACAGGGCACTGACCTCCATCACCTACCGCCTATATGACGACACTTCGGGGATCTTCACTTATGAGATCCTGTGCACTGTTCAGCCTGACCTGAAACTGACAGATATCGACTACCTTCCCTTAGTGCAGTTTATCGTCCAAAGAGATCTTGATAACATCTGCACTTTTTGCAATGACTTCATAGACCGGCTGCTCTATGTACCCATGCCGCCTCCCAATTATGTTTTCAGCATGTGCTATTCCCTGTTCCACATGATAGAACAGGAGTTTACTTCCTTCTCCCATCAGGAGATCCTGTCGGAAGTGAACGCCCAGGACCTGTACCGCCTGACAAAACTTTCCCAGATCCGGGAATGGATGCGAAACTCCTTCTGCCATCTCTCCGAGTTTATCGATGCCGTGTACGGCTACGGCGGCGGCAAATACTCAAGATCGCCGCAGCGCCACGCGGAATCGGATGATGTCATCATACGAAAAGCCAAGGAGTTTATCCATCAGAATATCACCAACCACATTAAGATCGAAGACATCGCACAGCAGGTGCACTTGAGCCCTTCCTATTTTGCGATCTATTTCAAGAATAAGACCAATGTCAATCTGAGGGATTATCTGCTGACCGAAAAAATGGAGTATGCCCGGCGCGCACTGATGAATCCCAACACTTCCATCAATGAGGTGAGCTATGCCGTAGGATACGGGGATTATCGTTCCTTCTCGCGGGCATTCAAAAATGTCCACGGGATCACCCCTTCCGATTTCCAGACAAAATATACCGATCGAACCCAAAAGGAGTAAAACCATGCGCAAAAAATACAAAAATCTATCCCTTTTTTCCAAAATCAGTTGTGTCCTGTGCGGTCTTACCCTTACTCTCAGCACGATCATAACCCTGACAGCGATGGTCTATTACCGGTATATTTTTTCCGAACGGCTTCTCGGCGGCATCAAGACGGCAACTGTCAGCGCCGCCAACACATTTTATATGAACTATACGGATATCATCGAACGCTTTGTGCTCACCTGCGGTACGGAAAAATTCAAATCCCATATAGAATACCTGTGCCAGAGCAATCCGTCTTATCTCACTGCCAGGAATATGGTGCAGGATGAGCTCTCCACACTGTCCAACTGCAACTACCTGGTCCACGGTGCCATGCTCCTCTCCGGCGACGGCAGAACCGCCTACACGCTGTACAACAATCCACTCTATGAGACGGCGGAGGAACTATTCTCTTCCGCAGAGCTCTCACAGATAAAGGGCATCTCCTTTTTGGAGGAGCGCAAGAGTCCTTTCCGCAGCCGGGTCTCCGTCATTCCGATCCTGTTTCCGGTGAGCATCATCACCCAGTATGTAGAACTGGATCTCTCCGACTCCGCTCCGGACGCCTTTGTGATCATCTTCCTTGACTCCTCCAAGCTGCAGACCTGTCTGAATCTGACCAATGCGAGTGAGACAGACAACATTTACTATCTGCTGGCTGCCGACGGACGTCTGCTGAACAACCCATCCGCCGAAAAGACAGCGGAGATCTCGGCGATCCTGGATAATGAACAAACAAAAGAGCTGCTCGACTCCGCGGTCTGGAACGCCTCCGACTGCAGCACCTTTGTCAGCCCGGACTGTTATGTTGCCGCTTACGGACTTCGCTTTGGAGATATGATCCTGCTCAACTGCGCCCATCGGGAAACATTTCTGGATATTTTTGGCAAGACGGGTTTCACCCTGCTGCTCTTGCTCATGCTCCTGGTCTTCTTTTTGCTGACGATCTCCTTCCTCATGGCACGCTACATCACACGCCCTGTCAACGGGCTGGTGGAAGTTGTCCACCAGATCGAGGAAAACCGTTACACAGAAAAATTGAAGTTCACTGCCAACGACGAGATCAGCCAGCTCGGATCTGCCATCAACAATATGCACGACACCATCCGCCGGCAGATGATCCGCATCAAGCAGGAGGAGGCTGAGAAATACAAGACCCAGATACAGCTTCTGACGGAGCAGATCAATCCCCATTTTCTCTACAATACACTGGAATGCATCCAGTCGGAAGTGCTGCGCGGAAACTCAAACACCGCCACAAACATGATCCAGTATCTGGCAGAGTACCTGCGCATCGGTCTCTCCTACGGGGCTGATCTGATCACCATCTCCAATGAACTGCGCCACGCGGATGTATATATCAAGCTGATGAACCAGCGCTTCCAGCAATCGATCATTTTCCTGTACAAGCCTTCCCCTGACCTGAACCAGCGGCTGATCCCCAAAACGATCCTGCAGCCACTGGTAGAAAATTCCATCCGTCACGGTTTTGGCATCGACGCGTCAGGGATACCCATATCCGTTCCCACGATCGAGATCAGCTTTCACGCCGTCGAAGACCGCCTGTCAATCGGGGTCATCGACAATGGCAGCGGATTTGACGCAAAGACAGTGGAGGCGATCACATCAGGCAGCCATACTGCAGGTGACAAAGGCCATGTAGGACTGCACCACATCTACCATCGGCTTGTCACCTATTACGGTAAAGAAAATGTGCAGTTCTCCTTCAACTCGATCCCTTACTACCGCAACGAGATCATCATCAGCATCCCACTGCCGGAAGAATGAAAAACTGTCAGGAAATCAAAACCAGCACCTGCAAATCCGATTTGCAGGTGCTGGTTTCTACGTGCATGTCAGACACGATTCCCCACCTTTTACACATACAAAATATTTCTGGTATGCCAGATACTCTCCCATCTGGACCGGCATCGGGATCCCTGCCTCCATCAGCGCGGAGCCATAGTATTCCACACCGGTCTCTGTGTCCTGGTAGACAGCGTCCGCCGCGAGTCCTCTGAGTCTGACATAGCTCACCGTCATATTTCCATGAGTCTCCTGCATCACCGCGCTCAGCAGTACCCTCTCTTTGTCCTCCGACACGAACGCCCACGATGCGCACGCGTCCTCAAACGGGTTGGACAGACGGTAGTAGTCCCCGCCCCGGATCAGATCCTCGTACTTTTTGTAGTCTGCGATCTGACCTTTGATCCGCTCCTTCTCCTCGTCGGAGAGCGTCTCGGGATCCAATTCACCGCCGAAAGGCCCAACCACCAGCTCAGCTGGTGGAATGGGATAGC
>CAJUES010000050.1:23356-24603 GCA_910585765.1 uncultured Lachnospiraceae bacterium | reverse complement strand
AGACGTGTGCTCTTCCGATCTGTTTCTTTGCTGTGGGAATAAAAACCAAAGTTTTTTATCTACACCCGTACTAAATACAATTAACACGAATAATACAGAGCAATCACATTGTCCTGGTTATTATATATCTGCACCTTGACAATTTCATATAAAAAAGTCCGACACGTCCGATATAAGTAGCTTTTTATGCAGTGGGGATTTGGGAAATCAGAAATTGGCAGTTCCTTTTGGGAATATATATCACACAATTTTGATGGACAACCCTGTTCTGCATGTGGGTGCCTATTGGCACGGCACCCTAGCAATGAGATATATCGAGTAGAATAATGATACACCCGCAAAACACGGGCTCCTGAACCGAAGGGAGCGGAGAGAAAACTTCGTGGAGCTTGCCAAAGCCGTCGGCAATTAATTCATATGTTAACCAGAAGAAAGTGAACATGGAGGGAAAAGTGTGAATTTGATATATTCTGATATATGCCAAAAGATATTAGGTGACTATTCAGAAAAAAATAAGTATCATTCACAGTTGTTGTATTTGCTGTGCTATATTGGCAATGTAAGGAGCGTAACAGATATTGATAAGATAGTGACTGCTTTAAAGAGGCTAAGAGAAGAAGCATCTTTTAAAGATGATATAATATATTATAAATTCTGTGCTGAAAGCAATACAAAATTAGAATATGGTGAAGATTTTAATATAAGATCTGAATTGTATTGTTATGGTATTAATTTTGATGAACAAACTATGGACATAAATTTTCATCTGGGATTCAGAAAACATAAGAGAATGTTAAAGGATTTATATAAACTATGCCATGCGTATTATGTGGTGATAGGAGAAAAAGATGAAACTTTTAAAAAGGTTGGGAGCCAGAACCAACAAAAATTTGGGGAAGTCAGAAAGCTGCCTAAAGCAAGAAAAACAGGTGCATGTATAGAAATGCGGATTAGGGAAAATATCTATTCCTGCATTAGAAATAGAATTATTAGATTTGAGACAAAAATGAATGACCAGTCTGGTAATAGTACAAACTGAATAAGTCATATCATATACATAAAAGGAAGAAATGGAGGTATTTTTAATGATGGTAGAAAAGGTTTCTGAAAAAAGCTGTAAGAGTGTGTTTAAGCATGACGATGGAGAACGTTCAGAGGCTTTCACAAGCCTCTGGATAAAGATTATCAATAAAAAAGAATCAGAAGGTCAAGTTAACATTGCCAACGCTGATAGATCGGAAGAGCAC
>CAJUES010000050.1:0-23346 GCA_910585765.1 uncultured Lachnospiraceae bacterium | reverse complement strand
GATGTTTTGGATTTATAATAAATCTGAGATATTGGTTTGTATTATCTGAGGTTAGTAATATGAACAATATAGTGGGAATTTACAGCAGGCTATCTGAGGAGGACAGAAATAAGCTGAATGAAGATGACGAGAGCCGCAGCATACAGAACCAGAAGAGCATGTTGGTTACATATGCAACAAATCAGGGCTGGGAGATTTACAATATTTATTCAGATGATGATTACAAAGGAAGTGATCGCAATAGACCAGCATTCAACCAGCTTCTGGCAGATGCACGGGATCACAGATTTAATATTGTACTTTGCAAATCTCAATCCCGCTTTACACGGGAACTTGAACTTGTAGAAAAGATTATTCATGGTGATTTTGCAGAATGGGGTATACGTTTTGTGGGGCTTGCGGATAATGCTGATACAGCGAATCACGGGAATAAAAAGTCCCGTCAGATCAATGGTCTGGTCAATGAGTGGTACTTGGAAGATTTATCGGATAACATAAAGACCGTTCTTACCGACCATCGAAAAAAGGGCATTCACATTGGTGCATTTGCCCCGTATGGATATCAGAAAGATCCGGATCAGAAAGGCCATCTGATCATTGATCCAGAGGCAGCTGCAGTTGTGAGAGAAGTGTTTGAACTCTATGCTTCCGGTGTTGGCAGAACGAATATTGCAAGGATAATGAACAGCAAGGGAATACCCAATCCAACAGAATATAAACGCAGGAAGGGTTTGCGGTACAACGGGGCGGATAAAACATGTGGCACTCTATGGAAATATTACGGAGTGTCTGCTGTATTGGAGAATGAAATGTATATTGGTAACATGGTGCAAGGCAAATATGCGAATCCTACATACAAATCCAGGCATAGCAAACCAGTTCCGAAGGAAAAGTGGATCAGGGTGGAAGGTACTCACGAACCGATCATTGACATGGATTTGTGGAATCGTGTGCAGCAACGCCGCGCAGAGAAAGCCAAACCGTGTTACTCTGGAGAAATTGGTATATTTGCAGTAAAAACAAAATGTATGTACTGTGGATATACACTCGCAAGCTGCAGCAATAGGGGCTTGCGGTATCTGAAATGCCCTACAAGGAATCTGGGGAATCAGTTCTGTAAGGGTGCATTTATAGCACAGAGATTCCTTGAACAAGCAGTTCTTGATGAACTGAATCATATTATATCAGAATATTTTGATGAAACTTCCGCGGAATCAAAGCTTTCGATAACCCGAAATATTGATGTCCGAAAGCAGCAACTAAAAAAAGAGATTTCCAACATGGAATCAAAAATAGAAAGTTTAGGGAAAGCTATCCAGAACTTGTATGTTGATAAGGCAAATGGGTTGATATCGGAAAATGAATATATAGAATTTCGCAGGGATTTTTCAGAGGAAATAGAGCGATACAGGAAAATACGGACGGACAGGACATCAGATCTGGAAGCATTGGAGGCGGAAGGTAAAATCATTCGTTCAAAAGAGGAAATCTTAAAAAAGTATAAAAATGTATCCAAACTGGATCGGGATATTATGGATTCACTGATTGACTATATTGAGATAGGACGTTGCGAAAAGAAGATACACCGTAACGACCTGCCGCCGATTGTGATTCACTGGAAGTTTTAGTCTTTGGTTGCACATACCAAAGTGTAGCAGAACAAAAAGCCCGGACAACATACGACAATATTCTCCGCTTAGTGAAGGATCCCGAAGTCTGTGATCCCATCAAATTCCTGCGGGCGAGGGAGATCGTGCACTTCCAGCGGTTCGGCGAATCCCTCCGCATCGCACAGGAGAACCTTGACTCGCGCAACTTCTATGCGTTCAACCCGGAATTTGACAAATAATTAATCGGTCACACCGACAAAACTCCTATATCAGTGTACATTTATTGAGTGTGCTATACTGAATAGGAGTTTTTTTGTTAAAAATCTGTAAACAGTTTGGTATATATAGTATTTTATGGTAAAATATAATCTGTCCGCAGGGACAGTCAAAATATTTAGAGGAGGAGAAGATTACAGTGGAGAAGATTACAGAAGAGATTGTGAACATTGGCGTCAATGACAGGGATATCACGCTTTTCGAAGGACAGTATGAAGTGAAAAAGGGTATGGCATACAACTCTTATGTCATATTGGACGAGCAGGTTGTCGTGATGGACACCGTTGATCCGCACGTCACGGCGGAGTGGCTGAAAAATATGGAGGAGGCGCTGGGCTCTCGGAAAGTGGATTATCTGGTTATTCAGCATATGGAGCCGGATCACGGCGGCAGCATCATGCAGCTGATCGAGCGTTTCCCGGATGTGAAGCTTGTTGGAAATGCAAAGACATTTCAGATGTTCCATCAGTTTTTTGATATCAGCTCCGATGACAGGGCGGTCACTGTAAAGGAAGGCGATACCCTTTCTATCGGAAAGCATACGTTGCAGTTTTTCATGGCACCAATGGTGCACTGGCCGGAGGTGATGGTTACGTATGAGCAGTCGGAAAAGGTACTGTTCAGCGCTGACGGCTTTGGCAAGTTCGGAACACGCGACGCGGACGAGGATTGGACGTGCGAGGCGAGAAGATACTACATCAATATCTGTGGAAAGTACGGTATGCAGGTGCAGGCATTGCTGAAAAAGGCTGCCGGACTGGAGATCGATGTGATCTGCCCGTTGCACGGACCGGTACTGACCGAAAATCTGAAATATTATATCGATAAATATCAGATCTGGAGCAGCTATGAACCAGAGGATGAGGGCGTGCTGATCGCCTGTGCGTCGATCTATGGGCATACCATGAAGGCGGCAGAAAAGATGAAGGAGATCCTGGATCAGAAAGGGGCAAAGAAAGTGGTCATCGCGGATCTGGCAAGGGACGACCTCCACGAGGCAGTCGAGGATGCGTTTCGCTACAGCCATCTGGTGCTTGCGGCAGCGTCCTACGACGCCAGTGTGTTCCCGCCCATGGAAGATTTCCTGCACAGATTGAAAGCAAAGAATTACCAGAAGCGCACTGTCGGAATCATTGAGAACGGTTCGTGGGCGCCGACGGCGGCAAAGAGCATGAAGGCACTGATGGAAGGCATGAAAGCAGTGACCTTTGCGGAGACTGTTGTGACGATCAAATCTGCCTTGAACGCAGAAAACCTTTCACAGCTCGAGACACTTGCCGATGAACTTCTAAATGCATGAACCGAATAAGGTGTACAAAGATAAAGTGGTGCCTACTCACGGTAGGTCACCACTTTATCGCCTTCGAGAATTCTCGTTTTTCCGTCGGGGATCAGGGATTCTTCCCCACGCATGATCATCGCGATCAATTCGTCCGATGCCAGTTTCAGATCCGCGATCGTGCGGTTGCACCAAGGGTGGTAGCGGTCGATAAAGATCTCATCGAGCAGTTCATTGCCGCTTGGGTTGTAGGCGGGCGCACTCAGGATGATGCTGTCGCCAGCCAGGATCAGGGTATTGCCTTTGGTGATGATCGTCTCATGGTTGCGCTTGATCATGAGAGCAAGGGAACCGGTAGGGAAATTGACTTCCTTGATCAGCTTATTTTCCCAGTTGTGTCCTTTGGGTATGTACATGCGGATCAACGTGATAGAGGCTTCCTCCTGGTAATCGTTGAATGTCTTGCGCACATCTGCTTCCTCGTCGATCATATCCAGTTTTTCGGCGATTCCCGGAAGCAGCGTGCCCTGTATGGCGACAGAGAACAGTGACACCATGAATACGATATGGAACAGATTGTGCGGCATGACGACACCGCCGGCTACAGCCACGATGGCAAAAACGGAAGAGGAAGCGCCCCGGAGTCCTGCCCATGACACCAGAAGGCACTGCCTTGTAGTACAGTGAAATGGTTTCAGCAGCAAAAACACTGCGACAGGTCTTGCGACCGCCGTGAGGATCGCTGTGACAACAATTGCTGTAAAGATCACATTTGACATCTCATGAGGGATTGTCAGGAGTCCCAGCAGGAAGAAGATCAGGATCTGCGCCAGTGTGGTAAGACCGTCAAAAAACGGGATCAGTGTCACCTTGCTTTTGATCGGACCGTTACCGATGATAACGCCCATGATATACACGCTCAGATAAGCGTTCCCGCCCAAAAGCTGTGACAGGCCGTAACAGATCAGAACCATCGCGATCATAAATATCGTGTCAAGTCCGTCGGAAACCAGATTCGTTTTTGTCATGAGCCGTATTGTCAGCACGGCAAGGCCGACACCTGTCAGGGAGCCGACTACCAGCTGCAGGAATATGCGCACCAGGATGTGCTCTGACCGCCCGGAAAAAATGATTCCCAGTGCGATGAAAGTGAGCATATACGCCATCGGGTCATTACTTCCACTTTCCAATTCCAGGAGAGAGGCGGTGCCGTCTTTCAGATTCAGCTTTTTCTGACGCAGGATGGCAAACACGCTCGCGGCGTCTGTAGACCCCAGCACGGCACCTACCAGGAAACTTTCCGGCCAGGTGTAGCCCAGTATCAGTTTGACAAACAGTGCCGTGACAACCGCCGTGACAGTCACGCCGAGCGTTGAGAGGAGGACGGATCGGACTGCCACATCTTTTGCAAGCTCCCATTTCAGGTTGAAACCGCCGTAAAACATGATGAACAGCAGTGCGATCGAACAGACATTTTCTGCGAGTTTGTAGTCACTGAACGGAATTTTGAAAAAACCGTCGCTTCCAAACAGCATACCGATAAACATGAACAAGATCAAAGCCGGCATGCCAAACTTTCCAGAAAATTTTTCTGCCAGTACGCAGAGCAGTATCACAGCAGCCACGAGCAGCAAGACTACAGTCATATATCCATCCCCTTTTCTTTTTTGCGGATATCCGCCTATACTATAATACTAACTTTTTCCGGCGAAATATGCAAGCCTCAAGTTTCTGATCGTGCACTGCGGCGGGGCGTTATTGTCCGCCCGACCATGACATGAGCACCGAACAGTAACGCGGGATCCGCCCGCAGACAGCCTCAATCGTAAAGGGACGCGTGGCATGTGACCTTGCGGTATATTTTGTAGAAGATCACTGCAAAAAGGGACACGATTATGTATAGTGTGGAGAGTGCACCAGTGGTACCTCCGATAAAGACTAAAATCCACATCAAGATATTCATATAAAAAACCTCCATCGTTCTTATCTGTAAGGATATCTCTGTAAGGATATCCGGCTGCAGAAAAGCACGCAAAAAAGACGCTTTCACCGTTTCAATGAAAAGAGCGTTTCAAGCCGTGCAGGATTCGATTAGCATGTATGGGATTTTTTACCGTCGTTACGGTGTATATACTCCAGAGTCCTTCTGCTGTACTGATTGCGGTATCCGCCAGTAAACAGATCGGAATTTTGGATCGAGATGGACAACAGATACACACTGGTCATAAGCAGGAACAGGATCATATACTGACTGATCCTCAAGATCGTGGAAGTGCGCGCTGACTGCCTGGTGAGCACAAATGTCTCGATCAGGCGCAGAGAACTCTCCTCATGATAAATGTGTGTGTCAGCAATGTGGTCTGCTGCCTGCAAAAAGGAGGTGTGTGAATCGTCAAAAACACTGGAAAAAGAGGAATCACTGTGAATATCTTCACAATAAATCCCAGGTACAAGCATAGATACCATTATGAGTATGCATAGCAGCCTGCTGTGTACGGTCTTTTTCATCGAGACGCCCCTCCCGGCAGATTTCCCTATGCCACGCATGACGAACAGCATGATACAGGTGTCTGTAACTATACCACAATCAAAAAAGATATTCAAGTAAAATCTTATTGTTTGGAAAAGTTATCTATGTTAAGATAAGTAATATATGGATGCGAAAAAAAACGAAAACATGAAAAACAGGAGGGCATGCAATGAGATTTGAATTTGACAAAAAGAACTGGCCAACCATAGCAGAGGGCGAAAAAGACTGTTATCTGCTCGCAAACGGGCTGGGCGGTTACAGCAGCCTGTCAGTCATAGGATCCGCGGCGCGGGGGGATCAGGCGCTTCTGATGTCCGCGAAAAGGGCACCAAACGTCAGGATGCACCTTGTGACAAATCTTTTTGAAAAGCTGGCCGTCGATGGCAGGGAACATATACTGACCTCGCAGCGCATGAGATCGGGGGCGGATCATGAGGGATTTCACTATCTTGAAAGGTTTGTCTATGATGATTTTGATGCAGAGGCGCCGTCATGGACATTTCAGGCGGACGATGTGACAGTCACAAAGCATCTGCTGATGGTACATGACGAGAATACAGTGGCTGTAAAGTATGAGATAGACGCCCCGGCAGGCAGGAATGCAGCGTTGGAGCTGATGCCGCTGCTGCGTTTTACTTCCAAAAAAGAGGACTTTGACGCCGCGCAGGATTTCGATGCATACAGGATAGAGCCGTGCAGTGTGGGGGAAAAGACCGACCAGACAGGCAGTTCATACTATGTCACGGGCAATGACAACACGCTGTATCTCACAACAAACGCAGAACTGCATACACAGAAACCCAGCCTGTTCGGAACGATGTATTTCTCACAGGATGAGCGTGACGGGCGTGTTGCATACGGCGACGCATTCAGCATCTGTGCACTCAGGGAGCAGATCCATAACAAAAATGACATTTATGTCATTTTCAGCACGAAGCGCTATGAGGATTCGGATGCAAAGAGACTGTATGAACAGTTTGAACGGCAGAACAGGGCGCACAGGGAACAGCTGCTTGCGCAGGCGGATCTGTCGTCAGAGCTGGGGCGGCAGCTTGTGCTGAGTGCGGATGCGTATGTCGTGAGGCGGGAATCGACCAACGGTATGAGTGTCATAGCGGGATATCCGTTTTTTGAGGACTGGGGACGGGACACGATGATATCGCTTGCCGGGGCAGCGATCGTAACGGGACGTTTTGCGGAATGCAAGAGTATTTTGAGGACTTTTGCAAAATATGTGAAGAACGGGCTGCTGCCAAACCTTTTTCCGGAGGGCGGCGAGACTCCGAGGTACAATTCGGTCGACGCGCCGCTGCTATTTGTAAATGCTGTGTATGAGTACATGACGTATTCAGGGGATGCCGCCTTCAAGGAGGAGATCCTGCCAGTGCTGGAACAGATCGTCGATGCATACAGAAACGGCACTGATTTCCACATCAAAATGGACAGTGACAGCCTGATTATGGCGGGGGGCGATCTGGAGCAGCTCACCTGGATGGACGTGCGTGTGGGTGATTTCCTGCCGACGCCGAGGCACGGAAAGCCGGTGGAGATCAACGCATACTGGTACAGCGCGCTGCGGATCCTGTACGAGCTGACGCAGGACACTGCTTATCAGGGGCTTGCTGCACAAGTGAAAGCTTCATTCCAGGAAAAATTCTGGAACGAAAAGGAGCAGTGCTTAAAGGACGTGCTGTCGGGAAAGAAAGACGAAGATCAGATACGGTGCAACCAGATCTGGGCATTGACGATGCCGTTTACCATGCTGCCTGCAGAAAAGGAAATGCTGGTGATCAAAAAAGTTAGGGAGGAGCTGTACACGACAGTCGGGCTCAGGACGCTGGCGAAGGATGATCCTGATTTTCACAGCGTCTATATCGGACCGATGGAGGAGCGCGACAGGGCATATCATCAGGGGACCGTGTGGGCGTTTCCGCTGGGGGCGTACTACAGGGCCTGCATAAGATACGCAGGCAAGTGTGCGGACCCTTCCGAGAAGGAACGCACCATGGCGGAGCTGGCGCAGGGCTTTGAGGCGCTTGAGGACTGGCTCAGGGAAGGCTGTGTCGCCCAGATCGCCGAGATCTATGACGGCGATACACCGACCGTATCGCGAGGATGCTTTGCGCAGGCATGGAGTGTCACGGAACTTTTGCGGGCAGTTTATGACTATGAAAAAGCAAAATAAGGATCAGCCGTCCATTAAAGTAAGGACCGAGCAGAAGGAATATGTAAACGCTTACATTTTTGCTGGAAATTTTGACGGGTTTGTGATATCCTATATCTTAAGAGGTAAGGGCAGACGTTGATCCCTTGCATTCTGATAGGTGCCATGGTGTATCTGTGGCAGAATGGAGGATAGGATGAACTTCGAGGTAATCTACAAAACTTCCACAAGCTTTGTGGTTGAGATCAAGGAAAACGGGTATTTTTCATCAGGACAGGAACATGAGATCTATGTGAACGGAAAACTTGCGGAGAAGAGTGACCGGAATGTGGCTACAGTATTCGGACTGGAGCCTGCAACAACGTATGAGGTCCAGATCAAATGCGGGGCAGATGAGAGCGGGACATTCCGCGTGGCGACCAAGGATTCGTACGTCGTGCTGAATGTAAAAGATTTCGGCGCGAAAGGCGACGGGGAGACAGATGACACGCCGTTTATACAGTGTGCCATCAATGCCTGCCCCCGCGGTGGAAGCGTTTACATACCGGCAGGCGTATACAAGATCTATCCGCTTTTCCTAAAGAGCGACCTGACCCTGGACATCGGAAAGGACGCGGTACTCTCCGCATTTACAGACAGGACAAGATTCCCGATCCTGCCAGGAAAGATCGAGTGCGTTGACAAGGAAAAGGAATACCTGCTCGGCACATGGGAGGGCGATCCGCTCGACATGTTTGCCGGCATCATCACGGGCATCAATGTGGAGAATGTCGTGATCACAGGACAGGGGACGATAGACGGCTGTGCGAGCCGTGATAACTGGTGGGACAATCCCAAGGTAAAGCGCATCGCGTGGCGCCCGAGAATGATCTTTCTGAATCACTGCAGGAATGTTGTCCTCCACGGCATCACGGTGAAAAACAGTCCTTCCTGGAACATCCACCCTTATTTTTCCGAGGATCTCAAGTTCATCGGTATCTCTGTCCTCGGTCCGAAGGACTCGCCGAACACGGACGGGTTAGATCCCGAATCCTGCAGAAATGTCGACATCATCGGTGTGCATTTTTCTGTGGGCGATGACTGTATCGCGATCAAATCCGGCAAGATCTATATGGGGGCAAAATACAGAACACCTTCGGAGAACATCACGATCCGGCAGTGCTGTATGCGGGACGGGCACGGCTCGATCACGATCGGGAGTGAGATGGCGGGCGGTGTGAAGAACCTCCATGTCGAGAACTGCCTGTTCCTGCACACGGACAGGGGACTGCGCATCAAGACCAGACGCGGGCGCGGCAAGGATGCCATCGTGACGGGCATCCGGTTTGAGAATATCATCATGGATCATGTGATGACTCCGGTGGTGATGAATTCCTTTTATTTCTGCGATGCGGACGGGCATTCCGGCTATGTGCAGTCCAAGGCGTTTCACCCGGTAGACGAGAGGACGCCATATCTTGGAGACTTCCTGTTCCGGAACCTGCAGGCGACAAATTGTCATGCGGCGGCTTCGTACATGCACGGTCTTCCGGAGCAGAAGATTCACCATGTAGTATTTGAGAATGCTGCTTTCTCCTTCGCGGAAAACCCGACTGCGGGCGTTCCTGCGATGATGGATGGCGTGGAGCCGCAGACGAACACAGGTATCTTTGCAAAAAATATCGAGACGTTGGAGCTGAGGAATGTAACCGTTTCCGGACAGAGTGGCGAGGCTGTGATCCATGACGGGATTGACTGTTTGGTTCAATAACTGTAAATACATAATAAAGGGGGGTACTACATGGCGATCGAGATCGTGGAAAAGTACGTAAATGAGTTGATCGACAGGAGCACACTGGACGAGCCGGTGTGGAATATCGAGAAGATACGGGCTGGCAAAAAGGCGTCGTGGGACTATATAGACGGCTGTATGATCATGTCGCTGCTCGAACTCTACAAAGTGACAGACAACAGCAAATATTTTGCGTTTGCAGAGAAGTACATCGACCACCGGATCCAGGAGGACGGCACGATCATCGGCTATCACAAGGAGGAACTGAACCTCGACAACATCAATGAGGGCAAGAACCTGTTTACGCTTTATGACTTAACCGGCAAGGAAAAGTATGCCAGGGCGACAGAGAAGATCTATCAGCAGATCCTCGAGATGCCCCGCACAAAGGAAGGGAACTTCTGGCACAAAAAGATCTACCCGAACCAGGTCTGGCTCGACGGGCTGTATATGGCACAGCCCTATTATATGGAGTATGAGAATCGTTTTAACGGCAGGAAAAATTATGAGGATATCTTCACACAGTTCTTTAATGTGGAGAAAAACCAGAAAGATCCAAAGACAGGACTGTACTATCATGCTTATGACTCCGAGAGGTGTATGTTCTGGGCGGACAAGGAGACGGGGCTTTCGCAGAATTTCTGGCTCCGGGCGCTCGGGTGGTTTTCGATGGCATTGCTCGACACGCTGACGCTGGCTGACACAGCGTATCCCGATTATGGGCATCTGCTGAAAATGTACCAGGATCTGATCGATTCCATGCTGAGATTCCAGTCCCCGGAGGGCATGTGGTATCAGGTGCCGAACTTCCCGGGCAGGGAGCAAAACTATCTCGAGACGAGCGGCAGCGCGATCATGGCATACTGTCTGATGAAAGGGGCGCGCCTGGGATATCTTCCACAGACATACCGCGAAAATGGTGTAAGGGCTTTCATGGGGATCTGTGACAAATATCTCTCCGCAGTGGATGGGGCGATGAGCCTTGGCGGGATCTGTCTCGTGGCAGGTTTAGGTCCGGACGACAATCCCAGACGGAACGGTTCGTATGATTATTATATGTCAGAACCGGTCGTCAAGGACGATGCAAAAGGAACCGCGCCGTTCCTGTTAGCCTACGGGGAAATGCTGAGGTTGGAAGAAACGAAAGTGCAGGCGTGATCATGGAGAAAAGAGAATTCTACGTGGATATCGGCGGAGAACAGCAGTTTATCAGTATCGGTGACGCGCTGGAAGCCGCAGGGCAGTATACAGAAGGGGAAGCAGTCATACACGTTGCCCCTGGTACGTACAGAGAGCGGCTTGAGATAAAGCAGGATCATATCGCATTGATCGGCGCAGGCGCAGACCGGACAAGGATAACCTATTCGGACGGCGCACTGGATCTGATGCCGGAGGGCGACAAGCGGGGAACCTTTCGGACACAGAGTGTGTTTATTGATGCGGACCATTTTTATGCTTGTGACATTTCTTTCTGCAATGAGGCGGGGCAGGGCAATAAGGTCGGACAGGCGCTTGCAATGTATGCGGACGGGGATCATCTGATTTTTGAGCGCTGTCGGTTTGACGGTCATCAGGACACACTTTTCACAGCGCCGCTGCCGGAGAAGGAGAAACAGACAGGCGGATTCAGGGGACCAAAAGAGTTCGCGCCCAGGCGCATGGGCAGGCATCTGTACAAAGATTGTTATATCGCCGGGAATGTCGATTTTATCTTTGGCAGTGCGACGGCATATTTCGAGAACTGTGAGCTGTTCATGAAGCAGAGAAAGGGAGAGATCAAAGGTTACGTGACAGCGCCGTCCACTTTTGAGGGACAGCGATACGGCTACGTGTTCCGGGACTGCCGCTTTACAAGTGACTGTCCCGCGGAGAGTGCCTACCTTGGCAGACCCTGGCGGAACTATGCGAGATGCGTCATTGTCCATTCTGAGATCGGGGCGCACATCCGCAAAGAGGGCTGGCATGACTGGGACAATAGAGCAGCGTGGGATACCATGTTTTTTGCGGAGTATGGCAACTATGGGGAGGGCGCAGGGGAGGAGCGCGCACCGTTTGTGAAAATGCTCACCAGGGAGGAAGCCGCAGCGTATACCAGGGAGAATGTGATCGGCTTTTAGCGGCAGATGCTTTTAACAGAGGAAATGAATTTGATCATTGGATCGGAGAAGGCTGGCGTGAAAGGCAGCCACTGATCATCGGTCGAGTCGGATTAGGAGGGAAAAATGATGCAGTTTGGAATCAGGTTACACGATGTAGTGCAGGCACCGGTCGGGGAGCGGTTAAGGATCATAAAAGAGCAGGGATTTACCTGCGCACATGTGGCGCTGTCAAAGGTGATCAGCGAGAATTCCGTGGCGCCGGAAGCACTTACACCCGGTTATGCGATGTACTTAAAGCGCTTGTTTGACAAAAATGAGCTGGACTGTGCGGTCCTTGGCTGCTATCTGAATCTTGCAACCCCTGACGAGGCACAGTTGCGGGAGACGCAGGAGAAATATATGGCAAATATCCGTTTTGCGGCACATCTCGGCGCGGGCGTGGTCGGCACGGAGACCGGTGCACCCAATGTGGAATACAGATTTGAGGAGGCGTGCTGGAATGAGGCGTCCCTGCAGATCTTTATCAAAAATCTCAGACCTGTCGTAAAGTATGCGGAGCAGATGGGGGTGCTGGTGGCGATCGAGCCGGTCGTGCGGCATATCGTGTGCAATCCTGTCCGCGCAAGACGTGTGCTCGACGAGATCGCATCCCCGAATCTCAGGATCATCCTGGATCCGGTCAATCTCCTGGAGAGCTACAATTATGAGGAGCAGGATGCGATCATCGATGAGGCGCTCGGACTGCTCGGAAAAGATGTCGCGGTGCTTCATGTGAAGGATTTTGTCATAAAGGATGGCAGGCTGGTATCGGTTCCTGTCGGGCAGGGACAGTGCCACTGGGACAGAATCATGCCTTATATGAAGCGGGAAAAGCCCTACATGCACGCCACACTCGAGGACACCGAGCCGGACAATGCGGTGGCGGCGCTGAACTTCATTACTGAAATTTACCGCAATGCGTAAGGGACAACGGCTCACGTCACTGTCGGAGCTGTCAGATCTCTTTTTGGATCGAATCATATCCTTCCTGCCAGGCAGGTCGAAAAGAAAAAAATAACGCATTCATATTGAAATATTGTTAAAAATATGTCAGAATAATACTGTCCATAGTTCCGACAATGCCGGGATTCACTTGGGCAGTATTTTGGTTATCAACAGTTCGATACGCAGGAGGCATAGATTATGAGAGGGATAGATACACAGGTTCGAAAGACACGACGTGCGATTTTCAGGGAAGTGGCAAACATGGCATATCATTCTGCCAATCTGGTAGGTGACATGGAAGCGCTTCCTTATAAACTTGTAGATGCAGAAAATTCACCCTACTGGGACAACATATACCGGGAGCGGGAGATCATCCGCGAGCGCACACGGCTTGCTATGGGAATGTCACTGCGCCCGGAGGACGAGCCGGTGCAGGTCAGCCAGGGCGTGGAGGAGAGCAATATCGATGAAAAATATTACGAGCCGCCTCTCATGCAGGTGATCGCGTCGGCGTGCAATGCCTGCCCGGAGAATCAGTACGAGGTGACAGACAGATGTATGGGATGCCTGGCGCACCCCTGCAATGAGGTGTGCCCGAGAGGTGCGATCACGATGCAGAACGGACGCTCTGTCATCGATCAGACGAAATGCATCAAGTGCGGGAAGTGCAAGACCGTGTGCCCGTACGATGCGATATCACATCAGCAGCGTCCATGCCTTGCCCACTGCGGTGTGAATGCGATCCACTCGGACAGTTACGGCAGGGCAGTGATCGACAATGACAAATGCGTCTCCTGTGGACAGTGTATGGTGAGCTGTCCGTTCGGGGCGATCGCCGATAAATCACAGATCTTCCAGCTGATCCGCGCGATGCAGTCCGGCAGGAAGATCATCGCGCAGGTAGCGCCTGCCTTTGTCGGGCAGTTCGGACCGAAAGTGACGCCGGATATGCTGAAGACTGCACTCAAAGAGCTGGGGTTTTATGAAGTGTACGAGACGGCGATCGGCGCCGACATGGGGGCGATGACGGAGGCGGAGCACTATGTGAAGGAGGTTGCCACCGGAGAGGTGCCGTTCCTGCTCACGTCCTGCTGTCCGTCGTGGTCGATGCTCGCCAAGAAATTTTTCCCGGAAACGATCGACAAGATCAGCAATGCCCTGACACCGATGGTGGCGACCGCCAGAATTATAAAGGAAGAGCACCCGGATGCAAGTGTCGTATTTATCGGACCGTGTGCCAGCAAGAAGCTCGAGGCGAGCCGCAGGACGATACGCTCGGATGTAGATTTTGTCATTACCTTTGAGGAACTCACGGGCATGTTTGAGGCAAAGGGAATCCTCCTCGACGAGATCGAGGCGATGGATTCCATGAATGACGCGACAGCGGCGGGGCGCGGTTACGGTGTGGCAGGCGGTGTGGCGAGCGCCATTGAGAATTGTATCAAGGAGTACTATCCCGACACGGAGATCCACATTGAGCATGCGGAGAGCCTTTCCGAGTGCAAGAAGATCCTGATGCTCGCAAAAGCCGGCAAGAAGAATGGCTGCCTGATCGAAGGTATGGCGTGTCCGGGCGGCTGTGTCGCCGGTGCAGGCACCAACATTGCGATCCCGACAGCGACCAGGGATCTGCTGAGCTTCAAAAATGCTTCCGAGAGGAAACTGCCGGAGCAGGATGTGCGCCAGCCATAGCGCATTTTGGCAACACACTTCGGTAAAAACAGTTTACATTTCAAACAGTTGCCGTTATAATAGGAACAGTATAAAAATGCTAAGGAACTGTTCAGAGCTTACTCGTGACAAGTACGCTGTATCGTTGTTCGGTAATTTATTGACAGTTCTTAGGAACTGTTAAGAATTAACTTTGCAGATGTCGCAGTATAAATCTTTTTATGCAAGGCGGAGGAATGAGGCGTACTGGGGTACGCCGATTGACGACAACGCGGCATAAGAAGATTTAGACAAGTCAGATGTAAAGATTAATTCTTTAACAGTTCCTTATCAAAGGAGGAACGGAAAATGGCACAGAAAGTGAGATGCAGATTTGCGCCAAGTCCCACGGGAAAGATGCATGTGGGGAATCTGCGTTCGGCATTATATGAGTTTTTGATCGCGAAACATGCGGGAGGCGATTTTATTTTCCGCATTGAGGACACTGACCGTGAGCGCTATGTGGAAGGCGCTGTCGATATCATTTATGATACATTGAGGAAAACAGGGCTGGAGTACGATGAGGGTCCGGATAAGGACAAGGGCTATGGACCCTATGTGCAGAGCGAGCGTGTGCAGGCGGGGATTTATATGAAGTACGCAAAGGAGCTGATCGACAAAGGCGAGGCGTACTATTGTTTCTGCGACAAGGAGAGGCTTGCCACCTTGCGATCCGAGGTGGTGGAAGGCAAGGAGATCACCGTCTACGATAAACATTGTCTTGCGCTTTCGAAGCAGGAGGTTGAGGAGAAGCTTGCAGGCGGAGTGCCGTACGTGATCAGACAGAACAATCCGACCGAGGGAACGACGGGGTTTCACGATGAGCTCTACGGCGATATCACGATCGACAATTCAGAGCTGGACGACATGATATTGATCAAGTCAGACGGGTATCCCACTTACAATTTTGCCAATGTGGTGGACGACCATCTGATGGAGATCACGCATGTCGTGCGCGGCAATGAGTATCTCTCCTCCACACCGAAATACAACCGTCTATATGAAGCGTTTGGCTGGGAGATACCGACATATGTACACCTGCCGCTCATCACCGACGAGGAGCACAGGAAACTCAGCAAGAGAAGCGGCCACTCCTCCTTTGAGGACATTGTGGAGCAGGGGATCCTGCCGGAGACAATCATAAACTTTGTCGCGCTCCTCGGCTGGAGCCCGGAGGACAACAGGGAAATCTTTACGCTGGATGAGCTGATCCGCGACTTTGACTATACCCGGATCAACAAGTCGCCGTCCGTGTTTGACATGAACAAGCTCAAATGGATGAACAGCGAATACATCAAGGCAATGGACTTTGACCGTTTTTATGACATGGCGCTTCCCTACATGAGAGAAGTCATCAGCAAGGATCTTGACCTGAAGAAAATCGCGGCGATGGTGAAGACCAGGATCGAGGTGTTTCCAGACATCAAGGATATGATCGGATTCTTTGAGACATTGCCCGAGTACGACATCGCGATGTACACACACAAGAAGATGAAGACGACAGCGGAGAGCGCGCTTGCCGTATTAAAGGACGTGCTCCCCCTGCTTGAAGCGCAGGATGACTACTCGAACGACGCACTGTATCAGCTTCTCCTGTCCTATGTGGAGGAGAAGGGTGTGAAGAACGGATATGTCATGTGGCCGATCAGGACAGCGGCATCGGGATTGCAGATGACACCTGCCGGAGCTACGGAAATCATGGAGATCCTCGGCAAGGAGGAAACACTTGCGAGGGTCAGAAAAGGGATAGAACTATTAGAAAATGCTTGAACAACATGTAAATGAGGCACAGTACAGGGCGATCACCCACGGAGCCGGAGCGATGCTGGTATTGGCAGGTCCCGGCTCCGGGAAGACTTTCACCGTCACACAGCGGATCAAATATCTGATCGAACATCATCACGTCAAACCGGAGAATATTCTTGTCATCACGTTTACCAAAGCAGCTGCGACAGAGATGCAGGAGCGCTTTGTGAGGCTGAATGACGGTAGGAACGATCCGGTTCATTTTGGTACCTTTCATTCTGTCTTTTTTCAGATACTGAGGCGCACATACAAGTTCACAGCCCAGAATATCATACGGGAGGGGGACAAATACAGGCTCCTTTCCCAGATCATCAGTGAAATGCCGGATGAGATCAGAACCGAGTCCAGGTTCGACGACAACAGTGACATGCTGCAGGGACTGTTATCGGAGATCAGCACTGTAAAAAACAACGGGATCACACCGCAGGAGATCAGGAGCACCACCGTATCACAGGCGGAATTTGAGTATATTTTTCGGATGTACAAGCAGGAAATGAATCGCAGCAGGCTGATCGATTTCGACGATATGGTGCTTTTGTGCCGCGACCTGCTGGTGTCCAGACCGGAAACACTGAAAATGTGGCAGGATCGCTTTCAATATATCCTGGTAGATGAATTCCAGGACATATGCCCATTGCAGTATGAGGTGGTGAGACTGCTCGCAAAGCCGCAGGACAATCTGTTCATCGTGGGGGATGACGACCAGGCGATCTACGGTTTCCGCGGCTCGAGGCCGGAGATCATGCTGAATTTTTCAGCGGATTACCCGGATGCCCTGCAGGTGCTGCTGGATGTCAACTACAGGAGCAGGCGCGATATCGTCGATGTGGCTGACAAACTGATCAGGCACAATCTGACACGGTTTGACAAGAACGTCAGGGCACAGAATGAACAGCTCGGCGGCGTGAAGATCTACTCGTTCCAGTCCAAGCTGAAACAGGCGGAGAATATCGCACAGCTGATCCGCCAGTACATGACCCAGCCCGGAGCCAGATACAGTGATATCGCGATCCTGTACCGCACCAACAACCACACGGTGTACACGGCGGACAGACTGCTGAAGGAAGGGATCCCTTTTAGCATGAAGGAGAAACCCAGAAATATCTACGATAGCGCTGTGGCAAAGGACATCATCGCGTATATGAGGTACGCGATGAGCGAGGACAGTGTGGAAGATTTCCTGAGAATCATGAACAGACCTGTGCGGTATATCAAGCGGCTCACAGTGCCGCGAAACCCTTTTCGGATGCGGGAGCTGATCGACAACAACCGGTCAGCCGGGTATGTAATACAGAATATCATCGATCTCTACGACAATCTGCATTTTATCAAAAACCTGAATCCCTTTTCGGCAGTCAATTTCATACGCAAGGGCGTAGGCTATGAGACCTTCCTGAAAAAGCAGGCGGCAGAACAGGGCAGGGATGCGGCAAAGGACTTTGAGGAACTCGACGAGCTGATGCAGTTGGCAAAAGATTTTGAGACAATCCCAGCGTGGCTGGAACAGATAGAAAATTATGATACTGTAATGCAGGAGATCCAGCAGCGGGAGCGCAGACAGAAGCAGGCGGATACCGATGCGGTGAGCATGGTGACTATGCACGCTTCCAAGGGACTGGAGTGGAAGGTCGTGGTACTCCCCGATGTGAATGAGGGTGTGATCCCGCACAAAAAGGCGGTTACGGACAGCGAACTGGAGGAGGAGCGCAGGATGTTCTATGTGGCGATGACGCGTGCCCGGGAATATCTGTTCATTTTCTATGTGCAGGAAAAAGAGGCAGGAAACCTCCTGCCTTCCCGTTTTCTTGATGAGATTATGACTCCTGCTCTTTAGACTGGGAGATCATATCTTTCAGGTCCAGGGCTTTGTCTTTCAGACGCGGGCTGGTGCTCCGGTTCGATACGACGCCGGATAAAAACTGCATCGCAGTCTGGTACTCGCCCTTTTTGTACGCGAAATAGGCGAGCAGATAATCGAGAGTAGTCTCGTTCATCCCGGCGATCGGGTAGTTCTCATGCATGCGGGCAGCTGTCAAATGTTCGTAGGACTTCATCGAGGCATTATGAGCCTCCTTGAGATAGAGCGTCTTTTTGGCGTCTGCGTCGGGGGCATCCTCCGGGATCTCGTCAGCCAGTGCCTGATACAGCCAGCTTATTTTGAGGCATACATTGCCGATCTCGCTCTCCTTTGCTTCCTTGGTGATCGTGCACAGCAATGCCATCTTCATGCGGCTGATCGCTACCTCGGTCGTGTAGAAATCACATTCCGTTTCCTCGTGGGATTTGTAATTGGTCTGTATCTTTTCCTGGATGATCTTTTTCTGGGTCAGTGTGATGTTGCTGAAATTCTGGGTAAGGGCGGCATAACCACAGTTCGGACAGCATACAGCATCATATTTCGTGACATTGATGTTGCTGTATACGGGTCTGAGATCGCCCATTGTGTTGACAAAGCGCGCAGAGTTGGACTTCACTGCCTTGGCGCGCATCTGTTTATCACAGACCGGGCAGGTATACCGCTTGTCTATAAGCAATGTTTTTTCGTTTGTTTCCATTTTGTTCTCCCTCCGGGTTTGTTATTCGTTTTGATTATCGATGATTTCGTCAAACTCAACATTGTCAAGATACTCGTCAAAGGCATCCGCGACATTTTCGTATTCCTCGTCGTCATCAATATAGGTTAATCTGGGTTCCTCGTCTGGATCATCTTCGTTTTCTTCATATTGATAAAACCATACTTCGCCATCGTCGTTGTTTCCGTTCTCGTCAAGCGGCAGAAGTGCGATGTAATCCTTCTTATCAACCGTCAGGATCGTGATGATCGCGCAGGTGACGCTTCGTCCGTCATCCAGCTCCAGCTCGACGGTCATCTCCTCGTCATCATAACCATTTGTATTTTTGTCTGTCATAGATCAGTACACCAAACCTTTCATGATTAATATGCAGTTCTTCGGCTGCCAATACTTATATCTTACTCAAGTTGTATGAACAAATCAAGAAAATTATGAAATTTCATAAAAAATATCGTCACAATTTATATCAATAAATTGTGAATTACTTGACACAGAGTATACAAAGCGAGTATTATTACTATATAAAGTACTGGATAATACAGATATATTTGTTTGGATATATCACATATCACAGCGAACCGAGGTACTGGGATGGAGATCAGAACAGATAGCAGAGTAGTCAATTATTTAAAGAGAAAAATCAAAGATTCCCGCAATATTGTGGCGGTATTGGGCATTGAGATGATTGTGGAGGGCGGCGGGTACGACCTCGACTGCAATGATGAGAATTACCGCGTCGAGGAAGAGTACGGTTTCAGCCCGGAGGACATGCTCTCGACTAGCTTTTTCAACGCTAAGGTAGAAAAATTTTATCGGTTCTACAAAAAAGAGATCCTTGGTATGGAGATGCATTCCACGGCGGCATACGATGCGCTGCTCAAACTGCAGGATCAGGGGAAACTGTCCGCGGTGATCTGTCAGAATTTTCACGGGATCCCGCAGAATGTCCATCTGAAAAATGTGATAGACCTGAATGGAAACATTAAGATAAACCAGTGTCCGCACTGCGACAAAGCTTTTGATATCCAGTATATTGCAAACGCAAAGGGGATCCCGCAGTGCGATCACTGCAAAATGGCGATCAGGCCAGGAATACGCCTGCTCGGGGAGCGGGTGGATTCAGAGCTCATGACGCAGGCGGCGATAGCGTGTGACGGGGCAGACATATTGTTGATCCTCGGAAAAAATATGTACAATGACAGACTCGAGTACACCACGGCTTTGGAGCGCGAACAGCTCAAGGTGCTTTTTTCAAAAAATGAATTTGAGTGTAACGGCAAGGTTGATTTTATTATCAGAGATGATATTTGTGAATTTTTACCTCTTATTATCAATTAAATACAAACAGCAAAACAGTGAGGTTATATGAAAAAGATAAAAATTAATATTGGACAACCATATCCTTTAGGTGCCTCTGTCAGGGGGGCTGGCATCAATTTTTCCATGGTAAATGGTTCAGACAGAGAGTGTGGGATCATTTTCTATCGAAAAGGGGTCGAGCAAAGGGAGCGGGTTCTGTTCGACCAGAAGCACAGGATCGGAAATATTTGCTGTGCTCTGATCGAGGGAATCAACGCCTGTGATTGTGAGTATAATTTTTTTATTGGAGATAAAGTTTTCGTAGATCCCTATGCCAAAAAGATCGTCGGAAATGAAAAATGGCGGTCGGGCGAGTTTGTACGCCCTCTGCTGAGAGGCGGATTTGATCACGGCACATTTGACTGGATGGAGACAGCACCGTTACATATCCCTTACCACGACAGTGTGATGTACTGCCTCAACGTCAGGAGTTTTACCAGGCACACGTCCTCAAAAGTAAAGAAAAAGGGAACCTTTGAGGGACTGATGGAGAAGATCCCGTATCTGAGAGAACTCGGTGTCAATTCGATCGAGCTGATGCCCGCCTACGAGTACGAGGAGTGTGAATGGGACAGCACAGATGCCAATGCCAAGGCACAGATCGAGTATCAGGTGAACCATATCGATGAACGGCTTCCTTCCGATGACGGGCAGGATGCGGAACCGCCGAGAGCCAGGCGGCTGAATTGCTGGGGATATAAGGAGGCATTTTATTTTGCGCCGAAGGCGTCCTACGCTGCGGGCAGTGATCCCTGCGAGGAGTTCCGCCGCATGGTGCGCAGCCTCCATCGGAACGGCATTGAAGTCATCATGCAGTTTTATTTTCCGGACTCTGTGAAACAGGGATATATTCTCGAGATCATCAAGCACTGGGTCCTGGAATATCAGATCGACGGTGTTCATCTCAAGGGCAGCAGGCTGCCGATGACGCTGATCGCCACAGAGCCGCTCCTGGCAAACACCAAGATCATGTGCGAGGATTTTTACCTGCACGAGATCTATCCGAACGGAATGCAGCCTGCCAGGAAAGTGCTGGGCTATTACAGGGATTCGTACATGTATGACATGCGCAAGTATCTCAAAGGTGATCAGGACACACTCAAAAATTTCCGCTATCACATGAAAAATACGGATGCGAGATGCGGAATTGTCAATTATATGACCAATTATTACGGATTTACACTGAAAGATCTGGTGTCCTACGATCAGAAGCACAACGAGGCAAACGGTGAGAACAACACGGACGGGACCAATTACAATTTTAGCTGGAACTGCGGTGTGGAGGGGCCGTCGCGCAAGAAGACGATCAAAAGGCTTCGGATCAAGCAGATGAAGAACGCGCTCAGCTTTCTGTTCACTGCGCAGGGCACGCCGCTTCTGTTTGCCGGGGACGAGTTTGGAAACAGCCAGTACGGCAATAACAACTGTTACTGCCAGGACAATGAGACTGGGTGGGTCGACTGGCGGGAACTTGACAGAAACCAGGAGCTGTACACATATGTGCGGGATCTGATCGCTTTCAGAAAACGTCATAGCATACTCCATCTGGATGACAGCCTCACGACGCTCGACCGGTACGGCTATGGCTATCCCGACCTCTCCTATCACGGCGAGGAGGCGTGGAAGGTCCAGCTGGAGAACTACAACAGACACATCGGTATCATGTATTGCGGACGAAACGACGAGGGTGAGGGTGATCATATCTACATCGCCTATAACATGCACTGGAATTCACACCGCTTTGCGCTGCCGTCCATCGCAAAACATCAGTGGAACACCCTGCTTTGCACAGAGGAGAGCACGGTCGTGTATGACGAGGAGAAGCACATGGAATATGTTGATATCGCGCCGAGAAGCGTCTCTATCCTGACGGGGCGCAAGCTGACGGATGCGGAAATCAAACAAAAGACTGGAGCATCTGCGACAGGTGCTGCAGATATCAAGAATAGAAGGGGTCGAAAGAGGTAATCAGCGGTGCAGATATGGCAACACTTCAAGACAATTACACATCATAAGCTTATGGTGATGAAAGGCTGCTTTGCTGTCGGACTGTACTGGCAGGGACTGCTGCACGACCTCTCCAAGTATATGCCGAGCGAGTTCCTTGTCGGGGCGCGGTATTATCAGGGTACACAGAGTCCCAACAATGCGGAGCGCAAAGCGAACGGATTCTCGTCGGCATGGCTGCATCACAAGGGGCGGAACAAACACCATTATGAATACTGGATGGACTACAGCGCCCACGCGGGCGACGGGATCATTCCGGCGAAGATGCCGGACAAATATATCGTGGAGATGTTTCTCGACCGGATCGCTGCCTCCAAAAATTACAACAAGGACAAATACACGGATGATATGCCGTTAACATATTATCTCGGTGGAAATTCTGAGAATTTCATCCACCCGGAGACGAGGCGGAAACTCGAAAAGCTCCTTCATATGCTGGCGGATCACGGTGAAGCGTACACGATGCGCTATATCCGAAAAAAGATCATTCCAAACATAAAAAGGCAGCGTCTTGGAATAATAAAAAAGAGATACAAGTAACCGAAATAGATACTCCTCATATATTAAGTATTAGAAAAAGTGCTTGATGCATGAGGAGTTGTTTTTATGAATTGTTGGTTTTGGATTATTTTACTGTGGTGTTTCTGCGGGAACGGTGGCAACCGGAACAATTGCATGTGTACATGTGATCGTGACCGCGACAAGGATTCGTGCTGCGATCCCGTATTTCCGACACCGGTCGTTCCGCCCTGTCCGCCGTCAAACAACGGGTGCGGCTGTGGCAACGAGATGATACAGCCGCGCGGTTTTGCCGGTTTTGGGGACAATAACACCTGCGGCTGCGAGGAGAAGGAAGACCAGAAATAGTCTTAGATCGGCTGAGCGCGCGGCACTGCTGCGCGCTTATGACTGCATGAACGGAGTATGTGACATGGAAATAAGGAATGAGGACATCAGAAAAAGAGTCAATATGAGGGAGATCTACAGATACCTGGGATATGGCGCGAAGACACCGGACGACAGTACGGACATGATGATCAGGGAAGTTCTCGGGGATCTGGTCCGTGTCATCACGCCAAAGAATGTCTACAAAATATACGCCTGCAGTACTTCCGCGGCAGAGGTGGTGCTCAGGGGTGAAAACCGTTCAGATCGGAAGAGCGTCGTGTAGGGAAAGA
>CAJUES010000049.1 GCA_910585765.1 uncultured Lachnospiraceae bacterium | reverse complement strand
CCACGATGTGATCCTGCTTGACAGGATGCTTCCCTATATGGAAGGTTCGGTCGTCGTTACAAAGCTGCGCCAGCAGGGCATCAGCATCCCGATCATCCTCATAACGGCGCTCGGCACCTTGAACGACAAGGTGACTGGCTTGAACCTGGGCGCGGACGATTATCTGGTAAAACCCTTTGCGTTCGAGGAGCTGCTTGCGCGCATCCAGTGCGTCACGAGACGCTCCCCCATCATCAGCCAGACCGATCTGGCGCACTACTGCGATATTCAGTTTAACGAGGTGACAAGCACGCTCACCGGTCCGGGCGGCAGCTGTTCCTGCTCCAGGCGCGAGGGCGCAATGCTCGATGTGCTGATCAAAAACGGCGGTCAGACACTCTCGAGGAATACGCTCCTGCTAAAGGTCTGGGGACCTGACAGCGACGTCGAGGAGGGAAACCTCGACAATTATATCTACTTTGTCCGCAGACGGCTCAAGGCAGTCAAAAGCCGGCTGAATTTAAGAACTATCAGAGGCGTCGGCTACTGTCTAATGGAGGAGTGATCCCTGTATGAATACCATCAAAAAAGCGCACGTCCATCTGACTCTGTTGAATGGCTGCATCACCACGCTCATCCTGGTCACCATGACACTCGGCTATCTGTTCATATCCGAGAGCAATATGATGCAGAACAGGATCGCATCCTACCCCAGAGATATCTACCCGATCGCATCCTACATCGAGCAGCAGGATATCGTCAGCAACACATGGCTGTCCCAGCTCGAGTCCAACAACAAATACTACATCTCCCTGATGGACAACGGCACGGAGTTCCTCTACAATGTGAACAGGGATCTCGCCCTCGATGAGAGACAGCGTGTCGTCAACGCCGCCTGGGAACTATACCGCACAGGCGACACGCCCAGGACCACACATCCCCTGTCACATGACAGCAGCTACGTCTCCTATATCATGGAGCTCAAAAATGACGCGGACGGCACTTCCGCAAAATATTATTGTTCTGTCATCTACATCGAAAAAAACCACACCTTTCTCGAAGTCCTGCTGGCGGCGCCCCTCCAGGATCTGCTCGATCAGATCTCCAGACAGCGTTTCCTGTTCCTGGGCATCATCACGCTCGCGCTCATCGCGATCTGGATCTTTGCGTGGATCTTCACGGGAAAACTGCTCGATCCCATCGAGGCAAACAGACTCCGGCAGAACCAGTTCATCGCCTCCGCCTCACACGAACTGCGCACACCGCTCGCAGTGATCCTGTCCTGTGCGGAGACAGAGCTTGCCAAAAAGGAGTCCTCGGAGCTGTCGACGATCAAGAGTGAATCGCTGCGCACCTCGAGGCTTTTGGGCGACATGCTCACACTGCTCAGCTGTGACACAGGGCATCTTGAGATCAAACCTGTCAGCACCCAGCTTGACACCCTGGTCCTCAATGCATGTGAAGCTTTTGAGACCATGGCGGCTGCCAGGCACATACGGATCACCGCCGTGCTTCCGGAGGACATCCTCCCTGACTGCCTGTGTGACAGCGAGCGCATCACGCAGGTGCTCGCTGTCTTCCTGCACAACGCCATCAGCTATACGCCGGAGGGCGGATCGATCACCCTGTCTGTCCGTCATTGCAGCCCGCATCACAGATCCGGCAGACACTTTGAGATCCAGATATCCGACACGGGTGTCGGAATCAGCGACGAGGAAAAAAACCGGATCTTTGACCGCTTTTACCGCAGCGAAAAAGCCCGAAGTGATAAAGATCACTTCGGGCTGGGTCTGTCGATAGCCCATGACATCATTACCGCGCACCACGGCTCGATCACTGTGACCGACACGCCGGGCGGCGGCACGACATTTATCATCACGATTTAATCCTCTCCGGACTCCGCGACCTTGCTCGCCCTCGCTTTCACCTGCGCATCCTGGATGTCGCTCGGCGTCTGCTCATAGCGGGTGATCTCGTACTCGAAGCTGCCGCGTCCTCCTGTCATGGAGCGAAGCACTGTGCAGTAACCTGTCAGCTCCATCATCGGAATGTCCGCCTCGATCACCTGCTTGCCGTTTCCGATCGGATTCATGCCCAGCACCCTGCCGCGCCTCTTGTTCAGATCGCCCATGATATCACCGGTATAGCGCTCGGGCGCTGTCACCTTGAGCGACGCGATCGGCTCGAGCAGAACAGGTCCCGCCTCCATAAAGCCTTTCTTAAACGCCTGGATCGCCGCCGTCTTAAACGCCATCTCCGAGGAGTCCACTGCATGGTACGAACCGTCATACAGGATTCCCTTCACACCCACGACCGGATATGCAGCCAGAGGTCCCTTGATCACGGATTCCTGCATCCCCTTCTCCACAGCCGGGAAATAATTCTTCGGAACCGCACCGCCAACGACCACCTGCTCAAACACATACGGCTTCTCCAGATCGCCTGACGGCTCGAAACGCATCTTGACATGACCGTACTGTCCGTGTCCGCCGGACTGCTTTTTGTATTTGTACTCCACGTCGGATTTCTTCTTGATCGTCTCGCGGAACGCGATCTTCGGATCGCCCAGCTCGATCTCACACTTGTACTCGTTTGCCAGACGGCTCTGGATGATCTCAAGCTGCTGGTCGCCGATGCCGTACAGCAGGGTCTGCCTGTTCTCCACATCGTTGACCACCTTCAAAGTCTGATCCTCGTGCGACATCTTCTGCAGTGCCTGCGACACCTTGTCGATATCGCCCTTGTTCGGCACTTTGTAGCGCTTTGCCGTGTACGGCTTGGAGATCTCAAACTTGCCGTACTCGATCACAGTTGCCTTGGTGGAGAGTGTATTTCCGGTCCTCGCCGCGGTGAGCTTTGCGATCGCCCCGATGTCGCCGGCGTGAAGCTCGCTGATCTCGATGGGCTTGCTGCCCTGCAGTATGTACAGTTTGTTAACTTTCTCCTCAATGTCCTTATCCTTGTTGTATATCGTGTCATCCGACTTGAATACGCCGGAACACACTTTGATCAGAGAATACTTTCCGATAAACGGATCCACGATCGTCTTGAAGACATATGCGGACTTTGCCTTTGCAAAATCATAGTTTGCCTCAAACACCTCGTTTGTCTTCATGTTGAAGCCGGCGATCTGCTTATTCTCAGGGCTCGGCATGTATTTCACAATGTCGTCGAGCAGCGTGTATGTACCCTGGCACAGCAGGCTCGAACCCATGCTGATCGGAACGATGGCGCTGTCGATCACGTTTGTCCGCAGCGCTGCGCGGATCTCATTTTCCGTAAAGGTCTCCCCGCCGAAGTAGCGGTCCATAAACTCCTCGCTGGTCTCGGCTACCGCCTCCATCAGCGTGTCCCTGTACAGATTCAGATTGTCCATGCTGTAATCCGGGATCTCGCACGCCTCCACGTCCTTGCCCTTCCAGCGGTTTCCCGTCTCGCTCACGACATTGACATAGCCCACAAACTTCTCATTCTCCCTGATCGGAAAATGGAACGGCGCGATCTTCTTGCCGTACATCTCCGTGAGCTTCTCCACAACGTTCTTGAACGACGCGTTGTCTGCATCCATACCTGTCACATATATCATCCTCGGCAGCTTGTGCTTCTCACACAGCTCCCACGCCTTCTCTGTCCCTGCCTCGACGCCGGACTTGCCCGACACCACGATGACCGCTGCATCTGCCGCACTGATAGCCTCCTCAACCTCACCTATGAAGTCAAAATACCCGGGGGTATCAAGGATGTTGATCTTCACACCCTCCCACTCGATCGGCACGACAGATGTGCTTATGGAAATCTTTCTCTTCTGCTCTTCCTTGCCAAAATCGCTGACGGTATTGCCGTCCTCCACTTTTCCCATACGTGAAGTGATACCTGACAGATACGCCATTGATTCCACGAGACTCGTCTTCCCTGCCCCACCATGACCTAACAATACTACGTTTCGGATCTTATCAGTTGTGTAAACATTCATTGCAGCTACCTCCTAAATTAATTGAGCACACTCACAAATCCCACAAAATCTTTCCGCGAGGGCACTCTTCGTTATATGATAGTTCACCATGCTGTTCTCGCATGACCTAACTATTACAAGTTTACTATAATTTATCAGACAATTCAATCTTTTTTGTGCAATCTGCATATCATATTTTGCATAAAATCCTTTCCGAAATTTCGTTACAATTGCTGAAACTTTATACTTGACATTCCCTTTTTCGACAGAGGACTCACGGTCAGTCCCTTCTGCCCGCGGCATTGCAGATGCGGTTTTCAATGGAATGCCATAAACCTGTTGACGCCAGCACATGAAAGTGCAATAATTATCAGTGACACTGCGCGATCCCTATGCAATATCGCACTGTTGTGTCATTATAGTTCATTATATTATGACGGCTCTGCCGTATTACAAAAACATCACTACATTTTCGGAAAGGACACAAAGCTCTATGAACATGAACAAATTCGGTTTTATCAGTCTCGGATTGATCGGCGGATCGATCGCGCTCGCGATCAGACAGATCTGTCCCAAAGCACGGATCGTCGCCTGCGCGCGCAGACAGTCCACGCTGGACGAAGCGCTCGCCGCCGGTGCGATCGATGAAGGCACCACGGAAATAGACGGACTCTTTTCCGACTGTGATATGATATTTCTATGCGCCCCCGTCGCCGTCAACAACAAATTTTTAGAGCAGCTTCGCCCCATCCTTTCCGAAAAGACGATCATCACGGATGTCGGCAGCGTCAAAGGCTCGATCCACGAGGCGGTCTCACAGCTTGGGCTGGACAGTCACTTTATCGGCGGACATCCCATGGCAGGCAGCGAGAAAACAGGTTTTTCCAACGCCAGTCCGATCCTGCTCGAGAACGCGTACTACATCCTCACGCCCACGGAAACCGTTGCCAGGGAAGCCGTCGCGGAATACTATTCGCTGGTCAAAAAAATGGGGGCGATCCCCCTGATCCTGAACAGCCAGGAGCACGACTATGTGACCGCGGCGATCAGCCACGTGCCGCATCTTGTCGCCGCCGCGCTCGCCAACCTGGTACACGACCACGACTCCGCAAACGAGACGATGAAGATGATCGCCGCCGGAGGATTCAAGGACATCACGCGCATCGCCTCCTCCTCCCCCGAGATGTGGGAGTCGATCTGCATGTCCAACACAGAAAACATCGCCGATCTGTTAGACGACTACATCAGCTCGCTGCAGACGATCAGCAGGGCTGTGCGGACCAGGCAGACGGGATTTACGCATGACCTGTTTACCGCCTCCAGGGAATACCGGGACTCCTTCGCCGATCTGCCAAAGGGACCGATCAAGAAGATCTTTGCGTGCTATGTGGACATTCCCGACGAGGCAGGCGCCATCGCCTCGCTCGCCACGCTGCTCGCCAAGGCGGATATTTCCATCAAAAATATCGGCATCATACACAACCGCGAGTTCGAGGAGGGGGTGCTCCGGGTCGAATTTTACGACCAGAACGCGCTCGACGAGGCTGTCGCCCTGCTGCAGAGCCTGCACTACAGCGTCTATCCCAGGAAGTGAAACACTACATAAAAGACACCTGTCCTGCATAATATACTATAGAATCTTTGACTGCAGAAGAGGTTTCATCATTTTATGTGGGCTAAACGAAAACCGTATCTCATTTCGATCCTGATCGCCCTTGGCACAGGCGGTCTCTCGGCTTTTCTCATCCGCGATAACGTATATATCTACACTCTGATACGCAAACCGCCGCTGGCGCCCCCCGCCATACTGTTTCCGATCGTGTGGACACCCCTCTACGTACTGATGGGCGTCAGCTGCGCGCGCGTCTTTCTGCAGCGCAGCTCCTATCCCGATGATGTATTTGACGCGCTGCTAAACTATGCGTTCCAGCTGATCCTCAACTTCCTGTGGCCTGTCATTTTCTTTAACATGCACACGTTCCTGTTCGCATTTATCTGGATCGTGGTTTTGTGGTCCGGCATTCTGAAAATGATATTCAAGTTCAGCAGGCTCGACACGACTGCCGCGTATCTGCAGATCCCGTACCTGCTGTGGGCGACATTTGCAGGATATCTGAATTTTATGATCTATCTGCTGAACTGATGCGCGTTTTGTGCGAGGCAGAGAGCGCCGGCACCAAAAACAAAACAGGGGAAGTCCTCCCCTGTTTTGTTTTGCACAGCCCGGTCACAGAAACTGTGACAGATAGTCATCCACGTAGCCATCTGTGATCCACTTGTTGACCAGGGCGCCCCCGAAAAAGATATACATACAGAAATACAGCCAGATCATCACGATCACGATGCTGGTCAGGCTGCCGTACATGGAAAACCCGCCAAAATAGTCGATGTAGACAGAGAATCCAAACGAATACAGCGTCCAGAAGACGGATGTGACCACAGCGCCGGGATAGTGATCCTTCCATGAAACCGGGTTGTTCGGCAGCAGGCTGTACATCGTGCAGAACACAATGGAGATCATACCCGCGACAAAGATATGACGCACCCAGCCGAAGACACGCCACAGGCTTGCGGCCGGACCATTGTCGGGGATCACCCACTTTGCCAGCGTATTCCCAAAGACGAGCACCCCCGCCGTGAGCAGTATCGCCAGCAGCAGAAAGACTGTGTAAAACGATGCTTTCAGTCTCAGGAGAATGTAGCCCCTCGTCTCCTCCACCTCGTAGATATGGTTCAGCCCCCTGATCAGCGCCAGCACGCCCTTCGACGCCGACCACACGACCACGACCGCAGAGACCGACAGCAGTGTCACCTGACTCCCGTGATAACTGTCAACGATGCTGAGCAGAAACCGGTATATCTTATCCGGAATGACAGCCTGTGAAATATTGACAAACTCCTTATTGCCGATCAGGTCATGCGGCAGCATACCGCTGACGATCATCACCATCGGTATCACCGACAGAAACAAAAAGAACGCGGCGCCGGAGGCATAGGTTCCCACCTCTGCCTCCCGAAAGGTCCTGCGCATTTCTTTCTGTAGTCCGTAAAGCTTTGTGATCGTTGTCATTTACCGAGCTCCCCGATATCCATTATGCTTCCGTTATAATAATATGCCAAAATCTGTGCGGCTGTTAATCCTCTTTCAGCCAGACATTTCGCCCCGTTCTGCGACATGCCGCATCCGTGCCCGAATCCGGCACCGTGTATTGTGATCTGTTTTAGATTATCTCCCTTTTCTTCGTTATTATCATATATTTTTTCTATGTAAAAGTACGCACTCGGAAGGATATCCCCCATGATGTAGCTGCTGCCGTCCTTTCTGGTCACGATATCCTGCGCACAGCCAAGCGCCTGCCTGATCGCATGCTGCGACAACACACTCACCCTGAAATGCTCCGTCTCTATCATGATGCCTGCTGCCATCCCGCTTTTCCTGCGGGTCAAAATCCTGATATCCCTGACCGCCGCCTCATCCGGAAGCCGGTCAGACGGCAGATACCGCGACCGGATCCTGACTGTCCCGGGCTGGGACAGCGAGAGCTCATAGAGCTTTTTGAGAAGATCTGTGACGGCTTCCCCCTCGAGCGGCTTGTCGTATTGCCAGCGGTACCACGCCTCGTGATACTCCACGTCCGCCTCATTTCCGTTGTCAATATACTGCCTGTATGCCTGCTCCCCCTCCTCGCTGTTCGACGCATAGATCTCCTCGCCGGTCTCGATCAGATAGTCATCCGCCGCCGATGCCGCGTCACTCCACACGCGCGCACCGCCGTTGTAACCTCCCGAGGTTGAATAGTAAAAGCTCTCCACGATCTCCCCCTCGTGCGTGATCACCTGATCCCTGGTCGCATCCACCACACTGACCGCACGCTGCGTCTCCTCACAGTTCATATAAACCTGAAATGCGGTGCTGTCGTCCATGTGTGCCTTCCACTCCGGGTAGGCATAACGCTGCTTGTGATGATACGTGTATGTTCTCGCAGTGACCGCCTGCGCTCTCAGCGCCTCGTCGGGATATGTGGACGGCATCTCGCTCGGAACCACGCCGTACAGATACTCCTCCACCGTCAGTTCATTGACCACCGCGATCCCCTCCGCGGCAGGATAGCATTCCAGCCTGCCGCGGTATCGCGCAGGGCTGTTTCTGCCTAAGTCCGCGATCTGGATCCTGCCATTGTCTTTTCCCGTGATGCAGATCATCTGCCCATCCTCGAGATCCTCCGTGCGCAGGACCAGCTCCGACTCCGGCGCATAGTTCTTTATTTCTTCCCCGCTAGAGACTGTAAATCCCTCCTCACAGGCAATATGAAGTTCCTTGTGGTAAATCCCCTGGCTATCCCGATCCAGGAGCAGGATCCTCACGTTCTCATCAAACGGCGTTTCAGGAACATTTTCTTCTGTCGTGACTTCTCCGGCAGTTTCATCCGGGTCTGGCTGTGCCACCTGCTCCCCCTCATCCGTGTTCCCTGCAGCACGCTCATCCGCATGTTCATCCGCATCTGCCATCTGGACACTGCACCGATACAGTCCAAGCGCGATCACAGTCCAGACAACGACGATCAACAACTTTTTGGAGAACCCTTTTACATATAAGATTTTTGATTCCTCCCTGTCATCCGATAGATTCTAAATGGAAGCCCTAACACCACAAAAGCAGCCCGCTAAGGCTGCTTTGCTTCTTGTGTATCCCCGAAACGCCGGCTCCTGTATTTTGACTCCTAGCCAATGCTAGGTGGGCAACCGCAATCTTTCTCGCTGCCTTCCCCTGGCCATAATGGGGGGCATGACATTGATCAGACAATATAGGAATCCCGTTTAAAGTGATGTAGGTTCAAAATGACAAGAGTTATCGCACATTTCAGATTAACTATAGTATACCCTATCATTATAAAAATATCAACCTATAATCCTATTGCATCTTTACTAATATTTTACAGTAAATTTTTGTCAATTTACATATAGACAATTTATGAACTACGTGCATAGAACCTGTCCACCCCCCTTACCTGCATTCTTAACATCACAGAGCACCTGATCCGCCTCTTTCACCATCTTCTCAAGTTCATCCTCCGACATCAACGCTCTGCCGCTGATGCCGATAGAGCAGGATACCGCAAAGCCGTACTCCCCTAAAAACCTTCCTGTTATACAGACCGCTAAGTTTATCCGTCACTGCCGGGCGGTTGGGCTATCCAGGAAACTTGTCAGCGCCCTGTTATCGCACGCAATCGGCTGGTTGTCGCAGGCATAGACATAGATACGTGCCAGATGATTTGCAAAAACAAGATCAATCGAGCTCCCTTTTGTGCTGCCGAGCGTACCTGAGCTCATCTCGATCACCAGTTTCCTGCCGCAGATATATCTGTAAAATACGTTCCAGAGCAGCTCCATGCGGGGCAGCGGCTCCTCCGCCTCATTGTATGTCGCTATGACGGCGATGTTGCGGCTTCTTCTCTGTCCATATCCTTTACTCCATCTACCATATTATTTCAGCCCAATCGCTGATGCCGATGTAAGACTTCGCCCATTCCATGTGCAGATCTCCGTTTTCCCCATCCATCTCGTCATAAATCCTCTGTGCAAACGCGTCAAGACTAGAATCCATTCCCGGATCGCTGTACGCCAGCAAGTACATCATCTCGTCGATCAGCGGATTATCCTTCACTGCCGCGTAGGAGGCACACAACGCCGCCGCCTGGATCTCGCTCCCCTGCGCGTTCGTCAGACCGATCTCACTCAGAATGATGTGGCGCACGTTCCCGTGCGTGTCGAGCATGGACGGCGTCTGCATAAAATCCGTCAGCACGGACAGATTCTGAAATGTGACAATCTGTCCTGACGCGACCTGACCAGCGTAGACCGCTCCGTTCTCACAGCCTGACATATCCCAAAACTTCGCATATCCCATTGGATTTGTATACGGATGCTGCGACACTCCCCAGTCGATGTTGCCGCTCTGTCTGATCAGCGCGTTGAACTTTTCAAGGAAATCCCTGCCATCCATGCACTGGTCATATCCCTCGTCGCCCGGTGCCAGGTTCTTGTCCCAGATCTGGTCCAGACAGACATAGACGCGCGCGTTCGCGTTCGTGCTCATGATCGCGTTGTACATGACCCTGAATGCCTGTGTGTACTCCTTTATATAATGATCCCAGTCCGTCCATGCCATGTAGTTCCACCTGCGGGTGTTGATCTCGTTTCCTATGATCCAGTTCTCCCCTCCCTGGGAGTTTGCCGCATAGTATTCCATGAACGATGCGAGCGCATCGACACCTTCCGCATCGGACGCGTTAAACATATAGAACATCGGCTGCTCGACCTTTGCCGGATCCGCCTTCATCGCGTCCGCCCGCGCCATCGGATGCGTCAGCGCGGCGCTGTCCCCTGTATTCAGCACCTGTATCGTCTTGAACGGCCACGCGAGCACCGGTCCGTAGGTGCCATCCAGATAAAGATTATTGAACTCCTCCCCCTGTGTTGATTTTTTTGATCTCGGATACCGCATCCGTGTATTCTGTGCCAGCGCCTCGGGATTGGTAATGTATGTCGGTTCTGTCACCATATACAGCGCGCCGCCGCTTTTGATCCCGACCGCAAACTTAGAATACAGTCTCGTGTCCGCCTGTCTGAAATTGACAGGAAAAGAAAAACTCCAAATGTGTTCTGACGAATCGAATTTCATTGCTTTTATGACACCTGTGTCACTTGTCAGATCATACTCGTAGGGATCCAGCTCAAACAGATAGAGCATTCCGTCATCCGGGACGGGCAGCCGGTTGTCCGGCACCGCCGCGTACGTCACCGTGCCATCCGCTTCCACCGTGCAGCTGACATTGCGCGACACCGATACGCGGAATCCCTCCGATCCGGCAGCCAGATCCTCGGTCCCGGATCCCTCCGCGCCCTGCGCGTCAACAACTTCGGCGGCATAAGTGTCAACACCCATGCCGCCAATGAACATGCATGCCATCAGGCACGCCAATATATCCCGCTTTATCCTGTAAAATTTATGCATTGCAAACTTCCTCTTCAGTCATCAGTTAACGAATTTCAGTTCATTATACCAAATAGCGACTGCAGCTGTCAATGTCCGCGTCCTCTTTTTTGTCTCCGAACACGTCCGTGTCAGGCACATACCGGTCAAAAGCCAGCACCACCTTGAACAGATCGCCGTCCACAACGATCCCCATATCGCCCCCTATCAGCTTCATCAGGCTCTGCGCTATGGAGAGTCCCAGCCCATGCCCCTCCGTGTTCCTCGACTTATCCCCGCGCACAAATCGTTCCATCAGCTCCTCACCGCTGATGTTCAGCGGATATTTTGATATATTGCGGAATGTGATGCGCACGCTCTGTTCTGCCGCTTCCAGGTTTACGTACACCCTTGAACCTGCCTGCGCGTATTTGCAGATGTTGTTCATCAGGTTGTCAATGACACGCCAGAGATGCCTGCCGTCCGTCATGATGTATACAGGTTCATCCAGTTTGCTGACAATCAGTTCCAGCCCTACGACCGAAAGTCTCTCCTCAAATTCCCCCACTGTCTGTGTCACGAACACACCGACCTCCAGCTGCTGTCTGTCAACAGCCAGATTTCCGGAAGATGCCTTGGAAGCCTCCACCAGATCCTCGATCAGCTTCTTCAGTTTGGAAGACTGCCGCTCAAGTACTTCGAGGTACTCTGCCGCCTTGTCATTGTGAAGCTCCTCCTTCGAGAGCAGATCCACATAGTTGATGATGGATGTGAGCGGCGTCTTGATATCGTGGGACACGTTCGTGATCAGTTCCGTCTTGAGGCGCTCGCTCTTCATGCGCTCGTCGACCGCCCTGGACATGCCCTCGCTGATCTTATTCAGATTCTCCCCGTGCTTTTTGCAGTCCCAGAACATCTTTTCTGTATCGATCTTGTACGTGAGATCCCCCTCCGCCATACACTGCCCCGCTCTCTGCAGTTTACTGATCTGAATGACGATCACACACAATACTGCACAGATAGCCAGGCGCCAGCCCAGATAAAAAACGAACGCGGTATCACCAGAGTCAAAGACAGCTATGAGAAACAGGTCGACGACAGAAACTACCCCGACAAAAAGGATCACTTTCCATAGCAGTTCGATATTCCGAAAGATCATTGTGATCAGATCGCGTATCCGGCTGTAGATCCGATAGCAGACGCTGTTTCTCCACCATTTTCCCGCCTTCACCCGCACACAAAGGCTCAGCATATACGCGATCGCAGTCACGGTCATGATAACACCGAACATACTGCACACGCCCAGGCTCATGTCTGCGGATCTCCATATGCCCGTTGCCGACAATATATATAGCGCCAGGATCCCCATGAACAATTCCGCACCGCCCGCAAGCACAGTCAGTATATCAAGCGGAATCCTGTCAAACCAGGTTAGCACAATCCCTTCCACCGTCCTGCGGCGCCCCGCCGCATACACCAGAAATCCAAACGACAACAGCAGCACAACGATGCTGATCCCGAGTCCCTGGAACAGATTCATGTCAACAAGATCATAATACAGATCGATGAACCAGCCCTCCTGACTGTACATGCTCACGCGGTCTGACGGGACATGATCCGGAATGAGTGACACCACCCAGTACGCATCCGGCTGAATATCATCCCGGACCACGAGCGTGTAGTCCTCGTTGAGATAGTACCCTGCCTCCCTGACAAAGAATTCATCCGCGATATTGTCGGAGTCGATCAGCGTCAGTTCATTGCCTGTTATGCCCCGCACATTGTCCAGCAGGATCGTTCCCCATTTGCTGTAGCTGAACGTCGTGTTGTTCAGATCCGCCAGGTTGACTGCACCTCCGCTGCCCTCGCCCCCAAGGATCTGCTCTATCCGCTCCTGATCCGGCTGCATTTCCTGCCCCCCCCCGCCTTCATCCGAAAACGCATCTGTGCCTCCGTCAAAGATCGCGGTGTCAAAGCTCTCGAAATTCAGCTTGTAACCCCCGGTATTAAAATCATAGTTATAGTTGTACACCGTCGCTCCCTGACTGCCGTCATAGCACAGCGATACATTCTGTACCGGATAATAGTTGCCCTCGGCGCGATAGTACAGGACTCCCTCTGCGACATCGTAGCATATCCTGTCCGCATACAGATACGACCAGCCTGAATCCTCGATCAGCTTACTGCTCTCGACAGCCAGCGACGCAATGTCCGCATAATCGCCGTAATACTCCATCACCTTAGACGCTCTGGAACCGTTTACCGTCTCGACAAACAGATAGAGGAACAGCTCGTCGGGGTTGAGATCCACAAGCTCCTGTTCTGTCATGTTCGTTTCAAGATAGGACATCTTGTCATGAAGATTCACGCCATCGAGACCGTTTGACTTGATGATCCCATACTTGAAAAACTCCTCTCGCAGTTCCTCTGCATGAGCGCTGCTCCCACGATTGCTAAACGCATTCACGGAATAGTTCATATTGGCATACCGGTAGGAATCCTCGAGTGCCTCCTCCCGCGTCATCTCCCACATACCGCCATATACACCGCATGCCAGGCACAGACCAAGAACTCCAGTTCCTACAGCTGAGACAATGCACAGCAGCCATGCCAGGCACTTTGCCACGATCGAATATCTTAACTTTTTCACCTTAAACATCACCCTTTTTCCTGTTTATGCTTCCAACTTGTAACCTCGTCCCCAGACAGATTTGAGATACCGCGGCTCCGCCGGATTGTACTCGAGTTTTTCCCGCAGATGCCGGATGTGGACCGCCACCGTATTCTCTGTGCCGTACGGGCTGTCGTTCCACACTGCTGCGTAAATCTGTGCCGGGGAGTACACTTTTCCCGGATTTTCCATGAGAAGCTTGAGGATATCATACTCTGTCGGTGTCAGCGCCGCGCGCTCGCCGTCGAGCGTCACTTCCTTGGTGCGGTCGTCAAGCTCGATGCCTCCGATCGTAAGCGTCTCGACCACCCTCGGCGTCACCCCGCTGCCAAGCTGCATGTAACGCCTGAGCTGGGATTTCACACGCGCCTGCACCTCCACCGGATTGAACGGTTTCGTCACGTAATCGTCCGCACCGATGTTGAGTCCGAGCACTTTATCGGTGTCCTCGCTCTTGGCTGTCAGCATGATGACCGGTACGTTGCTCTGCTCCCGCAGCTTCACCATCGCCGTGATACCGTCCATAACGGGCATCATGATATCCATGAGCACCAGATGGATCGTCTCCCTCGCAAGCACCTCCAAAGCTTCCTTTCCATTGTAAGCCTCATACACCTGATACCCCTCAGCCGTCAGATAGATCCTGAGCGCCGACACAATATCCCTCTCGTCATCACACACCAATACGTTGTACATCACTGACCTCCCTGTTGAATCCTGTACTTCTCTCTCCGGTTCTTCCTCACAGATAGAAGTATATACCATATATTTTTAAGTTCCAATTGGGTAAAAGTTTAAGATTTGATTAAGACAATCTCCTCACCACGATAAAATAACTGATGACGAGGATCACATCCGCCCCCATCCACGCCATGATCTCCGCGTAAAAAATGCCGTTCTCACCGATCAGTCTCGGCAGGAGCAGCGCGCTTGCCGTGCGCATGACAAACTCCGCGACGCCCGAGAGCATCGGGAGCACCGTATTTCCCATGCCCTGTATGGCGGAGCGCGTCACATGCAGTATGTACAGTACCGGCAGACAGACGCTCATGACCGCCAGATAGTGATATGCGACCTCCATCGTCGCCTCCACCGTCGCCGGGGAACCCGATATGAACAGTCCCAGCAAGAGTCTGCCAAAGCCCAGCATGCACGCCGCGATCACAACAGATGTGATCAGTGCGATCACCACAGCCGCCCGCATACCGTCATGAATGCGCCTGACCTTTCCGGCGCCCATATTCTGCCCCATGTATGTCACCATGGCATAACCGTAGGATGTCGCCGCGATCTCCAGCAAACCGTACAGCTTGTTGGTCGCCGTAAACCCAGCGATAAAAACCACGCCAAATCCGTTTACCACAGCCTGTACGATCATGCCGCCCACCGCTATGACCGCATTCTGAAACGCCATGGGAAAACCCAGATACATCAGTTCTCCCGCCAGTCTGCCGCTCAGCCTGAAATCCTCCGGCTGCATGCGCAGCAGCTCGATCTTTCTGATATGCCAGATGCAAAAGATGCTTGACACGAGCTGGGCGATCAGCGTCGCAGACGCCGCGCCCGCGATCCCCCAGCCAAAACCGATGACAAACAGCATGTCCAGCAGGATATTTACAACGGAGGCGACGATCATGGCGTTGAGCGGCGTCCTGCCGTCCCCCAGCGCACGCAGAATGCACGCCAGCAGATTGTACAGCATCACGATCGGAATGCCCATGAACATGATATGCAGGTACAATATCGTACCGTCCCAGATGTCCGGCGGCGTCTGCAGGAGGCGCAGCAGCGGCGCTGCCATGAGCTGCCCTGCCGCGACAAGGACCAGCGCCGATACCGCCGCGATCACCGCGGAGCCCGCGACCGCCTTTCTCAGCGCATCCTGCTTTCCCGCCCCGAACGCCTTCGCCATCATGATCCCAAAGCCCTGCGTGAATCCCTGGATGATCCCCAGCATCATCCAGTTCATCCACTCTGCGGCGCCGAGCGCCGCCAGTGCGCCGACACCGAGCACCTTTCCCACGACCATCGTGTCGACCACGGTATACAGTTGCTGAAAGATATTTCCTGCCATCAGTGACAGGGCAAACGTCAGAATGATATCAGAGGGTTTTCCCTCTGTCATGTTTTTAATCTTTACCGCCATCTTTTCTCTCCACCTTCGCGATCCGCGCGCCCATGCATCCTATAATGTTCCCATCTCTTACAAAAGGAGACACACTTTCGTGTGTCTCCTCTCTAAATTGAATCAAACAGTTTTCATCCAACAATCTCTATATAGCTGATTCTTCAAATCCTTAGCACTGCTCAACGAGCTTCTTCAATGCTGCAAGTGCCTCGTCAGGAAGCTTGTCATAGCCTTCCTTCTTGGTCGCAAAACCTTCCACTGCATCTACACGGTTCTGCATAGCGGACTTCAACGCTGCCACATACTCAGCATTGTTCATATCCGGCTTGAATGCGTCGCTTGTCTTGCCAGACCAGTCATACATGATCTCGATATCATCAAAGTTGCCCCACTTCTCGAAGTTAGCCTTTCCTTCAACGATCGTCTCCAAGATTCCCAATGTGTCAGCCGGCTTTACCTTTGTGCCCATGAAGTCGCCTGTGTTGACGATATAGCACGCTACATCCTTCTCCTCAACCAGTTTCTTGAACTTCTCATAGTCGTTGACCAGCGGATATGTCCTGAACGGGTTTGCATAAGGAACGATTCTGAGTGCGTTCAGATCTGTACCGGCTGCAACACGCTCTGCTGTGGAAGTCTTTGTTGCAAGTGTCGCACCCATGACAGATGCAAGCGCTGAACCCTTCAACTTCACTACCGGCGGGATCGTCGGATCCTTCATGATCCAGAAGATCGCGTTAACAGGAGCATCGATCTTATCCACGCGGTTCGGAGACCACAGCTTTGACTTGATCGCACGTCCGTTTCCGTTCCTGATATCCTCTGTCACGAGCTGGATCTTTCCATCCTCATCCATTGTAGCGGAGCAGTTCTGTGCGGACAGTAAGTACTCATTGTCAGCGCAGCCTGTAGGATAGTCAGCTGTCTTGTCAAAGTATGTAGGCTCAAGCGCAATGGATGCACAAGTGTCTGTATTGATGATGAATGCATCGTCGTGAAGAACCTTGATACCGCCGAATGCATCATACTTTCCGGCATGCTTAGCATGTGTCAGCGTAGACTTACCGGATCCTGACAAGCCGTATACAGATGCAACGAACTTCTTGCCGCCCTCAAGAGAGTACTCCTTCTGTCCGCCATGGCAGGAAGCATAGCCGTTTCTGTTTGCAAGCGCCCATGCCATTGTCAGCGTACCTTTCTTGTGCTCACCAAAGTACTTCATACCAAGGATCGCAGCACAGTTCTGGTTAGTATCAAAATAGCAGAGTGTCAAAGGATCGCTCAGGCAGCTGTAGTCAACATCAGGTGCCTCATGCGGTGCCCACTGAGGATCAGAGAAGATATAGATATCCGGCTCCTTGCCATCGCCGACAGGCTTGGAGTTCCTGTACATTTTAACATACTCATCCGACATATACTGGAAATTGATCATCCAGTTGTAGAGCAGGTTCTCCTCTCCCTCCGGAATCAGGAGATGCGCTTTCACCATAAACTCAGGATCAAGGCCTACAAAGCACTCTGCATGATACATCGTCTTCCAACGTGTCTCGTATACAGCGTCCATGACTACCTTGTCAAGCTTTGCCTCGTCCACGCCCGGCTCGCCCTTGATGCGGCGTGCTGCTGCGTAACGTCCTGTAACGGCTCCATCATTGAACAACAAAACTCTTGCGTCCTTCTCGAGTCCAAATGTTTCGCCATCCTTGATCTTCATATCGGTAACAATGGTTCCCGGTGAGTTCTTTGCTAACTCATAGGCTTCCTTCAAAGTGTTTACTTTCACTACATTGTTTCCGTAAAAAGCCGCCTCGATGATAGAACGTGTCTTAGAAAATCCTACCTTTCCAGCACCAATCTCAGAAATGGGATAATACGCTTTCGTTGACATTTAAGATCCTCCTTAAGATAATAAAATATATTTCAAACCGCCATGACAAACTGCACTGTCTGGACGGTTATGATCAAGATGCAAGGGCTTATCCTAATGAAACAATTATCTCAAAACCTTAGATAAAAGTCAATAAAATTAACATAAACTTCTCAAATAAAGTGTAAATTCAGTCATTTTACACCGCGCGCGTCGCCTTTTTCAACAGTTCCAGCTCCGCCCCCTCGAAATACGGGGCAAGCTTCTCATAGACACGCTCATGATAGGCGTTCAGTTTCCGGATGTCGGACGGCTCCATATGCTGTGTGTCGATGGCGTCTAAGTCGATCGGGACATAGGTCAGATGGCGGAATCCCATAAACTGCCCGTATTCATTCTTTTCCTCCTTCACGATCTCGACAATGTTCTCCGTGCGGATGCCATGGCTGTCCTGCACGTACATGCCCGGCTCGTCGGACACGATCATGCCCTCCTCCAGCTTTGTCTCCGGTGTCTCCTGCTTGTACTGCCATCTCAGACTGTGCGGTCCCTCATGGACGTTCAATATATAACCGATCCCATGGCCTGTCCCATGCTTGTAGTCGAGTCCGCACTCCCACAGCGGCGCGCGCGCTATGATGTCAAGATTTCTCCCCGTACAGCCGTACAGAAATCTCGCATCCGCCAACCGGAGCATCGCACATGCAACCCTCGTGAAGTGGAGCTTCATCTCATCGGTGACGGCACCGAGTGCGATCGTCCTCGTCACATCCGTCGTGCCGCCCTCATACTGACCGCCAGAGTCAACCAGGTAGAATCCCTCCGCATCGATACGGCTGAAATGTTCCTCGGTCGCACTGTAGTGCGCCATCGCCGCATTGGACTTGTAAGCGCTGATCGTGGGAAACGACAGATCCAGGAATCCCGGGATCTCAGCCCGCATGCCGTCAAGCTTCGCCGCCACACTCAGCTCATCCATCGCTGTCTTCCCTGCATTTTCCTTCATCCAGAAGAGGAATTTTGTCAGCGCGGCACTGTCCCGGATGTAACACTCCCTGATATGTTCCAGTTCCACAGGATTTTTAACCGCCTTCATCAGCTCTGTCGGATTTTTCTTGTCGACAAGCTCCGTGCGGTCCTGCACCAGCTTATAGAGCATATAGCTGATATCTGCGCACGAGCACCACACCTTTCCGTCAATCTCACAGCTTTTGAGATACGCTGCGGCGTGATCGTACTCCTCACATGTCACACCGTTTTCCGCCAGATATCCCCTCGTCTCCTCCGTCAGCGCCGCAGACTGGATAAACAGCACCGCCTTCTCCCTCGAAATAAATGCATAGGACAGCGCCACCGGGTTACACTCCACATCATTCGCGCGGATATTGCAGAGCCACATGATATCATCAAGCTTCGAGAGCAGCAGATGTGCAGCGCCTTCCTCCGCCATCTTTTCCCTCACCTTGCCAAGCTTTTCGGTCACTCCCATACCGCAGCTTTCCTCGGGCACCACCCATATCCTGCTCACGGGCATCGCCGGTCTGTCCTGCCAGAGCTGCACCGCGATGTCCCTGTCATAGGCAAGTGTCACATTTTTTCCGCCAAAAGCCTCCTCGAGCTCCTTGCCGAAAAAAGCATCCACCACCCTGCCGTCAAAGCCGATCGTCTGCCCTTCCTCCACATTTTTTTCGAGATACTCTTTGATGGTCGGAACATTTTCCTCATGCATCCTGTACAGGACGATCCCGGAGCCTTCCAGCTCACTCTCCGCCTGCACAAAATACCTGCCGTCCGTCCACAGACCCGCCTCCTTGCCGCTCACCACCAGCGTTCCTGCCGATCCGGTAAATCCCGACAAAAATTCCCTCATCTTGAAATAGTCACTGACGTATTCCGAATTGTGATAGTCTGCCGTCGGCACGATATAGTAATCAATCCCCGCCTCCCGCAGCAGCGTCTGCAGCGCTGTGATCCGTTGTTTCTCTATAACTCCCATGTTAATCCTCCAAACATACCCGCAGGCTTTCCCTGCAAAGCATTTATAATCAATATCCCTGTGCCTGCTCTCCCTGCAGCACGCTCACCGCCGATGACGTGCCGATCCTGTCACAGCCCTCCTCGATGAACTGAACCAGATCTTTCCTCGTCTTCACACCGCCCGCAGCCTTGATCTTTACATTAGGACCGATGTATCGCTTAAACAGTCGGATGTCCTCGATCGTCGCCCCGCCCGTTCCGAAACCCGTTGAGGTCTTTATGTAATCAGCGCCGGCGTTCGTGACCGCCTTGCACATCGCGATCTTCTCCTCCTCCGAGAGGAAGCACGTCTCGATGATCACTTTCAGGATATGCTCTTTGCACACCCTCTTCAAAGTGCGGATCTCCTCCTCCACCCTGGCATAATCCCCGTTCTTCACATCGCTGATATTCACCACCATATCAATCTCAGTGCAGCCATCGGCAAGTGCCTGTTCCACCTCCGTCACCTTCGCGGCAGTCGCGCTGTAGCCAAGCGGAAACCCTACCACTGTGCAGATATTGACCTTGTCCCCGTAGGCATCGTGAACCCGCTTGACATACACCGGCGGAATACACACCGAAGCCGTCCGGTACTTGATCGCCTCGTCACAGAGCTGCTCGATATCACTCCATGTAGCAAACGGCTTCAGCTGGGTGTGGTCAATGCGTCTCAGGATCTGCCTGTCCGTGACCTCCCCCTCAAAAATATGGTTATCCCCTTTATCCATCATCACACAATCCCCCTTATTTTATCCCTACCAGATACTTTTTCTGTGCTTTCATCAGTATCATGCCGTAGATGACGATCACTGCGACCAGCACGATCCGCATCAGCGTCTCCGCCAGCGGATAGGTGATAAAAAGCCCCAGCGCGCCGACAAGCCCCAACGCAAAAAGCACAACCCCCGTCGAAAAAGTAAATGGAAACGTAAACCTGATAAATCCATCCGGATCTTTTGCCCTGTCGATCGGAAATCCCTTACCCACGAGCATTGCCGGAATCTTGTTTGACGATCTCATCTGGACTGCCCAGTAGATCATATACACACCGCACGCCATAATGAGCAGATCCAGTATCATCCCAAAACTCATCTGTACACCTTCTTTCACGCATCCTATGAACTAAAAACCAAACAAATGAAGCAAATGCAATCAGTGCATTTCCTTCTCGCGGGGCTGCGCATAAACAGCACAGAAACTCCTGCCCCTGCAGCGTACATGGTACGCATCAGAGCAAAGAGTTTCCGTGTAAAGTCATCCGTCTCAAGATGCAGCCCGCAATGGCAGTTCCCTGTTCTCAGATGCCAAGAAATTTCATGACAACCGCCTTCATCTCTTCCTTATCACAGACCGTGTCGTGCAGTACAGGCGCTGTGCGGATCTCCTCGATCGCTCTCGGGACTTTGACGTTTGCAAGCTTCGAGAGCTCGTCGACAAGCTCAAAGTCACTCATTGCATCATATTTTTTGTCTATCGCATTCATCACGCTTCTGGTAAATTTGAACGGACTTGCCGTCGACGCCAGCACGACCTTCGCATTGTCCCCGGTTTCCTTCTTGTACTTGCCGCAGACCACAGCCGCCACAGCCGTGTGCGTGTCGATCACATACCCGGTCTTTTCATAGAGTGCCCTGATCGCAGCAGCCGTCTCCTGCTCCGACGCATAATTTCCATAGAAATCCTCCATCTGCGCCCTCATGTCCGCTGTGATCTCGTATCTTCCCACTGTGGACAGCGCACTCATGAACGCTGCATTTTTGTCCGCATCCGCACCTGCTGTCAGATAAATCAGACGCTCGAGATTGCTGGAGATCAGGATGTCCATGGATGGCGAGCTGGTGAGCACAAACTCCCGGTTCCTGTCATAGACACCTGTCTCAAAGAAGTCATAGAGTACCTTGTTCTCGTTGGAGGCACAGATCAGCTTCGCAATGGGAATCCCCATATTCTTAGCAAAGTACGCAGCGAGGATATTGCCAAAATTGCCCGTCGGAACGACTACATTGATCTTTTCGTCCTTCTCAACCTTGCCTTCCTTGAAGAGCCGTGCATAGGCGTACACATAATAGACGACCTGTGGCACAAGCCTTCCTATATTAATAGAGTTTGCCGAGGAGAACTGGAATCCCGCCCCGTCCATGACATCCGCCAGCTCTTTGTCCCCGAACAGCTGCTTCACGCCTGTCTGTGCGTCATCAAAATTGCCCGTGATGCCCACTACGAACGTGTTCTTGCCCCTTTGAGTGACCATCTGCTTTTCCTGGATCGGGCTGACACCGTTTTTGGGGTAAAATACTATGATCCGTGTGCCCTCCACATCCGCAAAGCCTGCAAGCGCTGCCTTTCCGGTGTCACCGCTTGTCGCCGTGAGGATCACGATCTCATTCTTCACGTTGTTCTTCTTTGCCGAGGTGATCAAAAGGTGCGGGAGAATGGAGAGCGCCATATCCTTAAACGCGATCGTCGCACCGTGGAACAGCTCCAGATAATAAGTCCCATCCGCCTCCACGAGAGGTGCGATCACCTCCGTGTCAAATTTATCGTCATACGCCTTGCTGATACAATCCTTGAGCTCCGCCTCCGTAAAATCGGTGAGGAACAATTTCATTACCTCATAAGCAGTCTCCTGATATGTCATCTGCGACAGTTCCTCAAGGCTCTTCTCCAGCCCCGGAACCAACTCCGGCACATACAGTCCGCCGTCGTCCGCAAGTCCCTTTAAAATCGCCTGCGACGCCCTGACCGGCTCGCTTTTGCTTCTTGTGCTTCTGTACAATAAATCCATTTCACTTTCTCCTCTTACTTCTATTAGCAGTTCCAGCAGTTCCTTAACTCTTTTCAAGGTCTAAGTATAACATAGTGCTCTGGTCTCTGCAAGCATAACACACAATTATGCAAGCCCCATTTCCTGTATTCTCGCATACACCTGTTCGAATATATATTTGTACTTCTCGTTTCTCTCGACGACTTTCATAAACTTTTCTTCGTTGAAAACGATTTTCGTGTGTTCCCTGAACTGATATGCCAGTTCCCTCAGCGTCTCTGCAGTATTGAACATCTGGCTCAGCGTGTCTCTCGCATCATGCGCAAAATAATCTGCCACAAGGGCGCAGTTAAAGTCAAACAAAGGCGCCAGGCGCTCGATCTTACCGGTTTCATTATTCATCATAAATCCGTAGTTCTGTGTGTGCCGGTCCGTATTCACGATGATATAGTCCAGCACCGGAATCCCGGCAAACACTTCCCCCCACTGTTCCATGCAGTATTCCCTGTAGTTTATGCCGAGACGCCTGCAGTAATCCATAACCTCCCACGCCTCAACAAACGAATAGTCCTCACCTACAAAATTTTTGCATATGGACACCTGACCCTCGCCGTCCATCATATTTTTCATGTCACTGACATATGTAACACTGTCAATTCTATTCTCAAAACATTCAAGAATTTCTGAAGCCAGCACTTCCATCCTGGTATTCACACAGTCTTTTGTCTTGTCTGATTTTAACAGATAAAGAATGTCACCCATGCGCACCCAGCCTTTTCGAAACAGCCCTTTTGTCGTCAGTTCCGGGCATATGACACTCGTTGTGATCGTGGGGCTGAATCCCCCCAGAGACAGGTCGATAATATCCTTCAATTTATTCTGTCTGATATTGATCGCTTCCCACGTATCGGGTTCATGCTCCTCCTGGACCCAATAGCTGTCCTGAATCGATACGCCTTTGCACTTGATGCAGATATTTACCCTGTTGTCGATAGAGTCCACCTGCGGTATCTGAAAAGCGGCATAGATCTTCTTGGCATTATCCCTCGACAGCGACAGCATCCTGCTGCTCAGATAACTCTTTACTGCCTGTACATTGTACATGATATCTTTCATATTGGGAGATTTCTTGATATTGGACCTGAGATAATAGGGCAGCAGATCCTCCCTGAGCACTTCCACCGTAAAATCCGGGAGGTTAAAATATAATACTTTTGTGTTCCTTAACATTAAAAACATTGTTTACACCAGCTATCTATTCTTATTAATTCTTAATCATTGTACTTGCGTTTCCCAAAATGGCTGCAGCCGGCTGTATGATATGTGCCGGCACGATATAGACATGAGGGCAGAAATCAGCGGTCACAACCAATTTATCCCATACATTATATCACAATAAGTCAGGAATAGCCACATTTATCTCTTGAAGAATGTTCAGAAAATTGTTCAAGGATTACTGTTCAAGATCGTAACAGTTCAGCCCTCGGCTTCCTGTTACAGGCATCAAGCCCTGCAAAAACCGCTTCGCGGTTGGCTTGATGCCTCTCGGCCACTATGCTCTCTCACGGACTTCGCAGCGCAGTGCGAAGTCCTGGGCTGAACTGTTACTCAAGATTTCTGATCGCCCCGGCAGCCCTGACATTCTCCCCCCGGATGCCTGTGTGCAAAAAAAGAGGCAGTGATACTGCCTCCCTGTTCAAACCGGTCCTCAGACCACCGCCTCCATCTTTATCTCATATGCATGTTCTATAGTCGGTGCAAAGCGTGAAACTGAAATCTGTTTACAGGCGGATAAACCTTCCAATTGTGCCATTTTCTACCCATTTAACTGTCGTCTCATAATCTTCATTGGTGTCAAATTCAATCCACCCATTCCTGAATTTAACTGCTTTAACATGATTGCCGGACTCGATCACTGCCTGCAGCAGATCCGTCATATAAGCTTTCCGTATGGTCTTTCCGGACTGCTTCCACGGTCTGTTCTGATAGGATTCATAATCCCTGTCATGGATCACCACAATTTTGCTCAATGCCATTTTTGAGAACTTCAAAAGCCCGATATATCGTGCATCAATGTCCTCCAGTTTCGGCGCTTCCAGACCAAGCTCGATAATATTATCATTCCCGTCAAGTGACAGACTTTCCGTATCAAAATCGACCTTGCCATACCTCGCCTGCCAGTATTCCTGCCAGTTTATATCTACCGCGACCGCAAAATCATCTTCGCGCTCCATCATTCCCCTAAGCATGCCTTCCTCAAAAAGAACATCGGAATAACTGACGATGACGTCATCATCAAACTCCTGTTTTGCTGCCATCAGGGATTCAACCATATTGGTATTGGCATAATCCTCGTTCTCATAATATTTCACATCCGCATATGTGATCTTATCTGCCGCAAACCCCCTGACCACAATAATATCCATGATCCCACATTTGCGGTACGTTTCTATCTGTCTCTCTATGATCGTCTTTCCGTCAAATTCCAACATACCCTTCGGAAGATTTTCTGTATACTTTTTCAATCTTGTTCCCTGTCCAGCTGCTAAAATGATTGCTTTCATTGTCTATGCCCCTCTTTTGCAAATATTTGTCTGATGAACTGCACATCCGCCTTTTCATATGGTTTCTCACGCTCCGGATGCCACATTGTGCCATATATCTCCTTGTCTTTGACCTTTAGCGCTTCGATCACACCGTCTTCCGAAACCGCTTCAATGATCAGATCATCTGTCGCAGCTTTCACTGCCATGTTATGAAAACTGTTTACAGTCCTTCCATTCCACAAAGCGTTCCCCTCCAGCCGGTGTCTCACGGCTACATGCCGATCCACCCTTGCCAGCTCTGCACCGAAATGATCGGCGATCATCTGCATCCCTCTACAGAAACCATATATAGGAATCTGGTTCCTAATGCCATGATCGATGATCCTTTTTTCGGTTTCATCTCGTTCCGGAGCGTTCCCGCCATATTTTGACAGATCATTTCCCCCTGTGAGGATCATTCCGTCCGGATTGACCTGCTCCAAAAATATTTGTACCTTTTCGGGAATATTATTGACTGGAACGGGAAGAAACCCGCATTCCCATATCAGTTTTGCGATCTCAACATCGGCACAATCCCTGCGCTCACCATAGCTTTCTACAAGCTCTACCCTCTGGGTGTATATGATTTTTTTCATCTGTATGTCCTCTTATATCCCATACTTTATATCCCATACTTTTCAAGCACTTTACCGACAAGAGCAGACACACTGACATCACCCTCATTATCCAAAATTATATCTGGATCTTTCGGTTCCTCAACCTCCACCTGAATGCCGGCGACTTCTTTACTAAGCATACCATTATCGGGACTGCAATGCAAGCCTTTCTGGCTATCCTCCAGGGTAAACGCAATCGGCTTGTTACTGTTCACGCCCCAACTAATTCTGACACAATTTTATGTAATGAAGGCGT
>CAJUES010000048.1 GCA_910585765.1 uncultured Lachnospiraceae bacterium | reverse complement strand
TCACGGATACTTCTCCCGATGAAGGATTATCTAATCCTCCCAAAATATGAAGCAGTGTTGACTTTCCACTGCCAGAAGCTCCTATAATGGAAACAAATTCCCCTTTATCCACATTCATGCTTATCCCATTCAAAGCTTTTGTGATATTTGGTTCTTCCCCATAATATTTTTTAATGTTGATAGCCCTTAATATTTCCATTTATGCCCTCCTCGTATAACTTTATCAGCAACTTTATATATGCTATTATAAACTGCACATGTTTCATTCTACTCTCAAAAGTCAAACTTTTTTATCACAATTTTGTAACATTTACAAAAATCGAATAGGGAAACGACATAATAAAAAGACTGACAATCGCCAGTCCTATCCGTTATGCTCACTTTCTTTTTCCCTTCTAGGCAGATATATATAGAATGTTGTTCCCTGATGTAATATTGACTTTACTCTGATATATCCATGCTCTTTTTCAATGATTTCTTTACTTAAACTCAATCCCAAACCTACCCCTTCAATTTGTTTTGATTTTTCCTCTCTATAAAATCGTTTAAAAATAAGTGGTATCTTATCTTCCTCAATGCCGCTTCCATCATCTGCAATACTGATAATTTCAAAATTATCACTTGCAACAATTTCAATTTTAATGTTTCCATCCTGTTCTGTATACTTGACCGCATTATCAATGATATTAAAAACTGCCTCTATAGTCCATTTATAATCTACAAAAACTTCATGTTCTCCTTTATAGTTTGCATAGACATGAATATTCTTCTTTTCTGCATTATGCAAAACACCCACATAGGATTCTGCTAATAGATTTTCAACATTACATATTTGTGGCTGCAAATTCACTATATTTGTTTCCAGCCTGGATATTTTAATGAGAGAATGCATCAGAAAATCCAATTTATCTATCTGTGCTGTTATAATGGATATATATCCGAGTACCTTCTTTAGATCGAAACTTTCTTTATCACATTTTAATATCATTTGTCCATATGTTTTTGCCGTAGTAATCGGCGTTTTTACCTGATGTGATATATCTGATATTAACTGATGAATCACTCCTAATTCTTTTTTCTGGTTCTCCATATATACTTTTTTACTTTCCTGAATTTGCAATAGATTCGCATACAACTTTGAATAAATTGTATCCTGCAAACTTTTTTTGACATCTAATTTTGAATCACGCTGAACCAGTTTCATTGTTTCTTCTATATCATTCACAAATTCATAAAAAAATTTCATACCTCTATAAATCAAATATATTTGCTGTATCAACACCAAAAGGCATACAGCTACTCCCAGATAGTCATTGTGTTTACTCATGAATAAATACACTAATATGACAATGCATGTAAATTCTATTACAATTGGTGTTTTTATAAAACTGAATTCCTTTATATTATAATTCTTCATCCAGATTATCACCCCACATATAGCCTATTCCAAATACTGTTTTTAACAACTTTCGTTCTGGTTCCTCTATTTTTCCGCGAATTCTACTAATGTTTACAGCTAAAGTATGTTCGTCCACCCAGTTTCCACTATTATCCCACAATTCCTGTATCAGATTTTCCTTTACAAGCACATGGCCTCTATTAAGAATCAACAATTCCAATATTTTATACTCCGTAGGTGTAAAGTTGATTATTTCATTATTTTGTACAGCCTTCTTTTTGTCAAAATCCACGCTCAGTTTATTAACAATATATTGATTCGCATTTTGGGTTTTACAACGCTTTAGAATTGCTGCAATCTTCTTTTGCAATACAGTAATATTAAATGGTTTTGTGATATAATCTTCTGCCCCCATATCAAACCCAGCAACAATATCCTGCTCTTCATCCCTCACTGTCAGAAAAACAATTGGCACATCACGTATATTTTTGATTTCCTTACAAATCTGAAATCCGTCCATATCAGGCAAATTTACATCCAAAACAGCTAAATCTATACACTCTTCACTTACAATCTTTATAGCTGTTTCCCCTGTCTGTGCCCCCACAACCTTATATCCAAATTCTTTCAAACATTCCTGCATTCCAAGATTTAAAACTCTGTCATCTTCTATAATTAATATAGTATACATTACTTTAACTCCTATTTCTTATGATAACTTCATTATATCAAAGTATCTGCATTTTACAAGTAATCAAAGGTAACAGCTGTTCATTATATCACGCAAGAACAATTAAGTGAAATATTAGGAGTGTCATGTGCAGCAATTTCGAAGTTAGAGCGTGTTTGTTTACGTTGACAGGACAGTATAAACATTTTCCATTTTCTTTTTCTGACAGTGAAGCAAAAAATTTTGCGGCTGTCGATATGACAAACAGCTTATTATTACGAACTGATGAAAAAGCCATAAGATTGATGATCGTGTGCTTCTTCAAGTATATAAAACCGGATTTTCAGCTAAGCCATTTGATTTGATAAGAGATACGTTAATTTTTGCACAGTTACTAACAATGCTGAACGAGGAGATTACCGCATGCTCATGCACTTTACTGCCTCGGCGACGCCAGCTTTTGACCATGCCGTGCTGGGGCTTTCAAAACCTTCAATCCCGGACAGATCCTCATTGATATATTTGCAGATAGTCGATACCAGAACCAGATAACCTGGCGTTTACAAAAACATCTAAAACAATAGCGATATCCGCAGCATTTTGTCCCGATACTGTGCCGTGATCGTCCCGCCCATCTGCCCGGTGAGCTCCCTGGCGATCGAGAGCCCCAGCCCGGTTGCGCCTACTGCATTTTCCACTGTATAATAGCGGTCAAAAAGCCGCATGACCTGCAGTTCGTCCAGCGATGCCGCATGGTTGGCAAATACGATCTCTCCCTGCTCCGACAAGGTGATCTCCAAATCACCGTCGCTGTATTTCAGGGCATTGCCGATGATATTTCCGAAAATACGAAACAATAAACTTTTGTTTAATCTACGGATCACTGTCGCCTCCGGCATCGTGACGGACGGCGTGATCCGGCGTTTCTTCAAAGCGGCATAGTACACTGACAGGATCTCCTCCAGCGCAGCGTTCAGCGAGATTTCGGAAATTTCCTCATGCCGATCCCACCCGTCCTCACCGACTGCCGAGACAGCCGCCGAGTATCCGAACAGCTCCTCCGTCAGTTGTCTGAGCACATCAACGCGCTCTTCGATGATATCCAGATAGCGCACCGCATCCGCCGTCAGTTCCGTCTGCCTGAGCAGGTCGAGATAACCGCAGATCGCAGTGAGCGGCGTGCGCAGGTCATGGGAAATATTGGTGACAGCGTCCATGATCTCCCTGTTTCCCTGCTGGTAACGCAGCCGCTCCCCGCGCAGTTTGCGCAGCTGTGTGTTGATGTCAGCCGCCAGACTGCACATATAACGGTCATGGCTGGAGATATCGATCAGTGTGTTGGTCTCTGTCGAAAGCCTGTCGGCGAATGCAGCGGCGATCTCCCTTGCCGACCTGCGCATTCGCAATATTTTTCCGCCGCATATCAACACGATCACAAAGAGCAGCACCGCAAAAAAGCACAATCCCATCTCCATAAATCCCTCCCACGTCGCCGACAGCCTGTTTTTCAGGATCCCACAGCCTTTTTATATCTTCTGTTCCATATCCTCTACTTGATATTCTCTGTTTGACATCCTCTATTTGATATCCTCTTTGCGGAAGAAAAAGATACCGACCCCAGTTACCACCACTGTGACGATAGCGGAGTACAGTGCCATCTGCCACAGATGGACAGCGTTGCCCATCCAGAACTGCGCTGTCTGGTTTCCCGGCAGGAAGTCATTCAGGAACTCATAGACAACACGCTTGGTTCCGTCTACATAATACGGATTTGGTATGTCCTCCTCCTCGATATATTCTCCCGTCACGCTGTCCTGGTAGAGATATCCCTCATATACCGGCGGCATGTCAAGCCGGGAATCGATATAGGCTCCCCAAAAGATCATCAGCACGATCCCGAGGATGCATATCACTGCTGTGACTGCCTTGTTCTGGCTCAGCATGGCGGCCAGTGTATAGATCGCAGTGACCGCGGCACACAGCACGAACACACATCCGACATAAGCCAGCACCATTTCTACTCCGCTTGCAAAAAAACCGAGCAGCAGGATCCCTGCACCGAGATCTGTCACAAAGAACGCAAGACACATGACGCATTCCGCCGCAAAACAGATGATCAGATTGGAGAGATAAACATCTATTCTGCTGTGCCCCAGCATAATTTTGTTCCGTATCGTCCCATCGCTGTACTCCGTGCCGATAAAAAGACTGCAAAAGACAGCCGCAATGATCATGATCAGCGGCACATAGGTCAAAAAGCACTCCTCCAACGGTATTTCATACCCATCGTACTTTTGCATGAGATAAAATTTGTGCAGCGGCAGGATCAGACCGACTGCAGCCATAACCACTATCCCTGTCCAGAAACAGGCAGTATGTCTCAAACGCAGAAAACCCGCATATACTAATCTATTCATCACTGGCACCTCCGATCAGACTGACATAATAGCTCTCCAGACTCTCGTCCCGCTCATGAATGGACAGCACCTCGCAGCCCTCGTCAGCAAGTGACAAGATCAGCTGCGTGACGGGAACCTTTCCGTAGATATCGGCAGTCGATTCCGAGGAAATGCGGTAGTCGAGGCGCAGCCGGTCAGCCGCCTGCGCAAAGAACTTGACATTTGCCACCTCCACACACAGACATTTCCTGCAGGCAGCATCCAACTCTACTGCGCTGATCTCCCTGACGATGCGTCCCCCGTCGATAAAACCATAATGCGTCGCAAGGCGCGAGAGCTCATCCAATATATGGCTCGAGATCAGCACTGTAATGCCGCGCTCCCGATTTAGCTTGAGGATCAGTTCTCGCATCTCGATGATCCCCTGTGGATCAAGCCCGTTCACCGGCTCATCCAGCACCAGAAAGTCCGGATCACCGCAGAGCGCTATGGCGATGCCAAGCCGCTGGCGCATGCCGAGCGAGAAATTTTTCGCTTTCTTCCTGCCAGTGTCACCGATCCCCACCAGTCTCAACAGTTCCGGGATGCCCTCATACGATGGCAGTCCGATAATGCGATATTGTTCTCTGAGATTATCCTCCGCTGTCATGTGCAGGTAGATCGACGGCGTTTCCACGACTGCCCCGATCCTGCGCTGGGCATCCCGGATCTCCTTTTCCGTGTTCCTTGCCCCATATAACACGAACTCACCTGATGTCGGCTTCTGCAGCCCACAGACCAGCCGGATCAGCGTGGTCTTCCCGGCACCGTTCTTCCCGACAAAACCATAGATCGCCCCCTTGGGGACATGCATGTCAAGTCCGTTCAGCGCCTTAAAATGCTTGTAGTGCTTGCTCAGAGCGCTGGTAGTCAATACGTACTCCATAACAATTACAACTCCCTTCTCTTTCACTGTTTCCAAACGCTGTTTTCCCATTTCAGACGATTCCGCGCACTGCAGCTGCCAATCCGGATCGTCTGGAACTGTTTATCATTTTAGCAATACTTTGTTAAGAAACCTGTTAAGAAAAGCGTTAAGATATTGTTAAGACTCATACAATTTGAACCCGATCCCCCAGACAGATTCCACATAATCCTTTCCGCCCGCGTCCCGCAGTTTCCTCCGCAGATTGCTGACGTGCACCCGCAGGGAGCTTTCCATGCAGTCCGGCGTGTCCTCGCTGATCCGCTCGAGCAGCAACGTCTTTGTGATGACCTGCGAAGGATTCTGCATCAGCATTTTTAAGATCGCATACTCTGTCCTGGTCAGATGTACCATCTCGCCGCACACATAGACGCTGTGCGTCCTGGTGTCCATGACGATATCCCTGTATTCGAGCATCATACCGGCACCAGAGACAGCGGCATTCCGAAGCTGTACGGCGATGCGCGCGATCAGTTCCTTCGTGTCAAAGGGCTTGGTCACATAATCTGCCGCGCCGCCAAGCAGCAGATCCACTTTATCCTCCACGCCCGCTTTTGCGCTGACAACGATCACAGGGATACCGCTCAGCCGCGGCAGCAGCTCCCTGCCGTCCAATCCCGGCAGCATCAGGTCGAGCAGCACCAGATCAGGGCGGACCGAGGACAACGCAAGAAGGGCTTCCGTCCCGGAATAGGCGCGCGTGACGCGATAGCCCTCCCTGGCAAGAAGCTCCTCCATCATATTTCCGATATTGAGATCATCATCGATAACAAAAATATTTTTCATACAAAATCCTGTTTACTCAGCCGCAAGCTTTTTCGCCCGCTCGAGTGCCTCGTCAATGTGCGTGCAGAAATTGTCTTCCCCGATCTCCCGCGCAAAGCCAGCCTTGTCCATGACAGCTCTCGGCTGCTCGTTGACGTGCGAAAGGATGATCCGGACATTTTTCTTCGCATATTTCTCATAAAGCTGCTCCAGCGAATGCATTGCCGTCGCGTCGATCGCGCTCACACTCCGCATGCGCAGGATCAGAAACTGTGTGTCATCTTTCACTGAGATATTCAAAATCTTGTCGGCAGCCGCAAAGAACATCGGTCCCGAGATCTCGTACACAAGTGTGTGCGCCGGGACTTCCCTGAGCGCGATGCTGTCCGGGTCTTCCTCCTCGTCGACATACTTCCAGCCTTCCACTTCCGTGACGTCGCTCATCCGCTTCATGAAGAGGATCGCCGCCAGCAAAATGCCCACCTCGATCGCTGCAACCAGATCGAACACGACCGTCAGCACAAAGGTCGTGACAAGCACGATGATGTCACTCTTTGGCGAGGATTTGCAGAGATTGACAAAGGTTCTCCAGCCGCACATGTTGTAAGCTACCATGAAGAGGATCGCCGCGATGCAGGGCATCGGGATCAGTGCAGCGTAAGGCATCAGCACGACCAGGATCAATACCAGTGTGACCGCGTGCACCATGCCCGCGATGGGTGTGCGCCCGCCGTTTTTGATGTTGGCAGCAGTCCTCGCGATCGCGCCCGTGGCGGGGATCCCGCCGAACAGCGCCGAGCCGATATTGCCGATCCCCTGTGCGATCAGCTCCATGTTGGAGCGGTGTTTGGAGTTGATCATGCTGTCGGCAACAACGCACGACAGCAAGGATTCGATCGCCGCAAGGATGGCGATCGTGAACGCGTCGGGAAGGATCCCGCTGACGTCCGCTAACGTAAAACTCGGAAAATGAAAACCTGGAAGTTTATTGCTGATCTCGTACAGATCTCCGATCGTATTGACGTTCATGTTCAAAAGCTTCACCATCAGGATTCCCGCGATGACAGCGATCAGAGAGCCCGGTATCGTCTTGTTGATATACGGCCACACGATCAGAATGGCAAGACATACAAGTCCGACGACCAGTGCCTGCCAGTTGATCGTCGACATATTCTTAACGATCGCCTCCATCTTTTCCATCGTCTCGATCGTGACCGTTCCCTCCGGATATGTAAGCCCCAGGAAATCCTTGACCTGTCCGATGACGATGGTCACTGCGATGCCCGCCGTAAATCCTGTCGTGATCGTGAACGGAATATATTTGATCAAATTGCCCAATCTTAAAAGCCCCATCACGACCAGGATCATTCCTGCAAGAATTGTTGCAAGTATCAGTCCGTCCATTCCCTTCTGTGCAACGATTCCTGCAACGATCGTTGCGAACGCTGCCGTCGGACCCGCGATCTGCACACGGCTGCCGCCCAAAAACGAAATCAGGAATCCCGCGATGATCGCCGTGTAGATACCCTGCTCTGGTCCCACCCCCGATGCAAGTGCGAGCGCGATCGACAGCGGAAGTGCGATGATCGCCACGATGATACCCGCTATGACATCCTTTACAAACTGTTGTTTTGTGTAAGTTTTCATCACCGAAAACAACTTTGGTTTTAACTTTTCCATACCGTTCTCCTCATTTTCATTCGACCTCGAAAAATAACCGGTGCAATCTGTACGTTATTCTTCTGCCGTTCCTCAGTAAATACCGAAAGCTACAGAAATCGCTCCGATCCTATATAAAATCAACCAAACTTACTATATACCTATTTATGCCATATTTCAAGAAGGATTTTCATTTATCAGCTGACCAATGTAATAAAATCCGTGCGATTCCACAAGTCTGACACTGACGATCTTTCCGATCAGGGACGCATCCCCCGGAAAATGTACGATCGTATTGTTGGAAAGCCTGCCTGTGACCAGCGAACTGTCATGTTCATTGATCTCCTCGACAAGTGCACCGTGCACCTCACCGGTCAGTCGTCCCACGCGGCTTTTCGCGGTCTCCTGCACGACCTTCAGCAGTCTGTCAAAATTATCCCTGATCTCCTCCTCGCCCGTGGGATTGGGCATCGTGGCAGCAGGTGTCCCTGTGCGCTTAGAGTAGATGAATGTAAAGGCATTGTCATACTGTACTTCCTTCACAACCTCGATCGTCTCGTCAACGTCCGCTGCAGTCTCTCCCGGAAAGCCCACGATGATGTCCGTCGTGAGTGAAATATCCGGTATCTCTTCCCTGATCTTGTGCGCAAGCGCGAGATACTGCTCCTTTGTATAACGCCTGTTCATTGCCTCCAGTATTCTCGTGGAGCCCGCCTGCAGCGGCAGATGCAGATGACGGCAGATCTTTTTGGAGTGCTTCATCACCTGGATCAGCTCGTCCGACAGATCCTTTGGATGCGAAGTCATGAACCGGATGCGCTCCAACCCGTCTATCTTCTCCACTTCCTGTAGCAGCTGCGCAAACGACATGGGTTCCTCCAGATTCTTGCCGTAGGAGTTGACGTTCTGCCCCAGGAGCATGACTTCCACAACGCCCTCCGACACGAGCTTTTCGATCTCCCTGATGATATCCCTGGGGTCACGGCTTCTCTCCCGCCCCCGCACATACGGGACGATGCAGTAGCTGCAGAAATTGTTACAGCCGTACATGATGTTAACGCCTGATTTGAAGGCATACTTACGCTCTGCCGGCAGATCCTCGACGATCTTGTCCGTGTCCTGCCAGATATCGATGATCATGCTGTCCGAACTGTACATCGCAACGATCAGCTCCGCGAATTTGTAGATATTGTGTGTCCCGAAGATCAGATCCACAAAGCGATAGCTTTTCTGGATCTTCTCGATCACGGACGGCTCCTGCATCATACAGCCGCAGAGCGCGATCTTCTTATGCGGAGCTTTCTTTTTCATGTTGTGTACAAACCCCAGTCTGCCGTACACCCGCTGGTTTGCATTGTCGCGGACGGTACAGGTATTGTAAAAGACCAGGTCCGCCGACTCGTCCTCTATCATCTCAAAACCGATATTTTCGAGAATGCCGATCAGTTTTTCGCTGTCCTTGGCATTCATCTGACAGCCAAATGTCTCCCCGTCCGCCGTAAGACGTCTGCCCAGCCGCTCACTCTCGGCATTCACGATCCCGCGCGCTTTTTTGATAAAATAATACTGGCGCATCGGCTCGTCCGCCGGCGCATCCGCTCTCAGATCGATCGTTTCCAATATCGCTTCCAATTCTTCGTTTTTGATCATACTGATTCTGCCTTTCTATCTGCTAATATTTCCTCTAATAGTATACAGGATTCCGTTCATCTGCACAACAAAAATATTTCCTTCGTATTTTGAAAAACAAATCGCCAACAGGAACGTTTTGTGCTATATTAATAGCGGATAACTACGAATCAAGAAATGTCAGGAAAGGAAAAAACACAATGCCTAAAAAGATCAGCACCAAAAAATACCTGGAATATATCCTCGAAGAGACGACAAAGATCCTGGCGATCGACAGTCCGTCCGGCTTCACCCAAAAAGCAGCAGAATACGTAATGAACGCCTACACCGCTCTTGGCTACACACCTGTTCAGACTGTGAAGGGCGGCGTACTCTGCGAGATCGGCGGACACAAGGAACAGGGCAACGCTCTCATGATGGAAGCGCATATTGATACGCTCGGCGCGATGGTCTGTGACATCAATTCCAATGGCTGTCTCAAGCTCTCCCCTGTAGGAGGCATGAACCCGAACAACGCCGAGGCAGAGAACTGCAAAGTCTACACACGCGAAGGCAAACGCTACACGGGCACTTTTCAACTGTGTGACGCATCGATTCATGTAAACGGCAAATTCAACGAGACGAACCGCTCTTACAATGACATGGAGGTCGTGCTCGACGAGAATGTCAAGACCAGAGAAGATACGCTTGCACTCGGTATCATGCCCGGCGATTTCGTCTGCTTCGATCCGCGCACTACCATCACCGAAAGCGGTTATATCAAGAGCCGTTTCCTCGATGACAAGCTCAGTGTAGGTATTCTTTTGGGCTTCGCAAAGTATGTAAAAGAAGAGAAGGTCGCGCTGCCCAGAAATGTATATCACCACATCACTGTATTCGAGGAAGTTGGGCACGGCGGGGCGGCTTCGATTCCGTCAGATGTATCAGAAGTACTCTCTGTGGACATGGGCTGCGTGGGGAACGGGCTCGCCTGCACAGAACATCAGGTTTCCATCTGCGCCAAAGACAGTTATGGTCCCTACAATTATGAGATCGTATCAAACCTCATCGCTGCCGCAAAACGCCGGAAAATTGACTTCGCGGTCGACGTCTACCCGCACTATGGCTCCGACGCGGACGTGGCACTCACCGCCGGATATGATGTAAAACACGGTCTGATCGGCTCCGGCGTGTACGCATCGCACGGCTATGAGCGCAGCCACAAGGACGGCGTGCTGAATACGTTTTTGTTGTTGACGGAATACCTGAAATAACGCTTGCGCCGTTGCTGGATTTTCCTTGTCCTTTTCGTAATGCTCATGATCCGGCGATATCTGTAATGTTTTTCAACAAGTCCAGCCTTTGCAGAAACATATCATAGTACTGTGGTACTTCTGCAAAGACTGCCTCGTCCACATACACAAAAAGGGAGCACCCTATCTCTGGTTTGCTCCCTCTCACACAATAATGTTCCCTATGTAATTAATTACAGTCAAGCAATTCGATCAAGCCGCTCTTTCACCCTGCGCAGTTCACTTTCAAGAATATTGACACGAACCACGAGCATTTCTTTTTCACTGTCAACTCTGATCGCATCATTTAGATGTCTGGATATATCCAGATGGCCTTCTGCTATACGCCTGATGTTAACACGTATTTCATTTTCAAGTGTCAGCTCGATATTCGAAATCTTCTGCTTCACTTCCTGAAGATCACGTTCGAGTGTCTGCATTCTTGCTTCCAGACTCTGCATACCCATTTCCAGATCCTGCATACCCGTTTCCAAACCTTGTATTTTTGATAAGATCAGATCAAGTTTTTGGCTGTCTGTCATATTATCCCTCCATATAATACAAAATTTATTTGCTGCTAATACGATTCTATCACAACCCGGACGATCTGTCATTGACGGCGTAGTTAAATCCTCAATACTCTTTTCCGATCGACTCCACTCCGTACTTCAACCGGAACGCTTCCAGATCACTGTCATTCCTGACAAACATGATCTCCTCAAATTTTCCGGTACGGATGTCCTTGAATCCCACGACACGCTCCCCGTTGCAGATGCTGCATTTCATGATCGGTATCTGATTCTCCTTGTCATACGATGCTTTCTGGACCTGCGCTTTTTTCTTAAACATATATCCCCACGCTCCCTGAACATGGCGAAACCGGGACCAAACCGGAATCGCTGCAATGAAATAAGGAACTGTGAAAAAGCATTCTGCACAGTTCCCGGTATAGTTACAGTGACAATTTATTCTTCAGAATATTATAGAGATCTGCCCGCGTCTCGGCGTTATTGGTGTAGTCCCTCGTGACCACAGGCGCGTCCTTTGTCGGCGTAGTCGCTACACCGATGCATTTAAACTGTCCCCATGGCAGCAGGGATGTGTCTTTATAGTAGACTTCCCAGATATCCTTCTTGTTCCACGTATACTTGCCTAACAGTTTGTTTTCCTTCTTGGAATAATAAAATTTCACGGGATTTTCAGAGTAATATATCATCACAGGGCGCTTATTGTAATAAGTGTATATCTCTTTTCCTTCCGCGTCAAAAAGCTCAGGAATGCCATCTCCTGTCACATCGACAAGCGCGAAAGTGCCGCTGTAACTCTCCATAAACTCGAGCTGCATGCGGTATGCATCCGCAAAATCCTCCAGATCCTCGAGTGCTTTCTGCTTCTCCGTCTTTGCGGGCTGGATCTGCGATACCATAAACGGTCCCGGTATATAGAATGTGCCGTTCAGGTCCACCTGATAAAATCCGTTGTCCGTGATCCCGTACACTCTCACATTCGTGAAACGCTCGAGGTACACTACCACCGGCGAGAACACGTCCGGCGTCGCATACACAGGCGTTCCCGATGTGGTGTACATCTCCACCATCTCGATCGGCGTCACGTTAAACGCGTAAGCCGTGGCTGGCGGATCCAGCAGCACAACCGCCGCTAAAATTACTGCCAGAGCCATGCCAGATCTTAATTGATGCACGATCGTTTTTTTTCGTTTATCCATTTCCATTCCCCTTCTCTACTAATCTGCTGAGTCTTCTCATTCATCATATTCCAAAATCGGATTACAAGTCCGTAAAATGAAACGCCTTTTTCCCGGATACATAATCCGCGACAACCTGCCCATTTCCATAGAGCTTGTACTTGTACGTCAGAAGCCCTTCAAGCCCCACAGGGCCGCGCGCGTGGATCTTTCCGGTGCTGACACCCACCTCCGCGCCAAATCCATAGCGAAAACCGTCCGCAAAGCGCGTCGAACAGTTCTGGTACACACCGGCGGAATCCACCATTCTCATAAAGTGTTCCGCCGCCTCGCTGTTTTCTGTGACAATGCAGTCTGTGTGATGCGAGCCGTATTTGTTGATATGTAAAATTGCCTCATCAATATCCGCGACTGTCTTTGCCGAGATGATCAGATCGAGGTATTCTGTGGCAAAATCTGCATCCGTCGCCAGCTTGCAGCCATACCGGTCTGCAATGTCAGCGGTGGCGCGCAGCTCTACATTGCGCGCGCGAAACGCTTCGTTCAAACGCGGCATCAGCGCATCGACAGCATCCTTGTGCACCAGCAGCGTCTCCACGGCATTGCACACCGCCGTGTACTGCGTCTTGGCGTCAACGATGACAGGGATCGCCTTCCCGATGTCAAAATCCTTGTCGACGTAGATGTGGCAGATCCCGTCCGCATGTCCCATCACAGGAATCCGCGTATTGTTCATGATATACTGCACAAAGGCGTTGGACCCCCGCGGTATCAGCAGGTCGACCGACTCATGGCACGCGAGCAGCTCGGAGATCTCGTCGCGCTGTTCTGCCTGAAAGAGACAGTTCTCTGGCAGACCGCTCTCCGTCGCGGCGTGGTAGATCAGCGAGAACACGGTCTTATTTGTGTGTTTCGTCTCGCTCCCGCCCTTTAGGATCGCGCAGTTGCCGCTCTTGATACACAGGCTCGCGATCTGAACCAGCGCATCCGGTCTTGCCTCGAAGATCACGCCGATCACACCGATCGGGCAGCTCTCCCGCACCAGCGTCAGTCCCTCGTCAAGCTGGCGCACCAGCTGCGTCTCGTACACCTTGTCCGACAGACCGATCAATTCCTCAATCCCTTTGACCACTCCTGTCAGCTTTTCGATATTAAATTTCAGTCGTTTCACGACCGCCTCCGGAATATCATTTTCCAGCGCCTCCGCCAGATCCTGCTCATTCGCCCGGAAAATGTCCTCCTGGTTTTCGAGCAGCACCCTGGCAATATTCGCGAGCGCCTGATTCCTGATCTCTGCGGACTTAGAAGCCATCTGCGTGCTGTCAAGCTTCATCGCCGCCGCCTTTTCCCGTATTGTCATATATCCACTCCATTCTTTTTTCTACACACGCCGCCCGGCAGCAGACTGTCAGCAAGGACTGACGGGTGCCCGGCGATCGCGCAGGGCAAATATCTCAAATATCATATCCGCAAAAATGAATAGATGATCTCCTCCGTCACGATCTTATCCATCTTGATATCATGTTCCGCCCTCGGTATCTCGTCCACGATCTGACAGGCATACGCCAGCGCCATGGTCGAGAGCTGCCGCCTGTTCTCGAGAAATCTGTCGTAAAAACCCTTTCCGTAGCCTACACGGTAACCCGATGTATCAAATGCCACTCCGGGCAGGATCGCCAGTGTATCTTCCCTCGGCTGGAATTTGTAGCGTGCCTGGATGTCTTCCCTTGGTTCGAGAATGTCCATATATCCCCTCACAAGCTGCCGAATGGAGATCACCTGATAAAACTCCATCGTGTTCGTCATCTTGTCAACCCTGGGAAAATAGATCCTCTTCCGATGGAGAAGGGCATCCTCAAAAATCCCGCGCGTCATCACTTCCCGACAGTAGTCGGCATAGAGCAGGATATTGTCCGCCTCCCTGTATTCGGGAGTCTTGATCACCTTCTGGACGATCGCCGCACTCTTTGATGCAGCCTCATCGTCGGTCAGCTTTTTTCGAGTCTCAAGTATTCTCTTCCTGATCTCAGCCTTTGTTTCCATCTTCTCACTCCATATTGCGCTTCACTCTCTTGTCTTTGAGGTCAGTAATACTTCCATCCGATTCCCGGATCGATATATTGTCAAGCTGGCCTCTCAGATTTGCGCGCACATTTGCCACATATTCTGCACGCAGTTGTGCCTGCTCTGCTTTTTCCTCCTCCGTGAGACCTTCCGCCTGTGATTTGTGATACAATTCATTGATCCGTTTTATCTTTTCCTCTATATTCATATTAACCCCCACACACCACTCTTTGCAACATAAAAATCAGTTTTTCACCAGCTTTTGATCAGGGCGATCTCCCTCGCATATCCCTCGTCGTCGTTCGGAGTCTCCAATATGAACGGCTTGTCCGCCAGAAGCGGATGCTTTGCCACCGACTTTAGCGCCTCCGCGCCGATCTCACCTTCACCGATCTTCTGATGGCGGTCCTTGTGGGAAGCACGCACGTTCATGCTGTCATTGAAATGAACCGCTTTAAGCCTGTCGATCCCTATGATATCATCAAATGCCCTGAGCACGCTGTCAAGATCACCGACAATGTCATACCCGCCATCCCACACATGGCAGGTGTCAAAGCACACCCCTACTTTGTCTTTCAGCTCAACAAGGTCGATGATCGCCCTCAGCTCCTCAAAATTCCTGCCCACCTCAGATCCCTTTCCAGCCATCGTCTCCAGGAGAACGGTCGTATTGTACTCCGGTTTGAGCGCACAGTTGATGGCGTCCGCGATCATGGGGACAGCCGCCTCTGCACCTTGTCCCACATGGGAACCGGGATGAAAATTGTAGTAATTTCCCGGAAGGTACTCCATGCGCGCCAGATCGTCCGCGAGCGTCTCCCTCGAAAACTTTTTTATGTTCTCCTTCTCCGCACACACGTTCATCGTGTAGGGAGCATGCGCTACGAGCCTGCCGAAATGGTGTTCCTCCATCAGCCTGCGAAGCTTCAATGCGTCCTCGGGATCAATCGTCTTTGCCGCCCCGCCTCTCGGATTCCTGGTAAAAAAAGCAAAGGTATTCGCGCCCAGCTTCAATGCCTCCTTGCCCATATGCTCAAAGCCCTTCGACGATGACAGATGATTTCCTATATACATGTTGTCCTCTCCTTTTCCTTTCCTATTCAATTCAATGCATTATGTTCGTATTGTATTTAACGCATTGTTGTCTTTTCCTTTTCGATGCTTTGTATTCATATTCTGTTGATTCAATGTTTTATATTTGTATTCTGATGATATTATATTCAATGCATTATGAGATTACGGTATAGTAAAACAGTCCGATTTAGAATCCGGCATGTCACACCAGCGGTGCAAATATCCGCAGGATACTGTTGATGATCCCAAACACCATCCCCTTCTTTTCATCCAGCAGCGTGCGCTCTCTGCTCACCTCCATCGACTCCTCAAAATCCTTTTTGAGATCCTTCAGGATCGATGCCCTGTAGAACAATGCGCTGCACTCATAATGCAGGTACAGACTCCTGTAGTCAAGGTTGACCGTTCCGATCAAACCAATGCAGTCATCCGCCAGACACGCCTTTGCGTGCACGAATCCCGGCGAGTACTCATAGACCTTTACGCCCGCCTCCAGCAGCTCGCGGTAATAGCTTCTTGACATTCGATACACCAGCTTTTTGTCCGGGATCCCCGGCATGATGATACGGATATCCACGCCCCTCTGCGCCGCCCTCACAAACGCGTCACGCAGGCCGTCGCCCAACAATAAATACGGCGTGTAAAACCACACATACTCCCTCGCCTGACCCAGCAGATCGATAAAAAGGCTGTTGCTAGCCGCCTCCGCCCTGCCGGGCGAGTCATAATACGGCAGGACGTACCCGTCAAAGTCCATGCCGTCAGCACTCGGCGTCCCCGCAAAGTCGCTGCCGACCAGCTCCTTCGTGATCTTGTTGAGCGATGATGCATTCCAGAATTCTATGAACATATAGGTGTAGCTCCTGATGGCATCCCCGGTGATCCGAAAACCTATATCCTTCCAGTGCCCAAAGGGATGCGCCTCATTGATGTACTCATCCGCGAGGTTGATGCCGCCGCTGAACGCCACAGCACCGTCCACGATCATGATCTTGCGGTGATCCCGGTTATTCAGCGCGCCGCTCAGCACGATCATCGGATTGAACTTCTCGCATTTTATCCCCTTTTTCAGGAGCGATGCCCTGTTGCGCGCAGAAAAAGTCCCGATACTGCCGATGTCATCATACAAAACGCGGATGTCGACGCCCTCCGCCACCTTCTTCTCCATGACGTCCACCATCGCCTGCCACATGACACCCTCCTGGATGATGAAATACTCTATGAACACATACCGTTCTGCCGCTTTCAGGGCGGAGAACATCTGCTCGAACAGGAGCTCTCCGACCGGATAGTACTGCGCCGTGTCATTTCTGAGAACCGGAAACCCTGTGACCCTTTGGATATAAGCAAATGTTTGTGCGATTCGCTTGTCCTCGTTTTCCATCTGCTTCTGAATCCGCGTCCCGTCATTTAATGATATCGGTATGCTGTCATGCGTTGCGTTCAGACGCTGTTCCAGCACATTTCCGGTCCGCCTGTTCCCGTAGAACAGATACATCAGCGCTCCCGGCAGCGGCGCCACAAACATGACTAGCAGCCACAGCATCTTGTAGGCGCCCTCTCCCCTGTTTGATATGAGAAAGAGGACAAACAATGCGGACAACACCGATAAGACACTGTAAAAAAGTGTTGCAAACGGCGCGAGCCATTTCGCAATGCCATAGATGATCAGCCCCTGCAAAACCACGACTGGCAGCACCGAAACGATCCTTCCTGTAACGATCCTGCCCACACTTACTTTTTTCTTTTGATGCATGCGATCCCCCAATTCTACAGATGTTCTATCCGATGCAGATTGTCGATAAAGTCTGTAAAGTTAAACTGCTCATCCCTGTTCGCCTTGAAGAACGTGCCGTGATTCCTGCCCTCCATAATGCGGTGGATGACGCGCACGTCCCTGCCGTTTGCAATGACCATGTCCGCGCCGGAATACGTCGCGATCTTCGCCGCCGTGAGCTTCGTCTCCATGCCGCCTGTCCCGACGCTGCTCCCCGTCGATGCCTTTCCCATGCAGAGCAGCTCATCCGTGATACGGTCTACCGTCTCGATGTACAATGCATTGGGATTCTGTCTCGGATCATCCGTGTACAATCCGTCGATATCCGAGAGCAGGATCAGCAGATCCGCGCCGACAAGCGCCGTGACGATCGCGGACAGTGTGTCGTTGTCCCCGATCACATCCTCCACCTCAAATGTCGAGATCGTATCATTTTCATTCACGACAGGGATCACTTCCATCGCAAGCAGCTCGTTGAATGTATTCTGGGCATTCCTCCTGTTCAGATCCGCCTCGATCGTATTTCTGGTCAGCAGGATCTGTGCTGCCTGATGGTTGTACTCCGAAAAAATCCGCTGATATGTAGTCATGAGCCGGGCTTGTCCGATCGCCGCGCACGCCTGCTTCTGCGCGATGGTGAAGGGCGGCTTGATATGGAGCGCCTTCCTGCCGCATCCGATCGCGCCCGATGTCACCAGGATCACGTCCTTGCCCTGATTCCTGATATTGCACAGCTCCCTCACGAGGATATCCATCTTGGTGTAGTCCAGATCCCCCGTCTCAGCGTGCTGTAGTGAGGAGGAACCGATCTTGACTACAATTCTTTTCTTATCCTTCAATTTCCCACGCAGCTCTTCCATTGTTTTTCCTCCGTATTTCATCATCGTGATCTTCTCTATTGTAATTCTATTTCTCCAAGAAGTCCAGCGTTTCTAAATTTTCACATGCAAAATCGTATGAAGTCCCGGCTGAACCGTAACGCAAAATCTTCATCTGGTGCACGGTCCAAACTGTCCTGCAATCTGCTCCGCGACCCGTATCCCGTCCATTGCCGCAGAAGTGATTCCTCCCGCATAGCCTGCCCCCTCGCCGCAGGGGTAGAGTCCCCGCGCCGTCGGACACTGCAGTGCATCATCGCGGCAGATCCTGACCGGAGACGATGTTCTGCTCTCGATTCCCGCCAGCAGGGCATGGTCTCCTGCAAATCCTTTGATCACCCTGTCAAACTCTTCCATCCCCTCCATGAACGCCTGCTCGCAGGCACCAGGCAGCAATCCCCTCAAATTTGAAAATAAATGCGCACCCTTTATGTCCGGCTGCGGGCAGCCCGGATCGGGATCCAGCCCGGATCGCTGATCGCGCTTGTAATCCCCATAATACTGTACGGGCACACGTCCGCTCCCGATCGAATACGCCTTCCGCTCAAGCTGTCTCTGGAATGCGATGCCTGCCAGCGGACCGTCCGCGCCGTAATCCGCTGGCGTGACCTGCACGATGATAGCACTGTTTGCCCTGCCGCTGCCCCTGTCCGAGCAGCTCATGCCGTTCACGGCGATCTGTCCCGGCTCACTTGACGCGTTGACGATATATCCGCCCGGGCACATGCAGAACGAGTAGACACCGCGCCCTGTGCTGCTCTGTGCCGTCAGCTTATACGGCGCCGCCGGAAGCAGATCTCCAAATTCCCTGCCGTACATACACTCGTTGATCAGGCGCTGCGGATGCTCCACACGCATCCCGACGGCAAACGCTTTTGCCTCCATGGGGATCCCGATCTGATCCAAATATGTAAAGGTGTCCCGGGCACTGTGCCCGATCGCCAGTACTGCCTGCGTCGTCGGGAGCACTTCACTGTCGTTTATCATGACACTGCACAGGGCGCCATCTGCAATCCCAAGCCCTGTCACCTTAGCGCCGAAACGAACATCCCCGCCATTTCTGATCATGTCGTTTCGCATGTTCGCCACCACTTTTTTCAGGATATCTGTCCCGATATGCGGTCTGCTCTCATACAGAATGTGTTCCGGGGCGCCAAATTCCACGAAAATCCGCAGCACCTCCGCATTTCTGCCAGATTTATCCTTCACCAGCGTGTTGAGCTTGCCGTCCGAGAACGTCCCCGCCCCGCCCTCGCCGAACTGCACGTTGGACTCTGGTTTCAGGCTGCCGCCGTTCCAGTACGCCTCCACATCCTTTGTCCTGGTCTCCACATCCGCGCCCCGCTCGAGCAGAATCGGTCTGTAGCCATGCCGCGCAAGCATATAGCCGCAGAAGAGCCCCGCCGGTCCCATGCCGATAATAATCGGTCTCTGTGCCAGCACCTCCTTGCCCGGTGCCGGAAATTGATATGCTATTGGGGTGTAACGCGCAACGTTGCCGTTGCTGCAGCGCATCAGAACTTTCTCCTCCAAACCTTTGTTTTTCAACGCGACGCCCAGTGTGTAAACCTGAAAGATCTGCGCTTTTTTCCGCGCGTCGATCGAATGCTTCAAGATTGTGATATCTGACACCTCTGTCGGATTGACGCCCAGCATTTTTGCCGCCTTTTTTCTGAGCACGTCTCTGCTGTCGATCAAATCCTCCAACGCTAACCGCTGTTCGGAATTATCGCACGCTTCCTGATGCCATTCTTTTTTCAATCCTTTTTTTAATTCTATTTTCATCTGACGGATCGTTATCATGTCCTATCCTCCCGCAAAGCCGCGTCTGTTCCCGCAATCGCGCCTGTCGCCCAGGCCCACTGCAGATTGTACCCGCCGCACACGCCGTCACAGTCCAGAAGTTCCCCGACAATATAGACATCGGCACACCTGCGTGACATAAAATGTTCATCAACCTCCCTGAGCGGCACACCGCCGCAGCACACCTGCGCATGCTCAAACGAGTTCGGTCCTGTGATCTTCACCCTGAAATCCGCAAGCATCCTGATGCATGCCCTGATCTTGCCGACACCTGCCTGTGCGGCTGTCTCCCCCGGTGCGATCCTGTTCTGCCTGCAGACAACGGCAGCCACCTTTTTATGTACCAGCCCTGACAGAAATTCCTCCGCCGTCTTGTGCGGGAATCTTTCGATGCTTTTTTCATCTGTTTTTCCGATATCGATATAAGGAATGAAATCGATCCTCGCCTCACACTGTTTTTGATCATAGACTGCCCGCGACACCAGCCTGCTGAACTGAAAGACCGGTATGCCGGAAATCCCATAATCCGTCAGCTGCAGTTCTCCCCGCTCACGGGCAGCCTCCCTGCCGTCGATCAGCAGACGGATCTCACTCTGCGCCCGGACTCCGGAAAGTGCCCTGAAAAAAGTTCCGTCACATCTGAGCTGCACCAGCGCCGGAAGCGGCTCGACGACACTGTGCCCCAGCCTTTTGGCAAGTTCATATCCGGAACCGTCGGAACCGGAAACAGAAGCGGCTTTCCCGCCAGTTGCAAGGATCAAACGGTCGTATGACAGCTCTTCTCTATGGAATCGATCGAAAGCTTTGTTCGGACACTTTCGATCACGCCTGTCCTGCCCCTGTTCGGCACGCTCATACTGTACCACACTGACCACTCCGCCTGACAGCCCCGGTTTGACTGCGGTGACGTCACAGTCTGTTCGTATCTGCACGCCAAGTCTGTCGCATGCACTCCGCAGCACGTCAAGCACGATTGACGCCTGCTCTGATGCCGGGTACACTCCGCCGTCCCGCTTTTCTTTGGTGTACAGTCCGAGACTTTCGAAAAAGTCTCTTGTTCTGCCGGCATCAAATCTGACAAGTGTGTCATAAATTCTGTCCAGCGAATCCGCGTCGCTGCTGTAATATTTGCCCCGCACGTCACTCATATTGGTCAGATTACACCTGCCATTCCCTGTCATCAGTATCTTTTTGCCCACTCTGTCCTTATGTTCCAGTATCGTGACCCTGGCGCCGTTTTGCGCCGCAAATACTGCCGCCACAAGACCGCTTGCCCCGCCGCCTGCCACAACAACCCTCTCTGCCATAACGATCATCCTTTCCATCACAGCTCACATCAGCTGCTGTATGATTCTATAAAGTGGTATACCTGCAATTCGCTGTCCATAAACTTGCCCTTCCTCAGTTCGTAGCGCACATCTGCCGGAAGCTGCTCTGTCCTCAGCCCTGTCTTGAAATACAGCGTCGTCCTGTCATGCTCATACACGCACACCTCACCGTCAACCTCCATGATATAGAATCCCGTCGTATCCTTTGTCGTATCATATATCCGGAGCACCTTGATCTTCTCCGCCGAGAAGAGCTCCAGGTGCTGTGATTTAAACCCTTTCTGCTTCTCTGCCAGTGTCGGAGCCAGGCTGTCCTCCGCGAGGAGTTCCTCGAGTTCTGTCCTGTTCAGGCCGACGTATTTTGCCGGAAGTTTTCCTACCTCCACGCTCATAGAACCGTCTTTCTTGTCTATATTCTCATAGATACATACCGTGTCAGCCGTTGTGAGCGCATTCATTTTCTGCACATTGTAGATCTCCTCCGCCGTCTTCGGCGCCTGGCCATCCACCCCGGAAAGCTCGCCGGTCCCGTCCTGATCCTGCTCCGCACGCGCGCCCTCATTGGGAAATCCATCCATGGTATGCCGCTTCCACATCAGAACTGCCACCAATACCGATATCAGTATCAATACAAAAAATAAGCCAATCTTATATCTCTTCTCCATCATCAGCCTCCTCGTCAAAAGATAACACTTTGGCGTCTTTGATATAGTATCAGCTTATTTTTACTTTTTATTCACGATTTTCCATTCACATCAGACGGAATCGTCTTGCGATCGACAGGACAGTCCTGCCGCCAGGCATACTTCTCAGATCATGTTCATTGATCCCCTTTAACAGGATCAGTACCGCAAAATACACGATCGCGCCGACACCGATGCCCACAAACACTGTCAGCGCCTTGCCCGCGGACTTGGAGAGCAGCATATTCAGGAGCCCGATCACGATCCCCATCACAATTGACGCGATCGCCGGTATGGCAAAGGTCCGCACCAGCTCCTGGTTGTATCGCATATATTTGCGGATCGCCATCGCATTCAGGATGCACACGATCGCCGCGAACAGGATATTGGCGTAGATCACTGCGTTGATGCCCATGTCCATCTGCAGTGCCGCATACAGGAACACAACATGGATGACAAGCGCGATCGCCGCGTTCCGCACCGGAACCCTCATTCTGTTGATGCCCTGGAGCACACCGTTCGTCAGCGTCGAAATGGCAAAGAATACGACTGACATGGAACCCACATGGAGCATATTGACTGCCATGTCGACCTCCCCCTTGAACAGCAGGGAGATGATCGGTCTTGCCAGCACCGCAAGTCCCACCGAACTCGGAAAAGCGACGATCATCGTAAAGCGCATCGCCTGCCCGATCCGCTCTCTTGCCCGCCCGTACTCCTCGCGCACCATCAGCTTGGTGAGCACCGGAACGATGGATGAACACATCGCGTTGGCAAGCGCGATCGGAACATTGACAAGCACTTTGTACTTGCCGGTATACACGCCCCAGATATCCGTCTTGACATCGCCCAATCCCTTTGCCACCATGACTTTGCCAAAGATCGAGGTGTCGATCACGTCGCTGATATTGTACACGGTACTGCTCAAAAGCACCGGGATGATCGTCAGTATGATCAGCTTGAAGATCTGCGGATAACCGTCAATCCTGCCATTTTCCCGCGCGCTGCGCCTTCTCGATCCCTTTCGGTACATTACATACACAAAAGCCAGGAACAGCAGCCCGACCACCGAGCCGAGCACAGGACCGATTGACGCCCCCGCCGCACCGTACGCCGGTGCATAGTCTTCATTGTGGTGCAGCGCCCCGACCTTGCCCCCGTAATTGTACAGCACGTAAGTGCCTGCGATACTGCCGATCAGCACAAATACCTGCTCGAGTATCTGTGACACGGCGGTCGGCATCATCGTTCCAAGCCCCTGGAAATATCCCCGGAACACCCCCATGACCGACACAGTTAACAACGCCGGTCCAAGTACCTTGAGCGCCATGGCGCCCATCGGCTCCTCCATGATATGTTCCGCGAGAAAATCCCCCAGATATTCACAGATAAAAAATGTGACGCCGCCCATCGTCAGCGCGAAGATCATCGCACACTGGAAAACCCGCTGTGCACTTTTGTACTGCCGTTTGCTGATTTTGGACGACACCGCCTTCGACACTGCAAGCGGCAGGCTGTAGCACGATATGATCAGCATGAGCGAGTACACGGAATACGCGGCTGCGTAATACCCGTTTCCCTTGTCGCCAAAGATATGCTGCATGGGAAAACGCCTTGCTATCCCTATAAGCCTGGAAAGGATCCCCGCCATCGCAAGGATTCCTCCCTGAACAATGAAATTAGACTTCTTTTTCTTCATTTACCGCTCTCCCTGGCAGGCAGCTTCTTGCCCACTTCTCGTTATCCCCAGCCTGTCCAGTATCTCATCCTGCTTTCGCTCCATCACTTCCGCCTCCGCAGGCTCCATATGGTCATACCCCAGCAGATGGAGCATACTGTGCGCAACCAGAAAAGCGTACTCCCGCCGGACTGAATGGCCGTATTCTCCCGCCTGCCCGTACACCTTGTCAACCGATATCACTATATCTCCGAGACACAGTTCGCCGCTTTCAGGGTCAAAATAGTCCTCTATATTCTCTTCCACCGCCGAAAAATCAGCAGGCTCGTCATAATCCACATTGGGAAAGGACAGCACATCGGTCGGACGGTCTATTCCCCGATGCTGCCTGTTCAGCTCATGGATCCCGTCATTGTCCGTAAGTAGAATATTCAGCGACACCTCATAAGGGCATTTTTCACATTCCAGCGTCTCCGCGATCACTTTGCCTGCCACTTCCTCCGCATCGAAGGGAAGCGCTCTGTCTGTCTCACTCTCTACGTAAAAAGTCATAGTATAATTTTTCTCCTGTATATATTTTTTCTATCCCGCTGAGATCCGACAGTGAGATCTCACTGTTATTCAGCACTCCGCTTCCGATCTTTCTGCGTATGATCGCAGTCGCGATCTTCCCAAAATCCCTGTCCTGGCTGGCTGCCTCCTCCTTTTCGATCAGATACATGATCGATGACACGATACAGTCTGCAAAATACACCGCCACCGTCTCCCGCATCCGCATGGGCTGTGACTTGTAAGTGTATTCCTGCAGCAGCCGGACCGCCTCAGGGGGAAATTTGTTTTCCTGACAGATTTCCTCAAGTGACCGCTCCTGCTTTTTGCACTCCAGCACGATGATCCTGTGATAGTAACCGCCGTTTTTCGCCACATCGACATCCATGTGCAGCAGTCTTGCCGTCTTTTCCGCAAAATATGCCGTATGTATGGCATTGTAATACGTCTGCCTGTCCTCCTCCTTGTACTTGGCGAGCAGCCCGTATTCCTGATCATTGATGCGCAGATACCGCCCTTTCTCCTTGTCTATGACAACTGCACAGTAGAACCGCAAAGTCGCCAGCATCAGTATAAACGTGATAAAGACATTCATGATCGGAATGACAAGCTCATCCGCTGTCAGTGTCCCATGACTCTGGAATATCAGCCCTGCCGCGATCTCGATCACATAGATCGTCACTGCGATCGACATTGGAGCGCTTGTCTTATAATCATTGTCAAGCCTCTCAAAAAGTACCGCAAAGAGTACTCCTGTGAGAAAGTACAGCAAAAACGTGAGCACATCAGCCGAGGCAAAATACGCACACACGCACATCAGCCCCGCATACGCAGTCAGCCCGGTAACGGTATTTGAAAACAGCGTCAGCGCAAGCGCTGCCACAGGAAGGATCCACCCTGCATCGGGCAGCATCGGCAGCAGGCATGCCCCCGCTGTGCCCATGAGAAACGTGAGCACAAAACGCGACAAATGTCCCCCGTTATCATAATGAAGCGCGTGATATATATTTGATTGAAAAAACGAAAATATTGTCATACCAAAACAGACCGTGACTGTCATGAGGAGGATAAAGATATCACGGAAGGATTTTTCATACAAGTACGCAGATACTCCGATCGCTGGTATGGATACAATAAGCATTACAATTACAAGAAGCACTTTCTGCCAACGCGTCTCTTCCTTTTTCTTCATATGTTCTATTTCCTTTGTCTTAAATATATTCGTTTTTCACACGCTCTACTTGCGGAACGGTGTCCCGTTCCTTCTCGGGCGCAGCTCATCTTTGCGGACGCCCTTAGCCTGCCTGTTTCCCAGACGGCTCTCATAATCCTCATAAGCCTTGACGATCTTCTGGACAAGCGGATGCCTCACGACATCCTTGCTCGTCAGGCGGATAAACGCGATGTCCCCGATCTTTCCCAGCACTTTCTCCGCGATATCAAGCCCGGACTGCGTTCCGGCTGCAAGATCCTTCTGCGAGGCATCACCCGTCACGATCACCTTGGAGCCGAACCCGATGCGCGTGAGAAACATCTTCATCTGCGCCGGCGTCGTATTCTGCGCCTCATCCAGTATGATATAGGCATTGTCAAGCGTCCGCCCGCGCATATAGGCAAGCGGTGCCACCTCGATCAGCCCCTTCTCCATATTTTTCTGGAAATTTTCTGCGCCCATGATCTGATACAGCGCATCGTACAGCGGTCTCAAGTAAGGATCGACCTTGCTCTGCAGGTCGCCCGGCAGAAAACCGAGCTTCTCCCCCGCCTCGATCGCAGGGCGCGTTAAGATAATGCGCTCCACCTCGTGATTCCGAAACGCTGTGATCGCCATTGCCATCGCAAGATATGTTTTCCCTGTCCCTGCGGGTCCCAGCCCGAAGACGATCATCTTCCCCCTGATGGCATCAATATATTTCTTCTGTCCAAGTGTCTTTGGCTTGATCGGCTTTCCCGCTATCGTGTGACAAATACACTCCGAATCCATCTCCAGGAGCGCATCCTCGTCGCCATCTCTGGAAAGCTCCAGGGCGTACGATACGTTCTGCTCCTGTATCCTGTTCCCTCTCCTGGAAAGCTCCACCAGCTCATTGACCAGCTTTGCCGCCTTGTTGACGGCTGCCTGCTCCCCGCTGATGCGCACTTCCCCATTTCTGTCTGTTATGATAACATGCAGGTCATTCTCGATCTGTTTGATGTATGCATCGTGACTGCCAAAGAGATTCTGCATGTGCTGTGCTTCGATCTGCAATCCAATCTGAAAATCTGCCACTGTATCCTTACTCCTTTATCTGGTTTTCCTCATCTTCCTGAGCAGTGTCCACCGGAATATCTGCCGTCTCGCCGGTCTGTTTGATCACCAGCAGGCTTCCATATAATTCCATCCCTTTACTACTCTTTTCCATTTTAACATCTTTTTCAACAATTTGTACCCCTTTTTCCTGTAATCCTGAAATAAATTTTTCAAAATTTTCAGACAGCTTTGCTTTCATCTCCTCTTCTGTGTAGTCAAAGTACTTGATGTAGTACTCTTTTCTGTCAATTTTCCCGTAGTATACCGGCAGATATATGTTGTCGAGCAGCACTACCTGGTGTTTTTCGACCACTGTCTCATACAGATTGTCATTTTTCTTTTTCAGGATATCCTGCTCAAAAAAATCCAGCAGGGGCATTCCGTCAATGTGATAACCGCCGAAGATCGGAAGAGCGTCGTGTAG
>CAJUES010000047.1 GCA_910585765.1 uncultured Lachnospiraceae bacterium | reverse complement strand
ATTATCATATAAAACCACTCTTTTCTTCTTTCGTAGCATTTTTTTTGATACATTTACGAGAATTGTCATAATCCAAGCCTTGAAACTGTCGCTTTTCTTTAATGAAGATAAATGCTCATATGCCGTTAAAATAGTTTCACTTACAGCGTCTTCTGCATCATCTGTATTCTTTAAAATACTCATAGCCAGCCTGTACATTGAAATCTGATTTTCTATAACCAGACTCTCAAATTCATCTTTGTTTAACTTATTCAATCATTTATCACCACCTTCTCCCATGAACATGTTCATATGTTAGAGTCTTTTCATTGCGTTTTGGTTCCCACAAAATATATTTTTTTATTTTATAGCAGGAATTTTATGCAGAACTATAGTCTACTCTTTCCTCACTGTCCCAGCACTTGTAAAACTGGGGGCCTTAACAGCAGCGGAGTACTGGTGCAAATAGCAGATGCTGTATTCACTGTTATTTGCGCAATGCTGTACTAGGAAGATTCAATACCAACAGATATTAGGAGCTGTTCCTTAGCTTTTTTCCATTTCTTTACCAGTATTCATCATAGCTGTTAATTCTGACATATTTATTTTCAACGCTCCTTGTTCTACTCTTTTTTACAGAGCCAGCCATACCGGGCCCATCAGAAACCGGATCATTCCAATCCCTTCCCTCAATTCAGCAAAACCTATGGCTGCAAGACCAGGACCGGGAAATGCCCCGTTATTGGCAGTAAAATATTAGATCTTCAAAAATCTATCGTCAGGTCTTTGGGCTCCGGTATCACGTGAAAAAGGTATTGACATTTTCCGCGTAATGTATTATTGTATTAGTGTATTAATCATTTAACACACAAGGAGGTACGTACATGACATGGCAAATGAATTCTGAACGCCCGATCTACTCACAGCTGTATGACAAAATACTGATCCGTATCGTATGCGGCGTCTACAAAGCCGGAAACCGACTGCCAAGTGTCAGGGATCTGGCGGCGGAGGCAAGTGTCAATCCCAACACGATGCAGCGCGCCTTCGCTGAACTCGAGCGCAGCGGACTGATCCTGACACAGCGCAACAGTGGACGCGTCGTGACAGAGGATATGACGAAAATAGAAGCCGCCAGACACCAGCTGGCGCTGACACAGGTAAACAGCTTTATCGTCAATATGCGGGAGTTAGGTTATAACGACCAGGAGATCCTGGCGCTGATCAAAAGTATCGTGCATTGAAACCATTTTGGCCGCACTTTTATTATTAATACAGTAGTTTGCAAGTTTTTGTAAAAGAACTATGTTGATAGAAATGTTTTAGATGGAAATGTTTTAGACAGAAATGTTTTAGATAGAAACATTTAGATAGCAATATTTTAATAGTTAGATTTTAGATAAATCTTCCATATTCCATATCATGCAGCGTCTAAAATGGATATTTATCATATTTCAAACAGCGATTTAAGTAAATTTTCAAAAGCTGTAAACTGGTGTAATCGATAAAATTGTGCAGAGAACTGCCGCATTAAATATAATATTATCAAAAAGAATTTGTTAAAAACACCGAGGGAGGGAACAAATGTGAACGAAAACAACAGTATGGCATACGCACCAAAAGATGATGTACAGAGTGACAGCCCACAGACTTACTCCGTGTATACGCAGGATCCGGCTGCACAGCCCAGCTCGGCATCCGCCGGGGAAAACGGCTCAGCTGCGACACCAGACAGCCATGCAGACACATCTGACTTATCAGCAGCAGGCAGTCCGTATATCACACCTGCCCATACGCCGCAAGACAGCATGGAAGCCGCAGGTGCCCCTGCTCAGAACAGTCAGACGGACACTGCAGGCAGTCTGTATGCGAACAGCCCTGAAACTGCAGACTGCGCTCCTGCTCAGAACAGCCAGGCGGACACTGCAGGCAGTCTGTATGCGGGCAACTATGAAACTGCAGACAGTGCTCCCGCTCAGAACAGCCTAGCGGACACTACAAGCAGTCTGTATCAGAACAGCCCGACAGCCGCACCCGGCAATTTGATGCAGAACCAGTCAGCCATGTCAGCTACAGCGCAGGACAATCAGGCTGCCAGCCAGCACGATCCCGTCTCGCTGCTCAAAAAGGACGCTGCAGACGCATCCGTGCAGGATCGTTATCCACAAAGCGATACCCTACAGCAAAGTTATCCACAGGGCAATCCTGTTTACACACAAAACAGCCCCATGGCATCTGGCAATATTCCGGGCAATGGCATGCAAAACAGCAATGTGCCGTCCGGCATCATGGCAGACAACAGTATTCCAGGCAACGGTATGCAGGACAATCGTGCACAGTCCGGCAGTTTTATGACAAACAGCAGTATTTCAGGCAGCAGTATGCAGTTTGACGATGCGGCGGATCAAAGCGCGCAGTACAATCCCAATGCGGCGGCGTACAGCAGCATCCCGCTCCTGCAGCTCAACGATCTGTGCAAGCGCTATCCCGGCATGGGAACCTACATGTCCGTCTTTCACATGAACCTCGTCATCCCGAGGGGAAGGATCATCGGGCTGCTCGGTCCAAACGGCTGCGGCAAGACAACGCTCATCAAGATGATCAACGGGCTGCTCACGCCGACATCCGGAAATGTGCTGATCAACGGCATGGCGCCATGCCCTGCCACCAAGAAAGTCGTCTCTTACCTGCCGGAGCGCACCTATCTGGACAACGGCATGAAAGTGTCCCAGATGGTTTCCTACTTCGCAGATTTTTATGAGGATTTCTCCACGGAGAAGGCTTACGCCATGCTCGGCGCACTCGGCATCAGCAGCGATGCACGGCTAAAGGCACTCTCAAAGGGCACAAAGGAAAAAGTCCAGTTGATCCTGGTCATGAGCAGACATGCGGATCTGTATATCCTTGACGAGCCGATCGCCGGTGTGGATCCCGCGGCAAGGGATTACATCCTGCGGACCATCATCACAAACTACAATCCGGGCTCTACTATCATACTGTCAACGCATCTGATATCTGACATAGAAAATGTACTCGACGATGTGATCTTTATGAAAAACGGATCCCTTATGCTGTATACATCCGTCGACTCGATCAGAAGTCAGATGGGCAAATCCGTAGATTCTTACTTCAGGGAGGTGTATGCATGTTAGTAAAACTATTGAAATACGAATGGAGGGGACTCTTCTCCCCGCTCTTGATCCTGTTGATCGTGCTTGGGGGAACTGCCGCGCTGACCTGCGGCGTCATCCTCACCATCACGCCCAAATACAATGAGACGATCGCATGGTACTCAGCGATGGCACTTGTCTTCTCGATCTTTTTGTACTACTTCGGACTCATCGGCTGCACGCTGGGAACGACGCTCATCATCGCGGTACGGTTTTATAAAACCTGCTACACTGATCAGGGGTATCTGACCCACACGCTGCCAGCATCTGCCACGCAGATATTGAATGCCAAGATCATCGCTTCCATCCTGGCCTATCTGCTGATGCTGCTTGCGATCGCCGCCACGATATTTATCATCTTCGAGGTTGGGCTTCATCATGCGTTCTCACTGATGTCCGGCGAACAAGACGAACTGCGGAGGATTGTTGAGCAGGAATTTTCATTCATACTTTCCGAATTCTCGGATGTGCTCGGCATCAGCCTGGGTGGATATATCGCATACCTGATATTCTTTAGCGTCATTGCGCTCTTTGCAAACGTCGTGACGATCCTTGGCTGTGTGTCCCTCGGACAGCTCTATGCCAAGCACCGCATCATCGGGGCGATCGCGGCATACTTCATCGTGCAGTTTGTCATGCAGATCATCAACAACATCTGTTTCATACCGATGTATACCAAAATGATGATCGACAGTTATAACAGCGAGGTGTTGTCGCTCTTTGGCATCTTGTCGCCGACTTTGAACCTGTCACTGTTTATGGCGGTCGTCGTGGCAGTGATCATGTACTTTGTGAACCTCCATATGATGACCAAAAAGCTGAATCTGGAATAGCGCTGCTAATTCCTTCACGCGCCCCTGCGCATAAAAGGAACTGCCGGAAAATGATCTCTCTTCATTTTCCGGCAGTTCCTTTTACAGTTTCCGCATCGTTTCCAGCCGATCGTGCAGCCGTCTGATCCGGGCAAGTTTTGCCGCGTCCGTTATCTCTCGTCCCGACTCGTAATACCTGACACAGATGTCATTTTTATGGCTTTCCCAGTCTACGCCCTCCCCCTCAGCCGTCTCCAGCAGCTCATGTCTCGCTGCCAGCACGCGCATGAGCTGGCGCACTGTCCCAAGACTGCCGTCGATCATATGGATCTGCAACGGGAGCAGCGCGCGAAACGTATCTTTAAAGTAATTGAAATGCGTGCATCCCAGCACCAGTTCCCCGTATCTGTCAAGCGCATACCCTGAAAGCCTCTCCCGAAGATATGCCGTCACATTGTCCGACACAAACTCGCCGCGCTCCGCAAACTCCACCAGTCCCGGCAGTTCCAGCAGGTCGACCAGATGCTCATCGTCGACGCGCTCCACGAGCTTCCTAAGCCGCTTCTCGTGCACCGTGAGCGGCGTCGCAACCACCAGCACACGCTTTCCCTCACTCTCCGCCACCGCCGGTTTCACCGCCGGCTCGATGCCCACGATCGGGATCTGACTGTATCTGCTGCGCATCCGCTCCGCCGCCACGGCCGTCGCCGTGTTGCACGCGATCACCACTGCCTTGCAGTCATGCCCCGCCATAAAACGGATCACCTCGTCCACATACGCCGTGACCTGCTCCCTGGACTTGGTTCCGTACGGAACATGGTCGGTGTCCGCATAAAATATAAAATTCTCGCGCGGCATCAGCACCATCGCCTGGTGCAGCAGCGTCATGCCGCCAATACCCGAATCAAATATACCAATGTTCATACCCGTTTTCCCAATACCCAAATCATTATCGTCCGCCTTCTACTCGCCGCGCCGGGCACCCGTCAGCCTTTGCTGACATTCTTCCGCCGGGTGCCCGAATAAATTCGAGTAGAGGGACGGCCTTCTCCTCTACTCGCGCGCCGGGCACCCGTCAGCCTTTGCTGACACTCTTCCGCTGGGTGCCCGAATTTATTCGAGTAGAGGAACGACCTTCTCCTCTACTCGCCGCGCGCCCCGTGCGCCGCATTGCGGCATATTTCCGCTGCACGGAGCTGCGCATAAAATACCCGCAAATCCATGTAGACTTGCGGGCGTTATTGAGAGAGCGAATAGCGAGTCAAACTCGCATACGATGTAAGCTGAATGATTTCGTGTAGATACTTCGTATCATACTTCTCTATATTATATAACATATATATTGATTTGAAAAGTGGTTTTTAATCAATTTTTACTTTTCATCATTTTCACTATATTTTGATCGTAAACACATATAAATTTATGCAATCCGTTTGATTTACGGCAGCTTCCGCCCCTGCGGACGGCACGCTGCCCGATCTCCGCTGACCGCGTTTTCGCTGGCCACGCGTCCGTTTTATTGCTGCAGCCGACTTTTTGTGCCGTCTTTTCTGTACACGATCTCCCCGTCTATGATGGTCATCAGTGTGTCGGTGAACACCTCCATGGGATTTCCGTCAAAGACGGCAAGATCCGCGTCCTTTCCCGGTTCTATGCTGCCGATCCGATCCGACACGCCGCAGATTTTTGCGGCGTTGGTCGTCATCGCCCGAAAGCCCTCCTCCATCGGCAGCCCGTGCTTGACACTCATGCCCACACACAGCGGGAGGGACTGGATCAGCGACACCGGATGGTCTGTTGTGACCGACACCGTCACGCCTGCTTTTGCAAGGATGCCGGCTGTCTTGAACGCCACATTCTGCACCTCGATCTTGTTGCGGGTGGTGAGGTCTGGTCCCACGACCGCCGGAAAGCCTGACGCGACGATCTCCTCCGCGATCAGATGTCCCTCGCTGCAGTGGTCGAGTGTCATATTGAGCTCAAACTCTCTGGCAATGCGGATCGCCGTGAATATGTCATCCACGCGGTGCACATGTGCCTTTAGCGGGATCTCCCCCGCAAACACAGGGCGCCACGCCTCATAGTGAAGATTGTAGTCTGTCTGCCCCCGATCGCGCTTCTCCAGATAGGATCTGGCATTCACCAGTTCTTCCCGGAGCATCCCGGCTATCGCCATGCGCGTTACGGGCGATGTATTCATCCCGGCATAATTTACCTTGGGATTCTCGCCGAAAGCGACCTTCATCGCCGAGGGGAATTTCAGGATCAGATCGTCGATCCGTCTCCCGCTCGTCTTCACGACGGCAAACTGGCCTCCGACAACGTTTGCGCTGCCGGGACCAATGTTTGCAGAGGTAATGCCCGCTCTCACCGCATCCGCAAAGGCGGCATCCATCGTATTGATCGCATCGATCGCGCGGAGCATCGGGGTGACGGGATGGACTGTCTCATTGCAGTCATCGCCCTCCTGCCCCTTCTTCTCCTCGGTGATACCCATATGACAGTGCGCCTCGATAAGACCCGGCATTACCAGATGATGGTTCACATCTATTTTCATGCAGTCCGCAGACTGAGGAAGTTCGATTCGCGGGGACACCTCGAGGATCTTTTTGCCCTTGATAAGTATACTTCCCTCAAGGATATCTGTCCGGTATTGTCCACGGATCGCATCACTCATACTGCGGATTGACGCATTTTCCAATAAAAGCATTTTTTCGTAAGACCATGCCCTTCCTGATTATTGCTCCTCACCGGATGACCTGTGCAGGGGATCGACCGGTTTCCCGTCCTTCGTAAGCTTATAATAAATGTTCGTCCCCTCCTCGGTGTAATAGATCGTAGGCTTTGCTACTTTTCCGACGATATCGCCCGCGGACACCCTGTCGCCCGGATTCAGAGCGATGCTGTCGAGCTGCCCGTAGGTCAGCATATAGCCGTTGCCGAGATCAAAACGGATGGTGTTTCCGGTCTGTGAATCGTAGTACACATCCGATACGATGCCGTCCGCCGCCGCTGTGATATCCTGTCCCTCAGTCGCTGCGACGACGAGTGACGGATTATAACGGTACTGCTGCATTGTAGTATGATATACTGCCTTGTCCATGCTGTAGTCTAACAGGACATCCCCGATGATCGGGAGTGCAAGGGAATCCTCGTCCGAGAAATTCAGCGGTGTGTCCGCCACGAGCTCCTGTTCCTGTCCCTGCTCCTGACCTTCCATAAACACAGCCGCCTTGTCCGTGCCTGCAGTCGTATTTTCCTGCACGGTATTTTCCACCTGCCCGGAGTTCGCTTCCGTGAACGCCGGATCGACATCCATGTCATTGTTATCGCTCAGATCATAGATATCAGGATCGATAAACCGGCTGTCTGTCTGAGTTTTCCTGTTCGTCTCGATATCGGACTCCGCTTTTCCCGACACGTACCTGGTGTCTGGCAGAACGGTATTTCCGCCCTCCTCTGATGTGATGTTTTCCTGTTCAAGTTTTGCAAAATCTATGCGATTTTCTTCCTTTTGCCTGTCGCCCTGCGATGACATATACACGCCTGCAAGAGTAAGTGCCGACAGCACAAATACAGATGCAGCGATGATACTGATCTTCTCCTTCTGCAAGGCAGGACGCTTGTTGTTTCGTCTGTTCATCCTTTCCCTCCATTTCCGGCAAGCCCTTTGCCTAAGGAACCTTGCGTATTGGTTCCTTTACCATAGCATTGACCCGTTAGGAGGTTTTTATTCATGGATTTACTCGTAAATAGTAATGCGGAAATCGTCGTAAAAGTACTTTAAAATCTCATAAAAATCATAGCCCTCGACCGCCAGCTCATACGCGTAATTCAGGGAAAATCCGTCCCCGTCACCCGGCTCCGAGACGAGCATGTCGGACGGCATGGTGGTAAAAAAAGGAGCTGTGATCACTCTCCCATCTCTCGTAAGCACAGCTCCCTGCGTGGCATCGACTGCCCGCCTTATTTCATTTAATCTGATACATCCGCTCTCGTCCGCCAGCACCCTGGCGTACACAGCATTTGTCTGAACAATCCTGTAAAAATCTGCCGCCTCGAACTGCATCCTGTCAAAATCGAGCACATCCGGGCGCTTTCCGGCTTCCCAGGCGTACACGATATTGCTGCGGCACACGATAGCGAGCGCCTTTAGATACTCCTGCTCGGGATCCCACACTTCGTCGATCCTGACAATGTAATCCTCGGATCCGCTGAATATCGTATCTCCCGGTACCGCCCGGTACATCATCAGCCCGGTCAGGATCTCCGGTTTGTAATAAAACGTACCGACATCCTCCCTGACAGCGATCTCAAAGCACTCATTTATGACACTCGTGTCATCTTCGTCTTCCTTCCAGACACGCTTATCCGGCTTGATCAGGATGCTCCCGATCAGGGGAAGGCTCACGATAAAGATCACGATCCCGGTCAGCTTTCTCACGGGCGGATCACCTGCCCTGCGCAAACGCTCACTATTACTTTATGCACTTCGCTGTCTTTTATTCCTTCACCATGATATCCATCGCCCGCTTCTCGTTCGTGAGCGTGACTTGCGTATGTGTGCCGCCAAACTCCCCATCAAGCGTCCATGCGATCTCCTCCTCGGACTCGATGACCAGCCTGCCGGACTTGAAGCTGTACATGTACTGGGTGTCGATATTCTGGATCGCAAGCGCAGCCAGTATCGAGTTGAGCTCCATCGGGTTCCTGGGCGTCCTGATCAGCGTCACCTCAAACAGCCCGTCATCCAGCGCGATCTTTCCCTTAAAGACGTTTCCCGCAATGCTCTTGAAGCCGCCCACGGAGTAGGAGTTCGTGACCATGCCGTAGACGAAATTGTCCTCGATCACCGTCGTCTCGCCATTTTCCGACACGCTTGTCACTTTTAAGTGATAGGACTTGATATTCTGCAGATGCTTGACGCCCTCCAAAAGGTACGCCATATGCCCCAGCATATTTTTCATCTCCTGGCGCGTGCCGTACGAAACCTCCGTGAACAGTCCAAATGCCGCAATATACACAAAAACATCATCGTTAAACCTGCCCACATCGCAGGAAAACACAGTGCCGTTCACCACGGTCTCCGCCGCCTTTTTCATGGTGGACGAAATCCTCAGGCTGTTGGCAAAATCATTGGTGCTCCCCGCCGGGATATAGCCGATCGTCGTCTTGAAGCCGGACTGCATCATCCCCGTCACGATCTCGTCGAGCGTCCCGTCGCCGCCGCTGCACACGATCAGCTCATAGCTCTTTTTGCGCTCCCGCATGGCGCGGCTCGCATCGCCCTGTTCCTGTGTGGGGTAGACCGTCACCTCGTATCCATCCTTTACCAGTATATCCACGATCTCCAGCAGATGATTCCTGATCTGCCCTTTGCCGGAATGTGGATTCAATATAAACAATGCTTTTTTCATATCAACTCTCCATGTCATTATTCCCTCTAAGGAGGCGTCAGCAGACACCCGCATCTCCCGTCAGTTCCTCAGCTTCTCCGCCAGCTCACTCAGTTTTCTCAGCCTGTGGTTCACTCCTGATTTGCCCACTGTGGGATTCAGATATCCCCCGAGCTCCTTTAGCGTGGCATCCGGATATTCGAGGCGAAGCTCTGCGACCTGCCGCAGATTGTCCGCCAGATTGTCAAAGCCGTAGTGCACCTTGATATATTCGATGTCGTCGATCTGCTTTGCCGCCGCGTTCACTGTCTTTGTGATGTTCGCCGCCTCGCAGTTGACTTTGCGGTTGATCGAATTGCGCATGTCTTTTAGTATCCGCAGATTTTCAAGGTTCATCAATGCGATATGCGCCCCGATGACATTTAACAGCGCGACGATCTCCTCGCTCTCCTTGATATATACGACCTGATACTTTTTCCGCACCACGATCTTTGCGTGTATCTCATAGCACGCCAATGTGTCCACGAGCTGTTCCGCCTGCTGTGTGTCATTGCACACAAATTCCAGGTGATACCCCTTCTCCGGGTTGCTCATGGAACCGACACTCAGAAAAGCGCCCCGCAGACAGGCGCGCTTACAGCACAGGCTCTTCATCACAAGCGGGTTGACAACACTGTCGCCCTCCCGGTATTTGATGGTCTGCAGCGCCTTGTCGATGATACTGCTGTCATTTTTTCCCAGATACAGCCCCCCGCGGTTCCGCGCGTCCCCGAAAGCGCACTCCTCCGCCAGCTGCAGCCTCTCAAGGAGCATACGGCACCTTGCCGCCACAGACGGAGCTTCCGACTGGATCTCAATGACCCTGGCACCCGATGCATCTGTCCTGACGGCGCCGCAGTAGAGCAGGATCGACGCCAGCTCCGCGATCTGACAATGCCTCGCGCCGTTCTCGATCCTGCCAAGCTCTTCCTTTACCTCTCCTGAAAAAGACATAAGCCACCTCTTATCTTGCTCTTATGGATATCTGTAAAGTTTATTTGGTATCTCTGTGCCGGAGTGTGAGCCCATAATCGCCCTTGTCCTTGAGACGGTTGTAAAGCTCCCCCGCAAGTGTCACGCTCCTGTGCTGGCCGCCCGTGCAGCCGATCGCGATGACAAGCTGGTACTTTCCTTCATTAATATAGTGCGGGATCAGGAAATTGACCATATCCGTCAGTTTGTCCACAAACTCGTGCGCCTCCGGAAAGCCCATAACATAGTCCTGCACCTCCCGGTCAAGCCCTGTCTTCTGCTTGAGTTCGTCGATGTAAAACGGATTGGGCAGAAAGCGCACGTCGAACACCAGGTCCGCGTCCTGCGGGATGCCATGCTTAAAGCCAAAGGACATGACATTGACCATCAGGCTGTTGTACGCCTGGTTGCTGACAAAGATCCGGTCGAGCTCCGCCTTCAACTCCCTTGTCAGCAGGTTGGTCGTGTCGAGCACATAGTCCGCCGCCTGCTTGATGCTCGCAAGCAGCGCGCGCTCCCTCGTGATCCCGCTCATCAGATCGGCGTCGACAGACAGCGGGTGGACGCGCCGCGACTCCTTGTAGCGCTTGAGCAGTATATTGTCCGCCGCTTCGAGGAACAGGATCTCAAAGGTATATGTCTCCCGCAGGCGCGCCACGAGCTGGTTGACATCCTCGAAGGACTGGTCTGCCCTGACGTCAAGCCCGAGCGCTACCTTGAGGATCCCGTTGTCCGGCATTGCCAGAAGCTCCATGAACTTCTCGATCAAAGGCACCGGCATATTGTCCGCGCAGTAGTACCCCGCGTCCTCAAGCATTTTCATGGCGGTCGATTTCCCGCCGCCGCTCATGCCTGTAACTATCACAAATCTCATTTGTATCACCCTTTCTCACCAAAACCGAGCAAAATGACCTCCGGCTCGATCGAAACCCGGCTCGACTGCGCCACACGCTCCTGCACCTGTGCGATCAGCGTGTAGATATCCGCCGCCGTGGCTCCTCCTCTGTTCACGACAAATCCGCAGTGCTTCTCGGAAACCTGCGCCCCGCCTACCGAGTACCCCCGCAGTCCCGCATCGTCGATCAGCTTCGCTGCAAAGTGCCCTGCAGGTCTCTTGAAGGTGGAGCCTGCACTCGGATATTCCAGCGGCTGTTTTTCGCGTCTCCTCGCCGCCAGCTCCTCCATCTTCGCCCTGATGTCCTGCCGGCTGCCCGGGGACAGCGCGATGCGGGCGTCGACGACGATCAGCGGCTCCTCTTTTAAGATGCTGTGTCTGTACGAGAAGTGCATCTCCTCCGTATTTTTTTCAGTGATCGTGCCGTCGGGCGCCATCAGCCGCACGCGCTCCACGACATGGCGCATCTCCCCGTCATACGCGCCCGCATTCATGACGATCGCACCGCCGAGGCTTCCCGGGATCCCCGCCGCAAACTCAAATCCGGTCAGTCCGCACTCGCACGCCTTTTGCGCGATCGCCGCGAGCGATGCCCCCGCCTCGCAGACAAGGTGCGATGCGCCGTCCGGCGCGATCTTTCCGTATTCCTTTGACAGATGGAGCACGATGCCCCTGATGCCGCTGTCGCTGACGAGCACGTTGCTGCCGTTGCCGAGGATGAAATAATCCTTTCCCGGCTCACAAAATCCCTCTGCCCCCAGCGTCGCGACCGCATTTCGGAGCTGCGCCGCGGTCCTGATCTCTACAAAGATGTCAGCTTCACCACCCACGCGGAAGGTGGTGTGAGCTGACATTTTTTCATTTACATGTATTTGCTCCGGCGCCAGGATGCCGGACAGTCTTTGGTAGAGTTTTTGTTTTGCTTTGTCATCAAACGCTTTCAAACGATTACCTCTTGATTCTATTCTAATACCAGCTTCGCCGCGCCGTAGATCCCGGCGTCGTTTCCGAGCGTCGCAAGCTTGAACTGCGCATCCTTAGAGCCCTGGAATACATATTTTGTGTAATATTTCGAGACGTATTCACACAGGATCCCGCCTGCCCTGGACACACCGCCGCCGAGGACGAACACCTCCGGATTGACAACGCCCGCGATCGCGGCAAATCCCTTTCCGAGGTAATCGCCAAACTGCTCTGCGATCTCGCAGGCGAGCTCGTCGCCCTCCTTCACGGCATCGAACACCGCCTTTGCACTGAGCCCTCCGCGCTCCTTTGCAGCCCTGAGCACGCTGTCTTTGTCCGATGACGCCAGCTTTCTCTCAGCCAGGCGCACCACGCCTGTCGCGGAAGCGTACTGCTCGAGACATCCGTGGTTGCCGCAGCCGCACGCATCCGGCTCATTGTCCTCGATGTGGATGTGACCGATCTCCCCGCCTGCGCCGGTCGATCCTGTCACCATCTTTCCGTTGACGATGATGCCGCCGCCGACACCTGTGCCGAGCGTGGCGAGCACCATGTTGGTACAGCCCTTTCCGCCGCCGCACCACATCTCGCCGAGCGCCGCCACATTCGCGTCATTTCCGGCTTTCACCGGCATCTGCAGCATCCCGCCGAGCGTCTCGTTGATGTTGATCACGCCCCAGCCGAGATTGACTGCCTTATGTACGACGCCATTATCGTCCACAGGTCCCGGAACACCGATCCCGACGCCGGCAACATCTTCCTTCGCAATGTCCTTCTCCGCCGCCTTATCAAGGATCGCCTTTGCGATATCGGGGAGAATCCTGCTGCCGTTCTCCTCTTTTCTGGTCGGTATCTCCCACTTCTCGAGCACGTTCCCCTCCGTGTCAAACAGACCGATCTTTACCGTTGTTCCACCCAGGTCCACACCAAAACAATACTTGCCCATTTTTCTCACTCCTTGTATATTCATATATTTCTTTTCACTTATTTGCCGTACACAGCCTGCACGCTCCTGTATGTCCCGGCGGTGCCTATTCCTCGTCGTCCTCACGCGGTTTTGAGAGTGAATTCTGCACGCGCTGGTACAGCTCCTGCGCCGCGTTGTAACCCATCTTTTTCTGACGGTAGTTGACTGCCGCCGACTCGCAGATGATCGCCAGATTGCGCCCGGGGCGGATCGGAATGTTGTGGCACACGATCTTATTACCAAGATATTCCGTGTAATTCTCTTCCAGACCTAATCTGTCATATTTTTTCTCCTTATCCCAGTCCTCCAGCCGGATCACGAGATTGATGTTGGTGGTGTCCATAACGCTCTGCACACCGTACAGCGTCTTCACATCGATGATACCGATGCCGCGCAGCTCGATAAAGTGGCGCGTGATATCCGGCGCGGATCCGATCAGCGTGTCATCGCTCACCTTCCTGATCTCGACCACGTCGTCCGACACCAGACGGTGGCCGCGCTTGATCAGCTCCAGCGCCGCCTCGCTCTTGCCGATACCGCTCTCGCCGGTGATCAGCACACCCTCGCCGTAGACGTCCACAAGCACACCGTGAACAGAGATGCAGGGCGCGAGCCTGACATTCAGCCACCGTATGATCTCCGCCTCAAACGCGGAGGTCGTCTTCTCCGTCACCAGCAGCGGGACGTTATTTTTGACCGCGATCTCCATGAACATCTCGTCCGGGTGAAGCCCCCGGCAGAAGATGATGCAGGGTGTCTTCTCGGATATTACCCTGGGATAGACTTCCTCCTTCCTCTCCGTGGGGAGGTTTTCCATGTAGGAAAACTCCACAAACCCGATGATCTGAGGTCTCGTCTCCTCGAAATGTTCAAAATATCCTGCCAGCTGCAGCGCCGGCCTGTTGATGTCGGGCTGATGGATCTTGATATTCTCAACATTGATCTGCGGCGTGAGATTTTTGAGCTTAAATTTTTCTATTACACGTTCAATGCTTACACTTGCCATATGATTATCCCTTTCCGATATATATTTGATTCTATATTATCATATTCTGCACAGAGTTTCCACGAAAAAATATCATCGGACAGAGAATAATCGCGCATAAAAAATATCGCCTGAACCAAAAGGATTGCTCAAGCGACATTTTTCAACCGGAAATCATCTGAGGACAGGACGGTTCTTGATGTTGATAACAGAGCCTCCATAGTACGGCTTTCTGCTGAAAGCTGCCTTTGCCTCAGGTGCGATCACGCCTGACCGAAGCTCCTTCTCCGTCACTTTCCTGTACTCTGTCATTTCTCTCTCTATGTAGGCATTGACAATCCGGGCTGCCCCTTTCTCACTCACAAAATCCATATAATTTCCCCCTTTGACACATTTTTATATTCTTTTTATATAGATTTTTTATATAGATTTTTCTTTATTTTATAATATAGATTCTCCAGCTTTACTATGCATCGCTGCTGTTTTGCCCAATGTCCATGTCGGTAACGATTCCGTCAGACTATTTATATCATACTATCGTTTCTTTTTCAATACCTTTTTGTGCAGATTTTATATAATTCTGATATTTTTGGAAAAATTTAGTCTATTATGCCCCAATCTGAATAAACATAAATTTCTTTTGTTAAAATACTGTTTTTCCTAAAGTTTCTGCGGTATAATGACGATATAAATTTAAAACTAGCCAGGCATTGCACAATACTGACCATGGAGGGAATTGTTTTTATTTTATTTAAGAAGGGAAGGGATACCATATGAGTTTATCAGGAATCGGAAATAACAACCTAACTGACATGTATGCTGTTGAGGCAGAGAAGCGGGAGAGCGCTGCTTCGAAAAACGAATCGACGAAACCGGAGGATTCGAAAGATACCGCAGCAAGCACCAACAAGAATGAGAACAGCGCTGCTGTCTATGACAAGTCAAAACTGTCCGCAGATGACAGAAAGGCGATCGTGGCACAGCTCAAAGCCGACCAGGAAAAGCGTCAGTCACAGCTCACAGATCTCGTACATAATATGCTCAACACCCAGACCAACACATTCGGCCAGGCGAACAACATCTGGCAGTTTTTGGCAAAGGGAAACTACACTGTCGACGCAGCGACACAGAAGAAGGCGCAGGAAGCGATCTCCGAGGATGGTTACTGGGGTGTGAAGCAGACTTCCGACCGCATCCTGTCTTTTGCAACAGCGCTTGCAGGCAATGATACCAAGCAGCTTGAGAAGATGCGCGATGCGTTCCTGAAGGGCTATGAGAAGGCTGAGAAGACATGGGGCGGCAAGCTTCCTGAGATCTCAAAGAAGACCTACGATGCAGTCCTTGAAAAATTTGACAAACTGATGAATCCGAAGACGGAGGGCAATGCGCCTGAGAAGGACACTGTCACAACAACCGAGGATGGCACTGTTGTCGCAAAATAATCATTTTCTCTGATAGGAAATACGTAAAACAGGTCAGCGTTCGCTGACCTATTTTACTATGAGGATCTTATCACCTGCCTTGATCTCGTCCTCGGTGAGGTTATTCATTTCCTTGATCCGACCTACACTTACATAATACTTCTTTCCGATCTGCCAGAGCGAATCGCCCGGTTTCACATAATAGATCGCAAAGCCCGGCAGTTTTTCCAGGACATCCGCATTGATCGGCTCTATCTTCAAGTCTGTCAGAATATCCTCATTTTTTGTGTTGTAGATCAACAGCCTGACATTGATGCTGCCCCTCCACTCAAACTGTGCGCTGTCCTTGATGCTCACCGCCTGCTGCGGAATCCAGACCGAGAGCGAATACTGCTCGATCTGCGCCTCATTGATCTCCGGAATGTCCCTCACGATCTCAAACGGCACTGTGCTCCTCACCGGATAGAGACCGGCGCCGCTCTCGTTGGAGGAGTAGAGCACCTGGAGCTCGATCTCCCCGGAAAGCATGAGCTGTCCTTCCTTCCACGCCGTCTCAGAAAGTTTTGCCCGGGCGTCACTGTGGCAGACCTGCAGGATCTTGGGATCCGCGTCCTCGAGCTTGATGCTGCGGGTGAGCTTCTCCTCGATATCGAGCTCCGTGCACAGATCCCTGAACTGCCTGCTGTCGATCCCCGCCTGCACCTCGCAGCTCACACCGTACACATCCGCTACGATCGAGGTATTCACCTTCTCGTAGAGTTTGATCTCGAGCTCGACAGTCGTCTCAACACCGATCACGCGGAATTCCCCGTCGGAGTCCTCCCTGATCGTGATCTCCTCGTGTCCGATCTCGTACATCACATCCGCGATCATGCCTTCCCTGCTGTTCTGGCACTCCACACTCCCGTTAAAGGGTATCACGGTCTCGTACCAGTTTATCCTGTCCGAGGTGTCCTCCCGATAAACGATAAATACGCTGAGCTCTCCTGTGATCCCCAGCTTTTCGTCCATAGGGCGGAAGCTGATACTGCTGATCACCGCATTTTTCCACAGTGCCGCCCCGATGTCCGGCATGCCGGCCGGCAGGCGCGTCTCCTCGTGGATGCGCAGCAGATCCCTCTTTTTCACGATTGTTTCGAGGTAATCCAGGCTCTTTTTGCGATATTCAAGTTTCTGGTCTGCCTCACCCGAGTTGTCGAGCTCCACGCACAGCTCCTCCGATATGCTCTCCTCCACTCGCGGTTCGAGCGAGATCACCGACTGGACGCTGAGCTTTCTCGAGTTGATGATCTGCACCCTCATATCGTCGAGATTTGTCCTGCAGACCACCCGGTCCGTGCCCTCGAGCTTATCGAGATAGATCTCTTCCATGAACGGGATCTCGCCGTCCATGCCTGCGAGCGCATTGTCCCCCTTATCGCCGGACAGCGCCCCCTCCGTCTGGTACAGGAGCTGATAGCACAGCCTTCCCTTTACCCAGATCTTGTTCATACCTGTCTTGATCTCATCTACCTTGATCGTTCCGCAGTCGTAGATCACCTTCGCCACATCCGGCTTTGCGTCGGACACGTTGATGTCCGCCTCCAGCGGTATCTGCAAAAGCGCCTTGGACTTTATCCGCTCAGTATGGATATTCTTTTTTAACAGCTCCATATAAAAAGACCTCCCCGGCATACATTGAACTACATTCTAATAATTAAATGTATGCCGCGGAGGGGACGTATATGACTAATCCGCCAAGGAAAATGTGGACAGATCAGCACAGGGGCATTATAATCAATACATATCAGACTGCGGCGCAAATCTCGCAGAAATACCGCCGCTTTAATAGAGAAAAAAGGAGATAATCATGGCATTTATCAGCATTTTCGACGTTCTGGGACCCAACATGGTCGGTCCGTCGAGCTCCCACACTGCAGGCGCCTGCTCCATTGCGCTCCTGGCGCACAAAATATTGGACGAGCCCGCCAGCGAAGTGCAGTTCACACTCTACGGCTCCTTTGCCAGGACATACAAAGGCCACGGCACAGACCGCGCCCTCCTTGCGGGGATCCTGGGGTGTTCCACCGACGACATCCGCATCCCCCACGCCTACGGGATGGCGGAGGAACAAAATCTAAAATGGCAGTTTCTCTGCGACGAGACGGAGACGGAACTCCATCCGAACACCGTGGACATCCATCTGACCGGGATCTCCGGAAAAGTCATCGACCTGCGCGGGGAATCCATCGGCGGCGGAAAGATCAGTGTCGTCAGAATCAACGGGATCGAAGTCGACTTCTCGGGCGAGGACAACACGCTGATCGTCGTCCACCGCGACCGCGTCGGCATAGCGGCACACATCACCAGCTGCCTCAGCCAGCGGAATGTCAACATCGCCTACATGAAACTGTTCCGCGAAAATAAAGGAGACCGGGCGTACAGCATCCTGGAGTTTGACAACGATGTGCCGGACGACATCAAGGAAAAAATATCGGAGAAAGCGGATGTGGAAAGGGTCGTACTCATCCGGGTTCGGGAGGGAAAACATGATTGATTTTAAAAACGGAACGGATCTGCTGCGTCTGTGCGGGACGAAACATCTTGCGATCTCGGAGATCATGATAGCCAGGGAGTGCGATCTGGCAGAGACAACAGAGCCGGAAGTGACCGCGAAAATGAAAAGGGTGCTGGAGATTATGAAGCGCTCCGCCAAAACCCCCATTGAACAGCCGCGCCCTTCCATGGGCGGATTGATCGGCGGGGAGGCGCAGCTGGTAAACCGGCATCTCCTGGCTGGGAAATCCCTCTGCGGCAGTTTGTTGTCGAGGGCGATCTCATACTCCCTGGCAGTGCTGGAGTCCAACAGCTCCATGGGGCTGATCGTCGCCGCCCCCACTGCCGGCTCCTCCGGCGTCGTACCGGGCGTTCTGCTGTCCCTGCAGGAAGAGTATGGTCTCTCTGACGACGCACTGCTCCCCGCCCTGTTCAACGCCAGCGCTGTCGGTTATCTCGCCATGAGGAACGCGACGGTAGCCGGCGCTGTGGGCGGCTGTCAGGCGGAGGTGGGCGTGGCTTCCGCCATGGCAGCCTCCGCCGCGGTGGAACTGATGGGCGGAAGCCCCGGGCAGTGTCTCGACAGCGCCTCGACAGCCCTGATGAACCTGTTAGGTCTGGTCTGCGACCCTGTGGGCGGTCTGGTGGAGTGTCCCTGCCAGCTACGCAACACGGTGGGCGCCGCCAATGCCCTGACTGCCGCGGAGCTGGCGCTGAGCGGCGTGAGACAGCTCATCCCGTTTGACGAGATGCTCGAGACCATGCACAGCGTGGGCAGACGCATTGCGCCGGAGCTGCGCGAGACAGCCCGGGGCGGCTGTGCCGCGACCCCATCCGGCTGCGCCGCCTGCAGCGCAAAACGCTGAATCCCGACAGATTTGCTATTGACTTTAGCGCGGTAAACTGTTACCATGTTAATGTGAAATCGACAATCTTAATTTTCAAAACATGGAGGAGTACTATGAAAAAATTATTTACAAAGGCTGCCGCCCTGGCTGCGGCTATGATGCTGTCCGCAACACTTGCAGGATGCGGCAGTTCCCCTGTCTCGTCATCCGACGCATCCACGCCGGCGGAATCCGCACAGGCGGACAGCGCATCCTCACAGGCTGCCGACAGCGCGGATGCACCTGACACAGACAGCGCGGACGCACCCGGCACAGACAACACGGAGGCACTTGGCACAGACGGCGCGGATTCAGATATGGATTACGTGAAAAATAAAGGAACACTGGTCGTCGGGATCACCGATTTCGCACCGATGGACTACCGGGACGAGAACGGCGAGTGGATCGGCTTTGACGCGGACATGGCAAAGGCATTCGCGGAAAGCCTCGGCGTCGCTGTCGAATTCGTGGAGATCGACTGGGATAACAAGATCCTCGAACTTGACGGCAAGACGATCGACTGTGTGTGGAACGGGATGACGCTCACAGCCGAGGTCACGAGCGCCATGGAATGTTCCAAACCCTACTGCAACAACGCGCAGGTGATCGTCGTGCCGGCTGACAAAGCCGCGGATTTCCAGGACAAGGACAATATTCCCGAGGTCAGCTTCGCGGTTGAGGCGGGAAGCGCAGGCGAGGCGCAGGCATCCGCGCTCGAACTTGCCCACACGCCCGTCACAGCGCAGGCGGACGCCCTGATGGAAGTTGCCGCAGGAACTTCTGACGCAGCCATCATCGACTCGCTCATGGCTGCTGCCATGGTCGGTGAGGGCACCGGATATGCAGACCTCACATACACTGTCGGTCTGAATGACGAAAAATACGGGGTCGGTTTTCGGAAAGGCTCTGACCTCGCAGCTGCCCTGAATGACTTCTTCGCCGCGAGCTCCCAGGACGGAAGTATGCTGGAAATCGCCGAAAAGTACGGGGTGCAGGCTGCGCTGATCGCACACTGACGACAAGGGCGGTACGACAAGGGTGTCTCAAGATACAGCTTGGGATGCCTTTTTTGTGCACAGCCCCGCGCAGAGAAAATATTTTCAGTTAGGAGATACATATGCAACTGATCATCGAACAATTTCCGATCGTTATCCGCTCTTTGAACATCGGTTTTCTACAGACTTTAAAGCTGTTTTTTGTCACGCTCATCGGCGCATTCCCGCTGGGGCTGGTCATCGCCTTCGGTTCCATGTCGCACTTCCGGCCGCTGCGGTATCTTTCCAGATTCCTCGTGTGGATCATTCGCGGCACACCGCTCATGATCCAGCTGCTGATCTTCTACTATTTTCCGGGTCTGGTGCTGGGTACTCCCATCTGGGGCAGCGGGGAGCGCGGACGCTTTCTGGCAGCCAGCATCTCATTTATCCTGAACTACGCATGCTACTTCTCGGAAATCTACCGCGGCGGCATCCAGTCCATCCCGGTCGGGCAGACAGAGGCTGGACTTGTGCTCGGCATGACAAGGCGTCAGATCTTTTTCAAAGTCAAGCTGCTGCAGATGGTCAAGCGGATCGTCCCGCCCATGTCCAACGAGATCATCACGCTGGTGAAGGACACCTCCCTCTCCCGCATCATCGCGCTGCAGGAGATCATCTGGGCAGGGCAGTCGTTTCTCAAGGGCTCGCAGGGCATCTCCGGCGCTATCTGGCCGCTGTTTTTCACCGCAGTCTACTATTTAATCTGGAACGGTCTCCTCACATCCCTTTTGGGTTATCTCGAGAGACGGCTCGATTACTTCAAATAAGGAAGGAGATATGGACATGTCTATCTTGGAAGTACAGCACATTCAGAAAACCTTTGAGCGGACGCAGGTCCTAAAAGATATCAGCTTTTCAATGGAAAAGGGACAGACCGTCTCCATCATCGGCTCCTCGGGCAGCGGCAAGACAACACTCCTGCGCTGTCTGAACTTCCTGGAGCGGCCGGACAGCGGCATCATCCGCGTGAACGGGGAAACCCTGTTTGACTCCGATGATCCCGCCACCGGAAAGGAGAGCGAGATCCGGCGCAAACGCCTTCATTTCGGTCTGGTATTCCAGTCCTTCAACCTGTTTCCGCAGTACACCGCACTGCAGAATGTCATGCTCGCCGGACAGCTGCTCGCGAAGGAAGCGCCCGACTACAGGGCGCACAAAAAGGAAAAGCTGCTCGCGATCGAGCAGCAGGCAAGAGATCTGCTGGGGCAGATGGGACTCTCCGACCGTATGGAGAACTATCCGCACCAGCTCTCGGGCGGTCAGTGCCAGCGCGTCGCCATCGCGCGCGCCCTGGCACTGACACCCGACATTCTGTGCTTTGACGAGCCGACCTCCGCACTCGACCCCGAGCTGACCGGGGAAGTACTGCACGTCATCCGCCAGCTTGCCGACCAGGAAACCACCATGATCATCGTCACGCACGAGATGGCATTTGCGCGCGACGTCGCAGACCACGTTATCTTCATGGATGGCGGAACGATCCTCGAGCAGGGCTCCCCGAGAGAAGTCATCGAGCATCCGAGGGAAGAACGCACACGGCAGTTCCTGTCGCGCTTTCATCAGGAGAGTCGATAGTGCATAAATACTTTCCGTCAGATGTACATCACAGTTTGCGGCCGTTTTATATGCATACTTTCTCTGCATGGATCTATATAGAAAAGGCAACGGCTAAACACGCTCTATCAGGCTGTTCAGTTCCTTAATTTTATATCCCACATCATCAGGGCAGTGTGCATCAGACGATGTAATGATCTTCACATTATACTTTTTGAGTATTTTAAGCAGTTCTTCATCCATGCCAGGCGGAGCCGTTTTAGAACATCTTCTGGCGGCTCCGCTATTTTGATCTGCATACATGTCATTTTTTGAGAGTTCCTCCGCCAAGCGCTCATAGCAGCGTGACAGGGAATACGACGGTTTGTGTCCGAATAATTTTATTGAATCCGGATGGCCGATACCGTCAAATATTCCACTCTCCGCCAATGAAACAGAATCCTCAAAATATCTGCGATATATTTTGTCAACATCAAGTCCCGCCCAATGCTCGGCTTTGTGATCGAAAGCAAAATCGTCGACAAAATGAATGCCTCCCAACAGAAAATCAAAGCCTTTCCCTTTTGTAAGTTCAGAAATGAAGTTCTCAAACTCTTTGAAATAGCATATTTCAAGACCAAACTTGATCTTTACCGGAAACTGCTCGTTTCTAACTCTATAGCACTTCACTCGTTCGATCAGCTCCAAATAGTCTGCAAGTTTGTGCGCACCTGCATTTCTATGAAACCACGCATCCACATATTCGCTATATGCACACACTGAACCATACATCGGAACAAACTCCTCAAACCGGTAACAGTGTTCCAGCAGACGTATTTCATCAATCTCCATTTCAACTGCCTTGTTGACAAACTGATCGATCCAATCAAGCGTGTACGCGCCTCTTTCAATATGAATGTGTCCGTCTATCATTTTTCTCCTCCTGTGCAGATAGGAATGCATCTGTCCTTGAGACCGTCTCATGGCGCAAACCGGTCGTGTGCCATTATCGTAGCATAAAAATCGTGTTGCTTCAAATGGGATCGCAAAATCTATAAAAAATCTCTACATTTATCCCAATGCATACCGGAACAATTATTTTCGCGGGCTATCATACGGTCTACTTCATCCATTTTATACCATTTAATGTCATCCACTTCAACTGAATTTGAAAATTGTGATTTCTTTACATAAGCAATAAATCCAATCATAATAAGCTGCTTGGGAGCAAAGTAATAGCTGGATATATATTTACAGCTTATAACATTCTGTCCGGTTTCTTCCCTTACTTCACGTGTAACGGCATCCTCAATCGTTTCCCCGTTTATCATATAACCGGATACGACTGTCCATTTCGTTTCTGATATGTAATTCTGCTTTAAAAGAAGTATTTCATTAAACTCATTGACTACCAGCACCTCTACAACGGGTAAGGGATTATCGCCATATAATTTCTTGCACACGGGACAAATCTTGCAATCATCATCACCACATTTAATATCTTCTAATTTATGACCGCACTCCGCACAATATTTAAAAATCATTTATTGTTACCTCCACCTTATTGATACATTTGAATATGAAAAATTTGCCTGCCACTCACAGTCATATTTTACCACTAACGCATACACAATTCATGTTAAATTTTCTTAAAGTTTACTATCTCAACTTTTCCAAAATATTTTGCAAAAACACTTGCTTGTGACCTAACGTAATGAGGTATGCTATAGATGATGCAACTCACGCTAACAATGTATGACGTAGCTTATACCAGCGTTTTTCATTTCTATTTGAGCCGCCAAAGGCGGCATGGGGGATAACATGGATAAACATAAAGCAATACCGCAAGGTTACATGACCGTCGGCGAGATCGCGAAAAAAAATGGACGTTACTGTACGGACATTACAGCATTACGACAGAGAGGGGCTGCTTTCCCCAACTGTCCTGAGTGAAGGGGGGCGCAGATTATATACGGGTAAAGACATTGTAAAGCTTCATCAGATCTTGTCCCTCAAACATTTAGGGTTCTCTCTGAATGACATAAAGAACCGGCTCATTCCCCTCAACACACCGGCTGAAATCGCCGATGTCCTGGCGGAGCAGGCAGCCGCTGTCAGGCAAAAAATAGAAAGCCTGTCTGAATCGTTGCGGGAACTGGAAGCGCTGCGGGAGGAAGTCCTTCAAATGCAGTCGGTGAACTTCAAAAAGTATGCCGATATCATCGTCAATCTGCAGATGAAAAATGATTTCTACTGGCTGATCAAACATTTTGATGACCAGACCCTTGACCATATCCGCAGCCATTTTGATAAAGACAGCGGAAAGGCATTTCTGAACACCTTCCTGCAGCTTCAAGACGAGGCAATAAGACTTCAAAATGCCGGCGTTCCTGCGGACAGCGATGAGGGACAGGATTTTGCAAAAGCCTATTGGAGTATGATCACGGATTTCACTGGAGGAGATATGCGCATGCTGCCCAGGCTTGTAGAATTTGGAGAAGTTCAAAATGCAGACCATCAATGGAAAGCGATTCAAGATACAAACGGATATGTTGAACAAGCATTAGGCGTCTATTTTTCCCGTTTAGGTATTGACCCATTTCAAAGTGAAAACAAGGAGGGAACAGAATGAAGGAGGCTATAAAAATAAACAACTTAACAAAAAGTTATGGAAGTCACGTCGTGCTGAACGGCTTAGACTTTTGCGTACAGCAAGGAGAAATCTTTGCTTTGCTCGGCATAAATGGGGCGGGCAAAACCACATCACTTGAATGTATCGAGGGTTTAAGAAAATACGACAGCGGAAGCATTGCGATAAACGGAAGAATGGGGATCCAACTGCAGTCGGCTTCTTTGCCGCAGCATATCAGAGCACTGGAAGCCGTAAAGCTGTTTGCCAAGTGGAATAAGACAGCCCTCGATCAGACAATGCTTGACGCGCTCGGCATTTATGAACTTGCCAAAAAACAGTATTATCAACTATCAACCGGGCAAAAGCGGCGGCTTCATCTGGCACTTGCTTTGACGCGGGATCCGGATATTCTGTTTCTTGATGAGCCAACCGCAGGACTCGATGTTGAGGGGCAGTTATCTCTACATGCGCAGATCCGGCGGTTAAAAGCGATCGGAAAAACTATCATATTAGCAAGCCATGATATGACAGAAGTTGAAAGCTTGTGTGACCGGATCGCTATCCTCTCCGGCGGCAAGATCGCCTTTATCGGAACTGTCAAACAGCTGGGCGAAACCATCGGAAAGCATTATACGATCACGATCCAGACCGAAAACGGAACGGATACATACGAAGCGGAAAATATCGGGGACACTTTACTTTCGCTGCTGATGCAGTACCAGGAAAAAGGAGCGACTATCACAGATATCCAGATCGACCGCGGTTCACTGGAACAACATTTCATAAAAATAGCAAAGTGGGCATAACAATGGGCGCTTTTTTGTACGGGGTTTCCCTACAGTGGAAATTAGATATAAGGAGCAAGACATTACTAATAACCTGCTATATCGTGCCGCTTCTGTTCTTCGCAATTATGGGCGGTATCTTTACCTCCGTCATGCCGGGAGCGAGATATACGCTTATTCAGTCAATGACTGTGTTCGGCGTGACAATGGGCGCATTGATCGGTCTGCCCCCCACTATTGTTGAAATATACAGCAGCGATATCAAAAAGGTCTACAGGGCAAATGGGGTTCCACTATATCTCGGTCTTGCTTTGACCAATATTTCAGCATATATTCATTTGTTCATTATGAGCATGATTCTGTATATTGCAGCGCCGCTGGCTTTTCAGGCTGAACTACCGCAAAATCCGCTCGTGTACTTTATCACCCTCGCGATTTTTATTGCGGTATCGCTCGGTGCAGCCAGCATCATTGGGCTGGCGGTAAAAGACCCGGCAAAAACTTCTATGTTTTCTATTATTATTTTTATACCTTCTACCATGCTTTCCGGGATCATGTTCCCGACGGAACTGCTTCCAAAAGCGTTTAAAACAGCAGGAAAACTATTTCCGGCTTCATGGGGGTATCAGCAAATGACAGCGCGTGTTTTGACGTTTGAAAACCTTTTGCCGCTGCTTTTGATCTTTGTCTTAGCACTTGTCCTGTGCAGTATTTTGTTGCGAAGAATTGACAGATAGCAAGGCGTTCTGCCGCGATCAATGCATGGCGTGACGGGGGTAATCGGCGGCAACGGGACATCTCATGCATTGGACGGAGAATCCAAAAAAGCGCGGTTCCTGCCGCCGGATTGTCACCGCCGTACTGGCTGTGGCAGGCGATAGCATTCACTGGAATGAATTGCAGTGACGAATACCCTGTGAAATTTATTTCAAAATGCCACGATGACAGCTTTTAATCGTTTTTCTGCGGGCTCATACATGAGGCACCTGGAGTTATTTTCATCATTCATATCGATGAGAACATTCATGCCATGTTGGTCTGCGATATCCAAAACATTATCAAAAGAAATATAACCAATCTCGACATATCCCCGGAATTTTCCTTTGAACTGCAGAACCTGAATATGCCGTGTACAGTCATCCATGTTTGTAAAAACCATCAGATTTCCATTCTCGCAAAGTACCTTTTCAATCGTTGTAAGCCCTTTCGCCCTTTTGGGCGGAATAAATGTAAGCAGATTGCGCCTCCCCAAAATTTCCTTTATGACTTCCCAGTCAGATTCTTTTCTGTGACTTTTTCCAAGCTTCATTTTCAGTAATGAAGCCTCTTCCTTCGAAATTAAATTCCACTCTGGTTTATCAGCAACATATTTTTCAAATTTTTTCATCTCTGCGTACTCCTTTTTTTATACACCATTTTCATAATTTCTTATTGCAATGTACCGGTCTTCATCAGCACTATGCTCAAAGTCAAACATTTCAATATAATACGGATCGTCAAAAACATAGGCTGATGTCTCAAAGGAAATTCAAATTTCATGTCGACTATTCCTCTTAAGCTGTTTTATATGGATAGTATATCATCAATTAATAAGTTCATCAATCGCATTTTCTTCCCACTACCTTGCAATATACCACCGCCACTATCGTACTGAAAAACGTCGCCACGATCGCGGGCGCGATCACCGCCGCCGGATTCGCACTCCCATACTGGCTGCGATACGCGATAATATTCACTGGTATCAACTGCAATGACGAGATATTCATCACTAGAAACGTGCACATTTCATTGCTTGCAGTCCGCGCCCCGCAATCCATGAAACCATTTGCGTATGCCATCCCCGCCTTTGCATCCATATATTCACTGTTCCCGCGCTCCCGTTCCAGCTCCTCCAAATCACTCATTGCCCTAAGCCCCCCTTGAGTCAAGGTAGTGACACGTACTTTGTCAAAAACATCTTATAATAATGGATTTTTCCTCTCTTTTATTGTCGAATTATACCAAAGCAAG